>NZ_QTPU01000018.1:0-174640 GCF_003857805.1 Burkholderia sp. Bp9099
GCAAAAGGCTGACTGTACTGAAAGGTGGCTCAGATTTACTTCGCGCGAAGTGGCTCATTATTACTTTGCGCCCAACAGCAGTTCAGCTCACTACTGGGGGCGTTGGTTCTCAGCCCACTGATCCGCTTGGGTTTCCCGGACCAGGTCTAGCCGGCGAAATGGAACTGCATTTCGCTGACGAACCGTGGGACCGTCGCGCTAGCTGCAGTCTGACGGCACCTCAAAGAAAAATTAACTGTCCAGAATCGATTATTTAGCACTAGCTTTCTTGCCGCGCCGACCTGCAGGTTGACCGGTTACTCGTAGAACCTCTCGCTTCCCTTGCTCATAGGTATCACGCTCCCATTGCGCAAGATCACCATGTTCGACATACTCGTAAAACCGCTGTTCATACTGAACCGCCTCCGCCTCACGATTCAAACCAAACAGCGTATTGGCCAGCGTCGCGACGACCCATTTTTGATCCGCTCTTTCACCAAACTGGGGAGATTGGACAATTCCAGTTAAAATATCAACGATCTGCTCACGTGCCTTGCGCGCACCCACTTCGTAATACCCCCTTTCCCCCTTACCCCCCTCAATTTCAGCGCGATAATTCATACATAGCGCATAATTTTCACCATTATAATAATCTCTTCTGAACTCAAATCCACGACCATAATACTTGATAGCCAAATTCAATTCAGCCGGATCCTTCGTGATATTCCACAGCCGCTTATGGATAGCCCCTGCTATTCCCAGCGTCTCGGGATCATTAGAATCATCCGGCCCCAGATCATTGATAACCTTCAGCGCGTTAACGAGCGAAGCAATCTCCGACGGGTCCTTGCTCTTGTACGTCGCCAACGCGAGCTGTTGTTTCAGATAGGTCTCATCTGGCTTCATCTCGACTGCGCTCGATAAAAATCGCATCGCATCGACATAACGATCCTCTCGCAACGCGCGCGCCCCCTGGCTCATCATTTCCGAAAACTGCTCTTCACTTGCCTCCGATCGCTGAATCAACGCCTCAAATTGTTCGTCCGACAAGTGCGGCTGAATCAACTTCGGAATAAAGGTATATACGGGACTATCCGGCAGTGGGTTCTCCAAAATTCTCTGGATTAGCAAAGACAATTCGCCGACTGCCCGCCTCGCCTCCTTAGCGCCGATATCCTCCCCCATGTGTTCGTAAGAGAACGTACTCGTATGATTCAAATCGAAATAAAATTTCCCCTTGCTCTCCCTCATGATGATCGTCGAATACGGCCTCAAGGCATGGCGAACACCGAGTTCATAAAGTGCATTTGCATTGCCTGTCGAGATGTCGGCAATCACCAGATCAGCCCTCAGAAGCATCTCGTACATCTGCAAGTCGATATGGCCAGAATGTGAGATCTCGTCTGCTCGCACACACCGCAAACCGGCCTGCTCGGCAGCCGGTCGAATGATTTCCTGATAGGTCGCATTCAGATCGAGCGTGCGCCCTGACTCATAGTCAGTCTTTCTTCCGAACCCCATTACCACGAAGCATAGCTTCGCGTCGCCATCCTTCGTCGCCCCACTCTTTGACATGATTATTTTCCTGTTATTCTTTTCTCACTTACCCCGTACATCAGAGCGCATACTGTCGAATCGACGAGACGATGGAATCCGTATTCCACCGAACCATTTCCTTTGCAGCCAACTGAACCACTTGCGGGGTGCGCTGCTGGCCCCAAGGAACGACACCGATTATCGGCTTACGATAAGCCGCTGCGATTTTAATTTCAGCCTCAATCCAGTCGCTGTGAGCAGCATACATTCCACCAAGAATCAATACGATATTTGAGACGCGAATTTGCTCATCCAGCGCATTAGTCAGTTGCTGCGTTGATCGCACACCAAGAATAGGATTGGTGCGAGGCACAGATGAATTTCTGAATAAGAAATTAGGCGCACCTCGCAACATCTGCTCCAGTCGAGCATATTCGTCGTGATAGCTCCAAGCATGCGAAATAAATCCAACATAGGTTTTCAAAGCTGGCATCATGGTCTCCTTTTAAAATCACCCGTCATCGACAAATAGTTTTCATCAAAAATCCATCGACGCTCGCATATTACACAAAGAAAAATATTATTTTTATCCGGTTTCCTGTCGTACATCAACCGCATGGAGCCGAGTGATCAGGCAACCGTACCTTTCGTTCGAGAACGCTCTTGCTATTTCGCTTCACTCGCATAGGCGGCCGCCCGACTGAGCACTACCTTCTTAGATTCCACCCGTTCCAGTCGGAACAAGCTCACGCCCGATCGGGCGAACTCGCCCTGCTCCTCCAACCACTCCGGTAATGCTTGCGACTCTTCAATCGTTCGCCCTGTTTGCTCGCTAAACCAGTCCCTTTGACTGGCAATCACACGAACCAGGTCCCCCTGACGACCAGAAAACAGGGATGCAAACGGAAACAACAGCCGATTCGATTGCGAAAGCGTACCCTTCTCAAACAGACGCAACGCTTCACGTGCTCGTTCTGTCGAGTGCTTCGCCGTGTGCTGCCATTCCACAAGTTGCCGCCCCAATGCCGCTTGTCGATTGCCGAACCGAGACAGCTCCGCTTTGAGCAATCCGATCTTATCGCGAGTTCCCGTAAGGCGCAGCCGGTACCTACGATGCGCACGATAACCCAAATACATTAACCCGGCGCTCACGAGAAGCATCAGAAAGCCATTGAGCTTACTGCCATATGACCACGAGCGGATTGCGATCAAAAAACCAACCAGTGCGCCGGCGATGCTCCAATAGGTACCCAGTCGAGCGCTCCATCCGACAAGATGACCGTGGTCGACCTCCTGAGCCGCCAGCATGGCCGAGTTGACGCGAACCCTTTCATCCAGTATCAGAATTTCACTATCCAGCTCGAATCGCACCGATCCATTGGTTGGTGTCAGCTTGGCAACGTCCGCCTCTGCTTGCCCAATTAAACTGCGCACCCATTCCTGTTGCCTGGCCACCGACGCCTTCGCTACGTCGATCGCCCGCTTACGCGCGGTGTCGTCCGGCAAGTATCCCGTGGCCAACTGGCCAACCATGGTAGCCAGCTGTCGCTCAGTGACCAATATCCGGACGGCCCCATCGATCAACTGACGACGCAGACTCTCGATGAGTTCATTCGTCTGGGTACGCACCGTCGAGAATAGCGGGTCGACAAACACTTCGCGCAGGCTGGGAAAATACAAACTAGCCGCGCGCTCGATTTCCTTCATCGCCTGGTCTTGCACACCAGTAGCCAGCCAGTTCCGGGCCAGTTCGATTCTCGCCTTTGCATAGCTCGGCGCAGCCTCCACCGCCTGTCGAGCATAGGCCAAAGCCTCATCAGGCTGCCCGGTAATATGCCCTGCACGGGCAGCAAGCATATATGAAGCAGCGGCTCGAAATGGCGCGCCCTCGCCCAATGCTATACGAGCAGCTCGCTCGCTCAGTTCTTTCGCCCGCTCGCAGTCGGGCTTACGCCCCAGATTCACGTACAACGACGCCAGCCAGAAATTACTCATCAAATCCAGCGGGCGGTGCTCCAACGCTCGCTGCAAATGCCGTATCGCACAGCCGTAATCGGCCAGCCCAATTGCTCGATGCGCTTCGACTCGCTGTTCATACGCGGCCACGGCCGCAGGCTGCAGCAGCGCAGCAAGAGGCCCGGAACATTGCGGTGCATCGTCCAGCAATGAGGGACCTGTTTGCTCAGCATCACGAGACTCAAGTGTCGTCACATCAGAGTCATCGAGCGCTTTTCCGTCGGATATTGCATCGAACAGATCGCGATGTTGATCTTCCGGCTCGTAACGGATCTGACCAAACTCCATTGCAAAATGCGCCGCCAGAAAGCTCTCAAAGATCCGATGTGCCATCAGATCCACTGGAATATCAGGCTCCACGAATCCGATCGTATGGCGCTTCTCGATTTCTCGTTGCCATTGCCCGAAGGGCGTTTCGGGATCAACGAACTGAATCTGCCCCCCTCGATAGCGCTCTCCAATGCAAAAAACCAAGATCCGCGTTCCAGCGCCATCGCGAACGGCTTCCTCATATTCGAGATGAGTAAACGACTTTGCACTATCTGGTGCTAATCCACCGTACTCATCACCAAGCAACAAAATCATGTAGTTGGATCGACGCACGTGTGCAAGGCACTCCACGAGCGGCGGATAGTGGTTCACCCGACCATCGTCCAGATCAATCGCGGACAGGTTAAGGTGAGGATAGTTTGTAATTTTTTGTTTTAATTGTGCTCGAAGTTCACTGAAGGTCTCGAATCGCGAAGCAAGAAAAACAGTTTTCTTGATCAACATATATCCCCGGTCTCAATCTCAATTCACACACATCATCACTTTCTTTTTCCGCATTCGATATCGCCACCCCATCCGACAACTGAACCCTTGCGCATAGCGTCAGAATCGAAGCCTCGTCATATAGTAAATATTAACCGCAAATTCGTTCACGCGAAATCTTATCCTTACACAGATGACCTACGGCAGCCGCTCCGACGAGCTAAACTATTTCACGAATTAATGTCACGCACTGGTGTATGTGCACGCAGAGCATGATCAAGCAGCAAGCGGTTGCTGAGCCCACCGACGTCCGATCACCGAGATACTATCTTCGAAGGGAATGCTCGGCTTTGACACCCTGCGATCAGCCTATATGCGCGGAATGAGCGTGCGCGAGACTCAGGGCCATCTGCTGGAACTGTATAGGCTACAGGTGCTGCCCGACGTGATTTCCACGGTCATCGACGAGATGCTGACCGACGTCCAGCAGTGACAGCAGCGCCCACTCGAGGTAATGTATCCGATCGTGTACTTCGACGCGCTGCGACTGAAGTTCCGCGGCGAAGGCACAGTCGAGAACAAGGTCTATCTGCGCTGGGCATCCGTGCCAACGGCCCCAAGGAAGTGCTGGTTCGTGGATCGCGCGGACAGAGGGTGCCAAATTTTGGCCGAAGATCTTCTACGAGCTGAAAAACCACCCCTTGCACGATATCCTGATCGCGGTGGTCGACGGTTTGTGCAACTTCCCCGAAGCGGTCGAAGTGGCCTATCTAGTCGCCCAAATCCAGACCTGCATCGTGCATCTGGTCCCCAATTCGCTGCATCTGGCGAGTTGGAAGAATCATAAGCCGCTGACTGCCTCAAGCAAGCCAATCTACCAGGCCCGCCACGGCCGAGGTAACTGCGTTCAGCGCTTTTGCACAGGACGAGTCAGGTCGTTTTTTTCGTCCAGTCCAAAACCTCTCGAACATAGGCCCATACCACATCAGGCATGTTCCGAAAATCGCTTGTGCTCGCCGGTGCCAACCACTTGTCCAGCGTCTTGATCGGAACGCTGATACGCTCCGCGAACTCCATACGCGTCATGCCGAGTGACGTCATCGCACCGCGGAGAAACACCTGCTGCGTGATCCCAGGAGGCAACTTATTGGCGGCCACTCGTATCTCCTCGCTTATAAGTCCAGATCGGGCGCCGGAGACGCATCTGGATCATCGGGCCTTTGCTCCTGATCAGGCGTCAAAAGCTGCCGCACGACTGCGACGAAATCTTCCGCCTGCGTAACCGCCCAACGCCCCTTGTCAATGGAGATATTACCGGCGCCATAATCTGCGATCCCGCGCAAACTCTCGACTTGTCTGAATGATCGGCCGTATTCGGGCCGCACGAGCCCCTGATTCACAAGCTTTAGACCAAATGCCGCGATCACGCCGCTATGGGTCGCCGGCGATTGCTCAACGACTCCAACACCAAGCAATGCGGCATGAGCGGCGCCAAACATCGCATAGTACGCGCCCTCGCGCCCACCGACTTGCAGCAATACATGGGCCTCTGCCAACGCGCGTACGGCTTTTGCCATATAGTCTGCGGAAGTCATCCTCATAGCGGGATTCCTTCGCGTCGGATGTTCTCGATCAAGACCGGATTGCTGAACCGTTCCGGGTGCTCCAGTTCGTCCTCCCAAATCGGCAGGGCGCCGACCAGCACTCCCGTTTCCAGCAATACGTCAAACGACGTGCCCGCCATGTCCAGCACGATGTCCGTGCGCTCGCCGTGACCGCCGCTCAGGATGACTGCGATATCAGCATCGCTTTCGTCGGTATGCTCGTGACGCGCTCGGCTGCCAAAGAGGATCGCCCGGCGGACCGGGTAGCGTTGCGCGATACGTTTCAGGAACACATCGGCCGCATGAGCGGTTTCAGGATCGACAGCCACGTCCATGTTGCTCTCCTCGACGGGACTTACTGTTATACCCCCCAATGGGGGGGCTTGCAAGACAAATCCCCTGCCGTGACAAATCTCTGTACCTGCAGCACATGAGGGTGTCGACGCCAAGGTCGATGCGCGGTCATACCCCCGGGAACTACTCCAATACAGCCACGCGATACTTCGAGCGCAGCAACAGGTCCGGAACCGGCGCGAGCACATTTGAGTTGAACTGAAGTTCGACGCAAGCATCGATGCCGTATTTTGGTGCTGCGCGATTGACCGCCGCGCATGCCGTGTTCAATTGCGCCTTGTCACCCGACGCCACGGCGCGAACGTCCACTTGCTCGGCTTCGGAAAGAATTTCGCTCACTTTGATCTCCTGGATTCGCCGAGCCCATCTCTCTACGCAGCCCCCAGTCACCCCTGGACATGGCATACACGTGACTCCCGGGTTCCCGCCCTTGACCCGCGACCGTAGCCGATAGCGAACCGGCATCAAGGGGCGCGGGACCGTGTTGCCCGCACCCCTCCCTCGCCTATCTCCTTGACGCCGGTTCGCTATCGACTCCTTCAGTCGCACGGGCGGGAACCCGGGAGTCAGGCGGCAGCAAAGCCAACCCCGAGTTCCACCGGGAGGTGTCTAGCCGCAACGGCAAGGCACGCCTCCATGCCCGGTTCAGGTCCTCAACCTTGACTGTGGAGATTGCCATGCGACTCGCTTCCTCATTCCATTACAGCGCACCGATGCTGCGTGCGGATTCACCGCTCTCGGACGATCAGATTCGCCGCGTCGCCCCGTCCATCTTCGCGGACGGCAAGCACGAAAGCCGCTCCGAGCGCTACACCCACATTCCCACCATCGAGGTGCTGCGCGGGCTGCGCAACGAAGGCTTTCAGCCATTCATGATCTGCCAAACGCGCGTGCGCGATTCCGGCAAGCGCGAATTCACCAAGCATATGCTCCGACGGCGCCATGCCGACCAGATCAACGGCGAGGAAGCCGATGAAATCGTGCTGCTGAACTCGCACGACGGCACCAGCAGTTACCAGATGCTCGCCGGCACATTCCGCTTTGTCTGCCAGAACGGCATGGTCGCGGGCGAGAACATCGCCGATATCCGCGTGCCGCACAAAGGCAACGTGGTGCAGAACGTGATCAACGGCGCGTTCGATGTGCTCGACGGGTTCGAACTGGTCCGAGAACAGAAAGACGGCATGCGCTCGGTTGCACTCGACCGCGACGAACAGCATGCGTTCGCCCGCTCCGCACTGGCGCTGCGGTACGACCCGACCGACGCCGACGCCCCGGCTCTCGTCAGCGAAAGCCAGTTGCTGGCCCCGCGCCGCTTCGAGGATCGCCGCGACGACCTCTGGACCGTCTTTAACCGCGTACAGGAAAACCTGACCAAGGGTGGCCTGCACGGCCGCTCCCGCTCGGGCCGCACGATGTCGACACGCCCCATTACCGGTATCGACCCGAACGTGAAGCTCAACCGCGCGCTATGGATGCTCGCGGACGCCATGCGCCAGATGAAGGCGTAACGACGGGCGGGCGGCGCTTCCGCGTCGCCCGGCTATTCGATTCTGCAGGCAATGGCGGTCGTTAATGTCTAAAAACAAGCCAAACTCGAAATTTCGGCACCCGTCAGAATGTGCTGGACTTGCCTGGAATCCGAAATTCCTTTGTCTCCGCGTGCGAGTAAGCGCGCATTCAAGTGTGTGCGCCCATAAGCACCGAGGTCACACCGCCGATCACGCGATCGATACGTTTCTAAGTAAGACACCGAACCACGCTGAAGTTTGATGCAATCGGGCGTACGCGTTTTTACCGACGCTCACGCAGGAACTCTAATCGATTGATTTAATCCTCGCGGCTTGTCTGTCCTTCCACTTCGATACTGGCGCATCTGATTTGCGTTCGGACGATCGTCCTTTTTGCGCGACACGCAACCTGTGCACTCGGTGCGATTGCTCCCAGCATTCGGTTTTCCTATGGCAACAGATCAACCGATTGCCACGGATCCGCACATGCGGCACGCGCGCTTTTCGCATCGTTGAGTTCGCTTTGCTGTATGGCTCGCACAATTTTCCTGCGCAGGCCGATTCGCCCTTTTTGCAGCCGAGCTCTGTTTTTCCCGTGCAGCGAAACTCACCAAGCCCGTGGGATTAGCGAACCGCAAAAGCAAAGACATGAAAAGGAGGTAACGCAGGATAGGCTTGCGCCGGTTTTGGGCACCATTGCGATGCTCCCCGAAAAATCAAGGCCGATCCGATGTCCCAGGTGTTTTCTAGATCAACGCCCGCAGCGCACGCTACCAAGCACACCAGTGTTGTCCCCATTCGTCCACGGTTTCCCTCACAGCGGGGACCTGATCTCCTCAGCACGCGGAGATTCGCCAACCAACGATCCGCGGACATTTTCGAAGTCGAGATTGTTCGTTCACAGCCTAGCCGTCTATATTGGAAGGAAGGGCAGTCGACACATCACATTTCCCGGTGGCGCCCTTCATGTCGGCAAAGGAGGCGTCCTGATCGGGGCGACAGTCTGGAGGAATGTTCCGTGGAATTTCTTAAACTTGCGATCATCTTTGGTACAGTCATCGCGATTGCAAAGAGCATTCGGCTTTTTAGTCGTCACTCGCGACACCAGTACGGTTACAGCTTCTTCACGGCACGTGGATTTTGGCTTGCCGCAGTCGGTATTAATCTCACATGGTGGGGATACGTCGGATGGGGAACCGCGCTACTGCATCGCGAACCGGCGTGGGCCGGTCTCGTCCTCGTGGCAATGGGACTTGCTGCAGTCATCCGGTTGATCTATGAAAACGTTAGGAACACGGCACCCATATACGGTGTTTCCGGGTCGATCCTGCAACTTGTGCTGTTTTTTCCGGTGGCAGTCTACGGCATCCCGCTTCTCGCGATCACGTTCCTGTTTCTGTTCTTCGTGACGTACAAGGCCGGACCAGCATGGTTTTCCGATCGAGAATGAGCCCAGCGGCGTGAGACTGCAGTCTCAAGTCGAGACACACGGAGCAATATCCTCGGCACTGTTCGAGATTACCGTCAAGCCGGGTCCGACGGATCATCCTGGGGCCAGCATAGAAGATCGCGTCGCATTTGCGAGCAAAAAGGCGCCGCGTACCCAAACGGGCACTAGCTTTCCACACACTCGGGATTTGGCTCACTAATACGATTGCTGCCGATTCGCGGCATGATAGTTATAGCCATCATGCACTCTGGTCATCAGCGTTCCACATCCGGCCTGGCGCCGTCTGAACGCTCTACGGTATCTGGCACCTGACGATCGGGCTTCTCGCCTCTATCATCCGGCTCACGCCCTACCATTGGTCGATTTCGTTGCACCGGCATGGACCCGACGAAGTACGCCATTTCAACGGCCATCGCGCGATCTTCGCGCGCCCCCGACCTCGCCATTGCGTAGGCTATTTCTCGCCAAGCGGCAAATACGCCACCTTGTGCGGCCCATCCTGCGTCCCGCTGCGCATCGGTCGGCATTGATTTCCAGTACCTCGGCGTTTCGCCACGCGCTACCATATGGATGACGGGCTGCTTCGGGTAGCGCTGCGTCACGCCACGCACACGCCGCGGCGTCGCATTCGCCTCGACACCATGCTCACGCAGTTTCTCCGCAAAACGCTCACGCCATCGCTGAAGATCCTTATGGCGGGGATTCAGGCGATGGCCGTCCGGACCACGCACCTGTACGCTCAGATGCACATGCGGATGTGCTTCGTCATTGTGTACGGCAAAAACGTACGCCCTGCCGTCACCGAACTCGAGCATCGCGAAATCTCGCGCCGCATCGCGCACTGCCTTGCGATCCGTTCCCGGTGGCATCGACAGCAGGATGTTGAAAGTCTCGCGGCGCGCGCTGGTCTCGGGGATACCCCACCCACCGAATTGCCAGGTCTTCGCGAGATCGTTCAGCGCCTCCTTACCTTCAATCCGGTCACCGGTCTGATCTTCCAGTTCGATCCTGCCGTTACGAGAGATATAGCGCAGATGTCGACGTACGGCTCCCATACCCTGCGCACTCGTCGCCTTGTTGGTAATTTTGACCATGACTTCCGGGGAGCGCCTGAGCGTGCGGGCGACCTGCGCACGCATGCGAGCGGCAGCGTCGCGAATGCCCACATGCGCGAGTCGCGGCGCTTGCGCATGTCGTAGCGGATCATGAAACAGGCGATCGCCCCAGTTCACGAGCATCGCGTCGATGTAGATTTTCGGGTATGGCATATCAGCGGCTCCATCGATCAAGGTTCGCACGCATGATCGCGGTCGTCGTACGCAGGTGTTCATCAATGCACTTTCGCAACTCCACCCATTCGAACATCAAATCTCGGCGCACTGGCTCGCTTTCGTCGGCACGTGCAAGTTTGCGCAACAAACGGCCGATCTCAGCAAGTCGCTGGTTTGATACGAACAGTGCATTCAACTCGGATTCACCCAACTGCGGTTCCCGGCTCAATTGCGCCCGAACCAACGATACGATCCAGCGATTACTGCGCAGACCCATTGCTGCGGCGCGCCGCTCGACCGCATTCAGCTCCGCCCCGGTTAGTCGTATTTCGATGCGATAGCGAGGTTCCGCAACGACCGGCCGAGGCAAGCGCCACATGGTTGTGCCGGATTCGCCGTCCGCATCGTCGCCAATCGCCGCTGCGATCAACTGACGCACGCCCTCGCCCGCCGTCAAACCTCTGCAAGCGCACCAGTCGTCCCAGCGCAACCTGATTGCCCCGAGTTCGACGCACAAACGCCCGCGCACGACCACGATTCAACTCAGCGAGTAGGTGATGGTCGCGACGGCTCGGCTGGCGTGGGCTCGAGCTCGCGGGCAGGCGTGCGTTCGGGAGCCTGATGCTTGCGACGATTCCGACCCGACGGCGCGCTCGGATCGAATACCTTCGGCGTCGGGACCGGAATGCCTTCGCGCTGGAACGCCGCCAGCATGCGTTCGGCGTGCTGCCGCACACGGGCAACGGAACGCTCACTGAAACCCTGTTCGCGCATGGCGGCAGTCAGCACGGCCACATGCAATGCCCGTTCGGTGCCCAAATGGAGTGCATCGCGACTGCCGTGCAGCTCTGTCTCGTCAACTGGAGCACCGAGTGAATCAATAGATCGGGCTTCGCCATCCCGCGGATAGTCCGGCTTCTGCGAGACTGCAACGCCATGGCCCCGCTGCACGATCTCTACCTGCCAGGTATTGCGATGCACGACCTTCTCTTCTTCACCGACCACCCTTCCTTCGTCATTCAGGATCGGCATTCGCACGGTGACGAGGCGTTTGCCGAGATTATCGAGTGTCACCTGCTGGCCGATCTTGGCATTCGCCTCACGCACCGCACGCTCGAGATCCACACCCCACACGACCTGGTCGACGCCCGCCACATCGCGAAATACCACGTAGTACGAGTCGCTGCGCGCTGGATTGTGCTGATACGGGGCATCACCATGCTCGAGCAGTTCCCCGATGTATCGCCGAGGGATATCGGCTTCGTCGTTTGCAGCGCCGCGGCTGCCTTCAGGAATAGGCGGTTCCGACACCGATGATCGGACCGAAGGGATTGAAGAACCTCCGTTACGATTCTCGCCTACGTTGACTCCGGATGCGCTTGAAACCATGGCCTGACTCTCTGCGAGAGCCGGCGCACTCGCAGCAGTTGGCGCCCCGACTTGCGCGACCACCTCGATGCGATTGTCCAACCTCGCCTGCCGCGCATCTGTCAGCCGCGCCAGATCTGCCGCCTTCGGCTCGTAGCCGATCACTTCAATACCAAGCAGCGTGCCCTGCAACCACGCCTCGCTACGAAACACCTCATGACCCGAAACACGAATACGCCGCCACGATTTCGCGTGCACCATGTCAATCATCGACTCGACCACATCCGGCCGGTTGTGCTCGGTAACGAGGTATGGCCCTAGATCTTCGAACGCAAGTTGATACGGCGCGTCCTTCAGGAAATACTGATTGCCCGCGCGCAAGTAACGCTTGCGTACGCGTTCGGGCGGTTGGTCGAGCGGCATACTAGTCGCGTCCATGTCGGTCGGCGTCCCGCTCGGCGACCGAGTCTCGGCCTGCCTCAATGTAGTGGCATCGTCACGGATTGCCTGCTCCCGCAATCTCGCCCGGGCGGCATCGAACTCACGCCGGCGCCGAGCCGATACCGCCGCTATTGCAGCCGATTCCAGCCTGTCCCGACGTTCGTCCGACGCAGCCGGTCCACCACCGTTGGCCGGCGAATCCTGTTCAATCACGTTGATAACCGGATCGGTTTCGTCCGCGGAAGTTCTCAGAGCCATGTGGCACCTCGCACGCTAGAGATCGGCGTTGAATGTCGGCGCGATGCTGGTATGCCTTATCGGTCGGGCATTGAACCGGCTTCGCGAGACGCTTCCTGTTCCCGCGACTTTTCGAGTGCGGCCGCACGCGCTTCGCGGATGCGTGTCCAAGATCTCGCCTGCAACTGATCGAGCATCGCCTCCAGATTGGGGCTGTAATTCAACTCGCGTGCCGACTTCTTCAGCGAACCGACCATGCGTTCCAGCAGATCGCGCGCCCGGTCCCACGGATAGACCTTCGCCTGGTCGCCGTCATAACCCACTTGCAACTCGGATCCGTTCAACCGGGCGTTTTCATCCATCCATTTCAGACGCTCGGATACAAACGTCATCTGATCCTTGCGGTGGAACACGACACTGCGTGTCGCGACCTGCTGGATCAGATAGTGTTCCGTATTGAACACCTCCCCCCGATAGGGGCCACCGTTTTCGCGCGGCGTCCCCATCTTGAGCGGTGAGCCAAACCGATGTTCCGCTAGCGCCTTGACCTCGTTTGGCACGTCACCCGCGCCAAACAACGGCGCGCCAATTGACGGACGCGTTGACGCGAATCGAGGTGGATCGGCAGCCGATGGCAACGCAACCGGCAGAACGGGCGGAGAGTCCACCGCGGGTGATGCCGAACCGGATGCACTATCCGTTGCCGACACCTCCGGTGTGGCCTGCTTCGGGGCACCGCGCTTTGCAGGCCGGCGACGCGACGTGCCGTCATCTCCTGCCAACAGCTTTTCCTTGACGTTGCTCATTTTCCCGCCCTCCTCATGCTCATTCACCTCAACCACAGTCACACCGGATTCGGTGGAGATTTCCGATTGACCATCTGCCCTTACAACGGAACGGACCATTGCGCGCAGGTATTCGCCGACCGCTTCAAATCCGCTCAGTACCACCATGTCACTGAAGTCGTTCGGTACCATGTCGTGGATGCGTGCATCTGCGGCGAATCGTGGCCAAACCAGATGTGCCCTCGCGTCTTGCGCCGCACGCCGAGCCTGCGCCTCGCCACTACCCAGTTCACCTAGCAGGATCAGCTCCGCGGCGGGGTACTGTTCACGCAAGCTCTGCGCCACCAGCCCCAGATTCCCACTGGACAGCGCCGCCGTCGCAAACCAGCCTGTGGCTCTTGAAGCCGCCAATGCCGTCGCCATGCCTTCCGCGATCAGAACCCGCGAGGGTGCGCTGGCCGGAACCCATATCGGCTCCGTCGTCCAATAGCCTCCCCTCTTCGCGCCGCCAGCTAGGGACGATTTGCGACCGTGTTCGTCGATCAGTTCGAGCGTCGAGATCGATCCATTCCAGACCGGCACGACCAAAACACGTCCATTCAGCGGTAGTTCCTCGCTGACCGGCAGGTAGCCAAGCAGCGCACGCAGTTCAAGTGCATCGAGCTCACGCAGCGTGTATGCAGGGTCAAGGTGCTTACGTACAAGATAGGGATGCTCCGGGCCGACTGGTCTCGCCCACTGCCAGACCGATTCGGCCTCGTGGGCAACAGCTGCGTGACGTGCTTGCAGTTGCGCCTCCTCCCGTACGCGCTGAGCCAACACCTCGGGTGACGCCGCCAGTACGGTAGTCATGCGATCCGGATAATTCGCCCGCTTCAGATCGAAGCCATGCTGACGCGCCTGCCAGAAAAGCGTGGCGAGCGTCTTGCCACCTGATGCACTGGCCGAGCGCCATGTGGTCCGGGCCGCACGCTCGTTGTAGTTGGCTGCCGTCCGACTCCACGCGTCCCAGATTTCGAAGCCCTCGTCACCGAAGCCCTGCTTGAGCGCGAACGCCATATCGACCCAGGTCTGGTAGTCGTCGGCCGGAATCACGGCAAGCGCTGCACGTGCACGGTCCGCATCATGCACATAGGGTGTCGTCATTGCCGGGCTCCCACGACTGGCGAACCGCTCATGGCTGCCTGGCGCGCGGGTTCAACAAAATCGAGCTCAGCCACATCAAGATCGTTTACGCTAAGGCAACGTCTCGCCTGCTCAACCTTACTGAGCGGCACGCCCAGCAGCATGAAATGCCGCTCCACGTAGGCCACAGCCTCCTCCTCGCTGATGTCGGCCAGATTCGGCGGTAGATCACGCGGATTCCACGCCTGCAATACTTCCAGATACTCGTGCGGCAGATCGATGAGCCCCGCACCCTCCGGGTCGAGTTCATCAGGATGCAGATCGCGCAATCGACGCTCGACCACCGCGGAGAAATGCGCCATGTTCAGGGCGCGTACGGACGGCGCTGGCACGACGCGAGACGCAAACTCGGGATCGCGCCAATAGCAAATCTTGTCGGCCAAAATCGGCTTAGTGTTTTCGAGCAAGATGATTTCCTTATCTCGCTCCAGTTCCTTCAACTCCTGCGGCAGCAGCAACGGCCGGCGCTGTTCGGATACATTTTCGCTTGAGCCACCTCGGCCGCCAAAGAATGCATTGGGGCGGCTCACACTGCGCGACTGGTCGGTGAACGTACCGAGCATTTCCGAGTATTCGTTCGCGTCCTTCTGCTCGCGCGGCGCATAGAGGATCTGCATCGCGTGGTTCGTGATGATGGTACGGGCATCGGATCGCCCGTAAACGGATTCAAATTGCGCGATCGATTGCACGATCGACAGCACGCGCAGGTTGAAGCCCGGCATATAGGCAATAGCTCGCGGAAGAATGTGGATCTTTCCGATTGCCGTCATCTCATCGAACAAAAGCAGGCACTGGAACTTGAGCGTAGGATCAGCTTCGGGCAGCTGCTTCGTGTTCAAGTTGATAATCTGCGAGAAGAGCAGGTTCACGATCAAGGCCGCTTCCGACAGATGATCGGGCGTGACACCGATATAGATGGAAATACGTCGCCGCCGCAGATCACGCACATCAAAATCGTTCGCGCTCGTTGCTGCGTCGACAATCGGATTGGCCCAGATCGTCAGCGGCGCATTGAAGGTCGCCAACACGCTCGCCAGCACCTTGTCGTCATTGGACAGGAAGCGATTCAGTGCATCCACGCACGGTCCCGAGAGCAAACCACGATGCCGGACCAGCGCGCGCTGCAAATAGGGTTTGACCGGCATGCCATTGCCCGACGACTGCCGCAGCACTTCTCCCATCGTGACGGGAACATCGGGAGTCGACGCATCCTTGCCGGCCCGGTACGCATCGCGCCATTCGCACAGCAGAAGCACAATGCCGAGGAACAGATTTCGCGCCTGATCTTTCCAGAAACCGTCGTGGCCGCCTGGTGGATACAGTGCATAGCCGATCGCGAGAATGTCGCCCACGCGGAACAAGCCATCGGAGATTGCCGACAGGGGGTTGTAGCGGTGTGTCCGGCCATCTTCGGCAAAAGGATTGAACAGAAACACATCCTGCCCATTCGCGCGACGGAATCCGGCTGTGGCCGCATAGTTTTCCTGCTTAATGTCGAGCACGACCACTGAATCGGGAAAGGTGAGAAGATTCGGGATCACTACGCCGACACCCTTGCCGGAGCGGGCAGGTGCAGCAAGTAACACGAACTGCTGACCGGCAAACCGCAGATAGCGGCCGCGCCATACCCCCACGACAATCGCAGGCGACGTATTGAGGTGGGCTTGCGTCGTCATAGCAACCCCGCCCGCCGAATTTCAGCCTCGTTCGCAAAACGCGCACTGCCATAGAGATGACGTCGACGCGAGCTCACCCATAGCGCATGGACGCCCAACACCGGGCCACCCAACGACACGAACACGCCAAACAGCGCCGCCCCCACCAGCTTGCGCCCGACGTTCGGCATCAGCCCGTCTCGCCACATCAGCACCGCATCGAGCCAACCCCACATTCCCGCGTGCAGCGGATTAATGCGCAGACTGGCATAGAGGAGGAACGACGCAAGCCAAAGGGACGCTGCCAGTCCAGCCATCAAGCAAGCTAGGGCGACCAACGTCATTACAGCTGTCCGAATGCGCTGGCGCAAAGGCGAAGACGGATGGTCCATGGTCGCCCCCTATACAAATGCGGTGCGCGCCTTGCGCCCCGGATCGAACCAGACTTCGGTCATGCCCCAGCGCCTGCAAGTCTGTTTACCCTCTGCGTCGAACACTGGGCGTGATTCCATGTGCACGACGACATCAACTGTCAGGAACAACAACCTCTTGAGTGCGGCATCGTCCCAGGCGGCGGCCTCCGGATGTTCCTTTGCCATCAGCGCGAATCGCTCGATCGCGACGGTCACATTGGGCGCGTGAAAGCTCGTGATCGACCCTGCGTGCCCCGTCGTCAGCAGTTTCAAGAAGTCATAAGCTTCGGCACCACGCAGTTCTGCCAGCAGCACGCGATCCGGACGCATGCGCATCGCGCATGCGATCAGGTCCGCAGGCGTCACCCGCGCGTGGCCATGCCCGCCCTTGCTGTATAGAAGATGTACGCAGTTCTCAATGTGCCGGATGAATAGCTCGCGAACGTCCTCGATCGTCACGACCCGCTCAGTCGCAGGAATCGAGCGGCACAGTGTCTTCATGAAACTGGTCTTGCCGGACCCTGTATTGCCGACCACTGCGATGTTGCGTTTGCCCGTGACAGCGCGCTCGAAGAAGGTGCACCAGTCATGCTCTTCCAGGCACCGGACGAGATTGCGGTCTTCGACGGGCAAGTCCACCAAAGCTGAATCGAGTCCGTCCGGCCTACGCCATACCGTAGCGTCGAACAATCCCTCGTCGCGACACGTATCGAGCGTCTTTTCGTCTGGGGACGGACGGCGGATCGTGACCGACACCGTCCGCGCCTGCACGACAGGCGGAACCACGATCTGGAGACGTGCGTCGTCCGGCAACAGCGCCGACAGAATCGGATGCTGCGACGACACTTCCTGATTGGTCAGGGTAGCGACCGACACCGCGAATGACATCAACCGGTCGAAATCGAGATCGGCGTAGTCGTGGCCGTGCCAGCCAAGCGAGTTCTCGGTCAACACGCGCTGCGGCCGATTAATCACCAGTTCAGTCACATCGGGATCGTCGAGTAGCGGCACGAACGGCCGCATCAGTTCGCGCACGGATGCGTCGTCGGGCAACCGAGCCAGCACCGCATCGCGCGATCCATCTAGCAGGGGCGAATGAATCATCATCGCGTGCCCTCCGGCTGCAGGGCATAAACCGATCCGAAGTCCAGATCACGCGCAATCACGATCGTGAACTCCGCGCCCTGGTTCTGGGTGAGAGTCGGTGGGATACCGATCGTGCTGTCGAGCACGCGCGTGGCCATGTCGTTGCCCTGCTGTTGTGTGCTCTGGAACACCACCGATCCGTTGGTGTTGCCACCGCGAGTCGATAGATAGCCGATCGCGTCCTGGGTAACGCCAAGCAGCATTGCTGCCCCAATGCGCTGACTCCAGTGGTTGTCAATGTAGCCATCGATGCCCATGCGGCCGAGTGCGTCGGCCGCCGGGGAATCGATCTCGACCGTGACACCGTTGGGTGTCTTGATACGGGCCGACAGCACGAATACCCGCTTCTGTCCCGGAGACATGTTCGAGCGATACTGGCTGTTGATCTGCGAACCCCGTTCAATCAGCACGACGTTGCCATCGTCGGAATACACGTTCTTGGTGACCGTGCAGGTCGACAAGCCAGCCTCGGTCGAATCAAACGCCGTATCGCCCGCGCAGTCGATCTTGGCGCCCTGCGCAAGCACCAGACTCCGATTGCCGAGCGTCCCGGCCTGAACACGCGGTGTCACGGTCGGCATCAGCGCCTGAGCAAGCCCACCCCCCATCTGCCCCGAACCTTGCGCTGACGCGCCTGCACCGCCGTTTACGCCGGCGGCAAGCGGGAAAGGTGCACCACCCAACCCCGGCACGCCTGGCCCCGCACCCGCGGGTTCCTGTCCACCGCCCGTTGCAAGCAGTGGCGCATCGTAGTAGCTGCGAGGTGTCGCAGCGTGTGCGATGCGAGCAGGCGTGACCACGCCTGAATTCGATGCGGGGCGTACGGCAATCGCGCTTGCTGGTACCGTTGCCGAAGCGGCACTACCGGCCGACGACGCGGGCAGATCGTTGAACATGCGCCCCTGGGAAGACGTACCTGCCATCGAATCGCGCCGCGCCTTCGATTCAGCATCGTGCCGCGCGAGAAAACCGTGCACGGTCCAGACGGCGCCCACCCCGACGATCAGCACGATCACGATAGGTGTCAGCCACCAGGCGCGCGGGCGTGCACCACGGTATTGCCCCAACGCTGGCATACCGCGATCAGCCGACGCATTTGATGCGCTCGCGTTCTGGCCATCTTCAGACTGACGATCGGCGCCATCGTTTGGCTCAATCACGTTGCGCGGGGTATCGTCATTCATCGTGATGGCTCCGCAGAATGCGCTTCACCCCGTTGACCGTCGTGCCGTCATGAGCCGGCACGCCGTCGATGTCGTAAGCGTCATTCCAGATTCCAACGACCTCCCGTGCGAGCCGCAGCACGAATCGCTTCGCCACCTCGTGCACGACGATCGTGTCACCGTCGATGTGCTTGTCGACCAAGCTTTCCGTACCGTCGTCGGCCACACGGAAAATCGCCGGCATGCGCCGGTTGTTCGGAATACGCAGATACGTAAAACGTCCGTCGTCCCATGCCGCGGTCGGCGCGATGTCGTCCGATCTCGGCATCACCTGCATCGAATACCGAGCGTTACGCACGGTCACCGGCTGCGCTAGGCGCTTCGCAACCAACTCGGCATCCGACTCCCCCGACGCCTGCTTCTCCAACTCGTCCGGATAGACGAAAGTCACGCGATACATCACGCGGTCATTGCCGAACTTCGACTTCAGCGGAAGCACCACAAGATCAAAGCTGTAGCTATGCCGGTCGGTGCGAATTTCGAGATTCGAATCGTGGGCGGCAAGCTGCGGTTTCAAGTACACATCGTGATCGCCCTTGCTCGCGACCACCTGCCAGCCGTCTCGATCACCAGGCGCGACTACCTGAATGTGTTCGTTGGAACCCAACGCGATATGCGTCGCAAAGCCGCGTTGAGCCTCCACGCGCACCACCTCGTCGGCTCGATAGATCACCTGGCGAACGCGCGAGTCACCGTTCCAACCGGGCAGATCAACCGCCCTCGCGCCCCCCACGAACAGTAGGCTCACCAGCGCGATGCCAAACGGAAGCACTCTCATGGCGTGCCTCCTACCGCCGAGGCCGACGGCGTATATTCCGCATCCCGGCTATAGGCCGTGACCTTGAAGCCGAATGGATTGACGATCGCCACGCTCTCACGCGTAAACACGGGCGGCCGGTAGGTATAGGCCAGCGTGATCACGAAGCGCTGCGTCGGCTCGGCATGGGCTTCGCCATTCTTGAACGAAGTCCGTTCGACATGCACAACCGCCCGACCAGGTTCGTCGGGCGGCAGCGTGACCGAGAGAATCCGGATGCGCCGCTCGACGCCAGCACCCAATTGCCGATCCAGTGCATCGGGACCGCTGTAGATGCCACGGAAATCGCGAGCAACCACGTCATCGCTCATCGTGAGCACGCTGTCGTAGTCCATCTGCAGCAGACCCCAGTCATAGCGCTCGCGTGCGCGCACATAAGTCTCGACCCAGTGCTTATCCTGGATTTCCTTCGTGTGCACATGACGGGCGTCGAGCACGTCGATCACCTGGGATTCGCCCGTCAGACGATCGACCTCGATGGGTAGAGGCACGACTCGATAGAACGGCACCATCACTGCGAGTGCTACCGTGCTCAGCACAGCAATGCCAACTGCAGCGTAAGCGACATGCCACGCACGACGTTCGGAGCATTCCTGCAGGTACGTCAGCGACGCCTCAATGTCGAGGACGCGGCCATAATCGTGCGAGCTCATGAGTGATCCCCTGCATCCGGCGGCTGATCTGGATCGGCCGGCACGGTCGCTGGCACGTCAGGCACGGGCGGTACACGATTGACTGGCACGCGATGCAGGCCGTCCGGCAATACGGGCTTGGGTGGCCCACTGCTGCAGGCGGCAAGACTCCAGGCAAGGCATCCGGCGAACGTCAACGAACTCAGTATGGACATGGTGTCGCCTCAGTTTCCGAATGACGCAGGCACCATCTGGTCCTGGAGCCGGTTGGTCTTACCCGCTCGGCTCAGCACCAGTTCACTTTGCTGCTCGGCTACGAGCTTGTCCTCCGTCTCGGCCAGCATGCGAAAGAGCTGCAGTTTGGTCATCTCGTTGCCGACCGCCGTGGATTCGGTCTGAATACGCGCCTGCAATTCCGCGACGCCCTTCGGGTCCTGCGTCGCGTTGATCTGTTGCGCAAGACTCTGGATCTGGTCCAGCTCCCGCAGCTCGGTCTGGTATGCCTGCAGGCCGAACGCCTTGTCCTGGTAGGGTTTGTTGAGCGTGCGCCGGCACAACTGCTGATCCACCCCGGTTTGGTCATCGCAGTCGTAGACCTGACTGGCCGAGCGCAATGCCTGCGCACTACCCGTCAGGCCTGCATAGCCGCCGTTCTGGATCGCGGTATAGACGCTCTGCCAGTTCGACGGTAACGAGTTGGCGACGACCGGATTGCTCAGAAGCGTGCCGAAACCGCGTGAACCAATCGTCGACTGATAGATCTGCATTTCTTGCTGCACTTGCTGCTTGAGTTGGCCCACGGTGGCAATGGCCTGCACAACGTTCTGTGCGTCGTAAACCGGGATCCCTTGCGCGTGAGCGCCAGCGCATTGCGCCGCACACACGAATGCGACAGTGATCCATTTGCTTCGTCCATTCATGGTCGTTACCTCCTGGTCAGCTGTCCTGCTGGCCCAAATTCGCGCGCGCAGCGCGCTGGTAAGCTGGGGCCCCGCCGCCGCCCGACCCAAATCTCCCGCCCGAACCCGTCCGATCGCGAATTTCGCCACCGGAGGGCGGGCCTCGTCCGTTACGGCTAAACGCCCGCCCGATCGCCGTGACGAGGCTTCGCGATGCCATGCCGGCCACAAACGCACCGAAACCCGACAGCGTGGCGCCGCCAGACAAGCCCGCTGCAACCGAAGGCAACTGCCAACCGACCATCGCGAGAAACACCCCGGTCGCAAAGAGCCCAATCGCGGCAGCCGCTGCGGCGGCATCGTCTAGAGAGGCGGAAACGGCTTGCATCAGGGCTGACGAGCCGTCACCGGGTGAACCGCCCGTCGCGTGGAACGAAGTGAGATCGGCCGAGAACGCCGTGAGCGCCATGCCAAGGAAGGCAGCAACCAAAACCTGTAGCAACGCGTAATTGGCAACCTTCGCGGTCCACGCCTCGAAAAATCGCGCAGTGGGCGCAAACGCGGCGCACGCGATGAAGATCGGGCCCAGTCCGAGCACGAGATCGAGTAGCATCCTCGCCATCACGACCTCGAAAGCCAGCACGATCAAAAAAATGGACCCACCGAGCGCAGCAATGAGGCCGCAGAGGAAATCCCCAATCGCGGCGGCCAGACCGCTCGGACTGATTCCCTCATGCGTCGCCTTGTTGAAGTAGGCGTCCATCACGAGGTCGACCTGTTGGTCGTAGCAGTCGAGTGTCTGGTAAATGCTGGTCGCGGCACCCTGTCCGGTCACGGTGCTGCCGTTGGCCGACCCGCATCCCGGATTGCCCCCACCCGTCGTGTTCGCCGCGTTCTGGATTGTCTGGGCCAGCCCGGCCGTCGCGCCGTTGACGGCTGTGACGACCTGCTGCTGGTAGATCCCAGTGCTCAGCGCGAACGCGAGCGTGATCGACACTTTCAGCCCTCGCCAGGCAAAGGCCGGCACCGCCTCGTGCGCTTCGCCGCGCACCACCGCGAAACCATAGGCCAGCACCCAGATCGTGACGCCTGTGGTCACGACGGGCACGAGTGCTCCGGAAAGCGCCGACGATACGGTCGTAACGTAGGTCGACATGCCGTTTTCGAGCGTGCCGCCTACGGCGGTAAAGAGGCCACTCATCGCGCACCTCCCGGCCCGGGCGATGGCGACAAGCGCGAGCTCGCCTGTGCCGCCCGACGCTTCGCTAGTCGGTCATGAAAAACGGGCAGCCAGTCTTTCGGCATATCTCCGACTTCGGCACGGATCGCATCCAGCAGTTCGACGTTGTCGGTCGTGCCGGACAGGACATCGAGCACATCGCCAAGCCCTGCGAGATCGAGTCGGCCGATCGCGGAGCGATGGCCCTGCTTGACGAGGAACAAGCGGCTGCTCTCGCCCAGGTTGCGCACGATATTGAATTCGGCTTCGGTCAGCTTGAAGCCACGCACGTAATCGTCGTAGTCGGCGCGTGGATTCGGCAGGAAGAAAAAGGTCGCGCTCTGCTCGATCAGCGCACTTGCGATTTCGCTTCGCAATACGTCGGCCGGCGACTGGGTATCAAAAATCCCCAGCCCGTTCTGCTTGCGGATTGTCTTCTGCTTGTTCTTCGCAAAATCCGTGAAGACTGGATCGCCGAGCCGCTTCCAGAACTCGGTCATCACATAGATGAAACGTCGCCCGTCGATCAGGTTTTCGGTCCGGTGCAGCAGGTACATCGTCACCGGCGTCGACACCTCAGGGTCGTCCAGCAACTCGGTGTCATCGAAGCCAAACAGTTTCGCGTGCGAGAGATCGATGCGGTCCGTCGGGTTGTCGAGTACCCACCCCAGACGTCCGCCCGCACACCATTTGGCCAGTCGCGCATGCAGGCTGTTTTCGCCTACGTTCGGGAGAAGCTGCCGCACCATCGACAGACGGCGCAGGGACTTGTTCATACGCGCAACCTCTCGTACGGCACGCGAGATGTCGAGTTCGTCCTTTGCAGACAATGGCTCGCCGACGTCGACGAGCTTGCGCACGAGGCGCTCCCAGAATTCGATCACCGGCTCATCCGGTGCCATCTGGAACGGATTCAGCCCGGTGGGTTCGCCGCGACGGAACACGGTATGGGTGCCGCCCATCGCACGGATCGCGATCTCCGTGCCGCGATCCTT
This sequence comes from Burkholderia sp. Bp9099, assembly GCF_003857805.1. Lineage (NCBI taxonomy): Bacteria > Pseudomonadati > Pseudomonadota > Betaproteobacteria > Burkholderiales > Burkholderiaceae > Burkholderia > Burkholderia sp. Bp9099. Next base: position 23,490 of record NZ_QTPU01000018.1, read on the forward strand.
GTCGAACAGCACCGCCGTAAGGTCATACTTGGTCGCCATCGCGAGCAAGAACAGTTCGAGCACCGTCTTGCCGGCGCCTGCCCGGCCGATGATCTGCGTGTTGGCGAGTGCCTTCTCGTCGAGTGAGTCCTGCTTATCCGGTGTCGCGTGGAAGTTCAGATAGAGCGGCTGGCCGCTGGGTGTCTTGACGATCGTGATTGCCTCGCCCCACGGATTGCCTTCGCGCTTGCCAGTCGCGAAGTTGTGCAGGCTTGCCAGACCACAAAAATTGCGCGACGTGAGCATCGCTTCGCGCGGTCGATAGCGCCAGTTGGCCGGTAGTTGCGCAAACCACGCCGCATCAGCCACAAGATCGATCAGAGCCGTCTGGAACCCGGCATCGGCCAGTTGCGTTCGGGCCTTCGCGACACTTCGAGACACCTCATTCAGCGAGTCACCGAGCACTGCCAGCGAATAGTGATACTCGCCAAGAACGAAATTCCCGTTAATCAGATCATCGAGGGCGCGGTCGATCGCGTCGACTTGGGACAGGGCAACGTCCTCACCGGCGATAAGCTGATTGCGCTGCCGCTCCAACGCCTCTTTCGCCGTGGGTTTATCCAGAATCGTGAAGCTCTGCGTCTCGATATATTCGAAGTCGCCGTACAGCAGACCATTGAGCATGCCCGGTTCGGTGTCTTCCGGATAATCCTTGAGGTCGAGCATCGCCGCGAACCGCGTTGCCGTCGGCATGCGAATCTCGATTTTCTCGGCCCCCACAAAGAGCCGCGAAATGGGTAGCGCCTCTCGGATCGTGCCAGCTGGCACCGGCTCAGGTTCCCAGACACCGTTGACCAGATAGCCGAGCAGTTCTAGCGCTGACGAATAGCGGCGCGAAGTGGTCACGATGGGACTCGGCCGGCGATAGACACCAAGCGCGACCGGTTCATAGGGTTTCAGGCTCGATTCGACCTGGGCGGCGAGTTCCGACATCACCTTCAGTGCATCGAGCTGATCGCGCCGGATGTCGTCGCGCGTGCGGCGTGCCGCGCGGCTGAAGACACGTCCGAGGCGGGTGCGATTGGGCCGGTAGACCACCGTCAAATACAACTCGTTGGCCATCATCCGATAGCCGGCAAAACTCGCGTAGTAGCGCGTTGCCAGGTCCTCGCAGAAGTGGTTGTCGTACTGCGTCGAGAATCGGTCCGACACCCGTCGGCGCAGACGATGCGACCACAGCGCCACATGGCCGCCCGCCAATCCGCGCACAAATTGGTTGAACCCATCATGTCGCGCGAGGATGTCGGCGGGATCGGCCGCCTCAAACGCAATCCCGGCGATCTTCCAGATCTGCAGGTAGTCGCCTTCGCGCGTCTTGATGACGTGGTCGGTCACATGTGTCGAGTACGGGATATAGCCGGCAAGCGGCACTTCCCGACTCGCGACGGATCCGACGTGCGATTTGCGCGGCATGTCACCCCCTCCTCTTCAGGCGTACCGGCACATAGGCATGTACACCCCAGAAGCGGCGATTGCCCTGACGCAGCGCCATGCGAACGCGTCGCACGTGCTGGGCAAGCCGTTGATCGTCATGGCGCGTCGTCACCCGCATCGCGACGAACACCGGGATCATCAAAAGGAGGATCGCGACACCCAGCGCAGGGCTGGCCAGCAGTGCCCAGATCGCCGGGATCAGCATGCCGCCGCCGACCATCAGGAAGGGCACCAGTGGCACCCCCCAGAGCATCGCGGGACGCGTGCAGCCTTTGAATACGGGATCCTTGAGCGAATACATGGTTCGGCGCCCCCGGATCAGCTCGACGGAATCAGCATGCCGGCGATGACGGTCGCGCAACCGACGAATAGACCGCCGATAAACACGTTCGCGATATCACCGAACCGGGCGTGCTGGAACATCATCCGAAAGCCCGCCCAGATGATAGAAATCGAACAGATCACGCCTCCGACGCTCAGCAGCGTCGTCTGGATCGTGTTGAGCAGCGTATTGACCTGTGAGAGTTGTGCGCAGGCCGGAGACGCGAACATCAGGGACGATGTGGCAAGAATGATCGTCAGCGCCATCTTTCGGTCAGACAGCAATCGCATCGCTATTCTGACCAATCTCCACAATTCAAATCGCATTCCTAAATACATGTTCGGATCCTGTTCGATCTATCGCTGATTATTTCGTCAACGGCGAGTTAGAACACCACCGCGCTACTGTTCGGTTTGAGCCGCTCCTGGGTGTCGGGCGAAGCGGCGCTCACACCGTCATGATCCCGCCGCGATAGCTTCCGAACCTCAGGTTCAGAACGGAGAGCGCGAATCGGCGCTGCAGAATCGATCGGTACGACGGGAATAGGTGCAATTGCCGGAACGAACGAATCAGAGGACGCTTGCGCCGCTGCGCTCTCCACGACACGCTGGACGTAGCCCGTCTGGTAGCCGGTCGAGAAATTGCCGCTCGCATAGCAAGAAAGGCTTGCGCGTAGTGCAGCCTGTACATCAGCCCTATAATCGGTCCGTGCGTGGAACTTTCCGGTCGTCACCGCCGCTGTAAAACAGCGGCGGAGAATGGCGGCGCCTGCTGCCAGGTTGCGACAAGGCTTGAATGCGTTCTCGGCGGTCAGGCCAAAGGTCGGCCAGTTCGCTCGATTCACCTGCGTGAGCCCGACACTGAAATTCCAGCCGCCCGCCTCCAACGCGCGCACCGTCGCGACCGCTTCGGCAATATTCGATGGCTGTCGACGAAGCTGCCCGTGAACGATGCCGATCGCGTAGGGATTGAATCCCGATTCGGTGCGCACGATCGCCGCCATCGTGACCGGGGCGATCTGCGGCGCGCAATAGTGCACGAGCGACAAGAAATCGAGCGGCATTATCGATTCCCCTCTCCTGGGCGAACGACCTGCTGCAGGAGATGCACTGCTGACGTCGCAGGATAGTGGGTGGCATGTGCGTTGTTGCTTGCCGCTCCGTTCAACGTCCCAGCTGTAGCAAGATCACAGGTTGGAACAGGATCGCCGTCTCGCAGCGCGGCCCATAGTCTCTCGATTGGCGGCACGCATTCGGCGTACTGCTCCGGGCCACCGGGATTAGACAGACACAGCCTCACCTGACAACCCCAATCGTCCGCTCGTGCAACGTCGGACCACGCCATCGACACGCCAAGCGCAACCGCAAGCGACAGCACGCGAGGCCACACGCTTTGTCGCACGTCCGAAGGTAACGCGGAATTACGCATGGCACACCTCGACTATTTCCGACTGTAATGCCGGTTCATGCGCAGAGAAGAGTCGACGAGCGAGCACATCGAAACACACGCGCATGGCTTGCCATTCGCGATTAGCTGCCAAGTCGGCCGAACCGAGGTCCATAATCGAGACCCCGTTCGCCTGCGCCTGCGAGATGGTGTCGAGCCGAGGTAGCAATAGATGGCCGCTTGGACTCTGATCATGCGGAACAAGCCATGCGGCCACGCAGGCCTCGAGCCGCTTGAATCGAGTCTCCTGTCGCAGGCTCGTCTCGACGCAGTTGGGCACGATGCCGATAAAGCACAAGGAGGGATTGAGCCGGGCTCGGACACTACGCACGCCATTGCTGCCATTGACGAATTCGACCACCTGCTCGAGCATGTCAGGCGACAACAGAACGGGACTGATCAGCGCATCCACGAGCGCCGCTGCACAAATGGATCGCGAATCAGGCCACGGCGGACTATCGATCAGGCATACGTCAAACAACGGCGCGACTTGGGACAGTAGATGTCGCAAATTGGCGTAGCAACGCGCGCCGACCGGATCGTCTCGATACGCAATACCCGCGATGGCGTCCGCAGCAAGCACGCCTATGCAGGATCCGGCCGAATCGGGCAGTCTGTCAGACCTAACATTCGGCGCCCCGCACTTCATCAACCGTGCGCTTGCGCCGCGTGTAAGCGAAATGGCACTACGCGCCGGCTCGGCCAGATCAAGCACCAACACACGATATCCACACACAAGACGAAGATAATGGGCGAACTGACACACCACTGTCGTTCTGCCTGTACCACCATGGGCCGAAGCCACCAGAAGCGATTTCATGGTCGTCATTCCTCGGATGTGGCTCCGAGCATCGACGTCCCTTCATGGAAATGAGGGCTTGCGGCATGCGGAAGGGTCGCGACGTGTTCAACAGGAACACACCAGAAATCAAAAAAGCCTGCGATTGCAGGCTTTCTCACGAGCGCTACGGCACATTACGCCATCACACAGACATCAATGCTGCGGGGCCGCTAACGCGTACTCGGTCGTGCTGCGCACGTTGACCGGATCGGATTGTTGGCTTCACTGTAGGTCAGCCAGCACGCCGATTCAAGAGCCGACATGCGTCGACGAGATGACACGATATCCCTATCATGCCGTGGTGCTTCTCGCTATTCCTATATTTATTCCGCGTTCGGGGTGAACGCGATCTTGCTCACGGCGGACCTACACGAGGCGAGCGCGACTCATGCCACACTAGCGCCCGTACTATGGAAGTCGCCGAACATTCCTCCCGCGAACGTCACTGTTGGATCTCGCCTTCTGCAAGGGCACGGGCAAGCGCGGACCGTGCCGCATGGAGTTCCAGATCGAAATGTTGACGCGGATGGCGGGCAATCTTCAGCCGTCGACACACGACTTCCCGACTCGCATGCCAGAGATAGACCATTCGCAGCAGGTCCCGATTTCGAGGCGTCAGCGTTCGCCACGCTCGGGTCACATACTCGGCATCAACGGGATCATGAGCACCACGATTCGACTGCCCCCAGTTGCGAAGACGCTCATCAAGCGACGGCGGCGGCTTATCGTTTTTCATCGCTGCCGTCCTGCTCTTCAGGTTCGCGCGCCTGCGACGCTCGATATCGTGCAGGATCTGCCAAGAACTGTTCGATATCGGCCGCCCGCCACCCTACCATTCGCCCGCCAAGCGCGATCGCGCGGGGAAAAGTTCCGTCTTGCATGCGCTTGTAGATCGTCGACCTCGATAGACCCGTGCACTGCTCGACCTGTCGTCGGCGCAAGATTGTCCGCGTTCCGTCATCATTCCAAGACATGATTCGCCCTCCATATTCGGCACAAACGTGGCCGGAAGTGAAGAGCATTCAAGCAGCGAAGATGACGATGGTCCAAACCCGTCGTATCGACGGGACATCCCGTCGGTTCAGCGCGGAATCCCGGCGGAAATCGCGGATGGTATGACCGAGGCGCGGTGCGAGGTCATCGTGCGTTGATGCAACGTCCACGCGGCGGCCTACTTCGCAAACTCCCCATAGGCGGGAAAGGTGATCTCCGGGTGCTCTACGCGAGACTTGTCGGTCTCACGACGCCGCGCTCGACGCCGTAATGGGTGACGCGAACTGCCCCGTCATCAGTCGTTGGAGCTTTTCCCAGGCAGCGCAGTACCTGTGCATCGGCACGGCCGCCAACTGTTCGTCATGAACAACCAATATCTGCTCGATCGTGGACTGCTCGCGATCGAGCAACAGCCAAGCTGCACCCTGCTCCGCACGAGCAATGCATGCATCCAAAGCGGCCTCGGCTTGCCGATACATACTCAAATCCGCGCCCGGTCCGGTCTCGCTGCGCATATAAAACGCGAGATAGACGACCCGGAGCAGACAACTGATTTGCTCTTCTCCTCCATGTCCGGCCCGCACCGCGGCCAGCGCCATATGATTTTCGAGGGACAGCGCACGGACCTTCGCGGTCGGCAATGGCAGGAGATCGCCTTTCATAAGCGGCTTGCGACCCGAGCGTCGGACTTTCGGCAAAACCATGAGCCATGAAGTGTTCATAATGATGTTGAGACATGATACCGCGAGCCTCACATCAAGCCGAACGCAAGCTGCCGTCTCGAACTCCAGCGAGCGGTAGGCTAAAAGCCGGATACCCACTCCGGCGATGTTCGGCTCTGACGGTTCAGTGCTGCTCAGAACTTGATCCGCATCCCGGCACCCACGCTGTTGCCAGTCGACACACCTGTGATCGTGTCATAACGCCAAGCTGCATACACATCGGTCCGCTTCGACAACGGGTAGTCATAACCCAGCGCGACCGTCGACCAACGGATACGATCGCCTACCGACGGTCGCCGCCGCGTTCCCGCCCACGACATCAGTACGCTTCCTAACCCTATCCGAACGCTTGCCCCCAACTGCACCGTATCGTCCGTGACGTGATTGTTGTTGTCCACGCGCTCGTACTGGGCGAACAGCTTGACCACACGCAACCGATACGCGCTACCGACCATCCATGCGGTCTGCGCGGTGGCGCCGTTGAGAAACAGCGATGCCGTATGCAAACTCTGCATGGCGGCCGTCGCGGAAAATGGACCGGCGAAGTACAACACGTTCGCGCTGTAGTTGGCTTGCCCGGCATGGCCGGCAACGCCGGCATTGCTGTACAGCAGGCTTCCGGACAAACCGGCAACCTCAGGGGTCTGATAAAGGAGCGAATTATCGATCGCCGTGTCGCTCTGGAGTGACGCAGCACCCAGGGCCGAGCCAAGAAAACTATGTACGACAATCGGCGAGAAGACGAACGAATTGCCGAATGGATTGAACAGCAGCGTCGACACGAACAGTGGCGCGGTATTGCGCCCCAGCGTCAACGCTCCGAAATTCCCGCTCAGACCAACGAAGGCATTTCGCCCAAAAAATGACTGTCCAGGAAACGAGCCGACCTGGCCGCCGTTGATGCGATAAAAGCTCTCGAGCGTGAAGATGGCCTTCATACCTCCGCCGAGATCTTCCGTACCGGACATCCCCCAATACGAAGTCGTCATCCCGCCAGAGCCGACTTGCCACGCATAGCCGGTTGCACCGGCGGGATGCACTTCGCCAACGAATGCGTCCGCGAGCCCATACAGCGAGACCGATGATTGCGCATGCGCGATCCCGGCACATGTGCACACGCCCAACATTACAGCCAACTTACCCGCGCTTCCCCGAAGTCTTCTTATCTGCATGATGTCTCCTTCCTCATTTTGATTGTTTGTTCGTGTCGTGCCGTATTGGCATCGACACTGTTCAGTCCGGTCGCACACGCGCGAGCGGTCTACCGCTGTCGGCCAGCGCGATCGCCACCACGATCTCGTTCGGCGCTGGTGCATCGGCGAGCGTCAGCGAGACCGTGTCGAAGTGGTCAAAGCTCCACATATCGGTGCTGCCGTGCAGCGGAACGTCCACACAGGTCCCTGGCGCACCGCGCTTGGTGACTGACGGGATCAACGACGTGGCGCCGGGCAAGCTCTCGCGCATGGCCTTGCCCATGCGGGGATGCAAGATCGCCGCCGCACATTCGAGCGGTACCTCGCTGCCCACAAGCGCTGCCTTGCCGTAGGCCTGAATTGCCGACGGCGGGACATCCAGCGCCCATCGCGCGCGGCCTGTGAGCAGCGTGCCGAGCTCAGCGCCCAATTCATAGAGCGACTCAAGCGTCGCAAGCGGCTCATCCGCTCGCCAGCCGTCGAACCGCAGGACCGCCGCCACGACGACTTGTCGATGCGGCGGGTCAACCGGTACGTGTAGTTCTGCACGTCGCTCGGCCAGATGAACCAGGATCTTGGCAATAGGCGGACTCACGTGCGCACCTCCATGTCCTCGATCCGATCCCGGATCGCTTCAGGCGGAGCCGGAAACGGACCACGTGCGCACTCGTACGCCCGTGCCGCGCGCAGCACCAGCGCATCACCCCCCGGTGGCCCGATGATCTGTAGCCCCGTCGGTAACCCGCCAGGCAAACCACACGGCACGCTCGCCGCCGGCAACCCAGTCTGGTTGCACCACGACGTCAACGGGGGTGCCATGCGCGAGTGCTCAGGCCGTCCCTGCGCGAGTGGCGGGGCACAATGGAATGTCGGCGTGAGCAGTAGGTCGTAGTCTTCAAAGAACGCGGCCATCGCGACCGTGAGCGCGTGGCGCGCCTGAAGCGCATCGACGAAGGTCGAAGTGGGGACGCTATCGCCCGCCTCGGCCAGCGCACACACATCTGGATCGAGCTGCGGCCGCGCCGAGGGAGGAAGCTGCCGAGCCCTTTGTGCAAAGAAGACGGCCCACTGGATTGCGTGCATGCGGCTCTCCAGATAGCCGTCAAGCGGCTTCACAGCCGTTTCCTCGACATGTGCCCCGAGCGCCTCGAACAGACCCACCGCCTGAAGGACGCTCGAGATGATGTCCGGCTCGACCTGTACCCCCGCAGGTGCCGGGCAATAGGCAATGCGCAAACCGGCAATGCCATCGTCCAGACCGATGCGCAAATCGGGGCAAGCAGAAGCCAGTCTTCGCGCATCGCTCTGGCGGGTCATCACGGTCAGCATCAGCGCCGCGTCGCTTACGCAGCGGGCGATCGGTCCAAGGGTCGACAGGTGCGTCCAACTCACCGCCGCGCCGGCTGGCACTCGGTTGAACGACGGTTTCATTCCGACCACCCCGCTCCAGCAGGCTGGGACGCGGATCGAGCCGCCGCCGTCGGTGGCCAGCGACAACGGCCCCATGCCGAGCGCAACCGCAACAGCTGATCCGCCGCTGCTCCCGCCGGACGTGAGACGCCGGTCCCACGGGTTACGGGTAATGCCGGTGAGCGGGCTATCGGTGACGATCTTGTTGCCGAATTCCGAGGTCGTGGTCTTGCCGAATAGCAGCGCGCCAGCCTGTCGCAGTCGCCCGACCGCGGGTGCGTCATCGGCCTCCGGCGCACTGGGTGACGTAAGCGATCCATATCGGGTAGGCAGTCCGCGCACGGCGACAAGGTCCTTGACCGAGACCGGCACGCCATCCAGCAATCCACATGGCTCCCCGCGCATCCAGCGTCGCTCCGACTCGCGGGCGGCGGCCAGAACGCCGTCCTCGTCGAGGCTGCACACGCCGTTGACAAGCGGATTGAAGAGCGCGACCCGGTCCAGAACCGCGCAAATAACCTCGACGGGCGAGAACGAGCGGCGTCGGTAGCCGACCATTAGCTGCTCGACGTTCATTTTCAGCACTTCATTCATATGCAATCCTTAATAAATGAGAGAAATTAGAACGCGTTTGACTGCCTCATGCCTATCCCTCGCACTGCGGTGGAATCGGTCCGGCCGAGTCCAAAACCGCGAAACTATTGTCCGACAGTGCGCGTCCGATACGGGTTTGGCACAACACATGGTCGCCGTCCTGGCTCACGCCCGCCTTGCCACGCGGCAGATTTAACGAAACACCCGGCAGCGCGGCTTTCACGCGGGCAACGTCAACGCTGCCGGCCGCCTTGACAGCCGCTGCAAACAGGCGAAGTCCGGCATACGTGCACTCACCGTGCGGTAGCACCACGGCCAACTGCCCTAACCGAGGGTCGTGTGGGCCAGCTTCATGTGCCGTGTAGTGCGCGAGAAAGTCCCGGTTCTCCGGGTTGTCGATGCTCATGAAATACGAGGACACTCCGATGATCCCGGTCGACGCGCCGGTGGTTGCGATCGACAGCGACTCGTGCGCAATGTCAGTCACCAGTTGCGGTTTCATGCCGAATGAGCGGTACTGTTTGACGAAGGTGACCGGGTCGTCGCCGATGCTGTGCCAGACGATCTGTGGGCGCTGGCTTGCGATCTGCTGCAGCACCGCACCATAATCGCGTGTTCCGAACGGCAACCAATACACGTTGAGAAGCTGCCCGCCATAACGCTTCACCGCTGCCTGCAGTCTGGGCACCAGCACCTTGCGGTTGCTGCCGATGTCCGAGACCACTGCGCATACCGTGCGACCACCCTTGCGCATCAGCCAATCGATCAGTGGGTCGACGCGCTGGTTGACAGTCAGGCCCGTAGTGAACAGATTCGGATCGCAGCGCCCCTCGTCGAAGTTCGGGTAGATCACGAGCCGCCCAGCGGACTTGGCGGCCTGCATCGCTGCTTCGCGCTCGGACGGTAGCACCATGCCGGTCAGGACCGCGACCTCATCGCGCATCAACAGCTGCCGGGCCTTCTGCAGCGTCACGGCAGTGGACATCTGGGTATCCTCGACGCTCAGTTGCAACGGGCGCCCCAGCAATCCACCGAAGGCGTTGATTTCGTCGACGGCCAACTGTGCGCAGTTGCGGTTGGTCTCGCCCACGCGGGTGAGCGGACCGCTCAAAGGCGCGAGCAGGCCGATCTTGAGCGGCGTGGTGGCCCGTACCAACGATGGCATAGCAGAAGTGGTGAGTGCGCCGACGGCACTGAATAAGGCGGTTCGGGTAAAGGTGCGACGATTCATCGTAGTCTTCATCGGGTGAGGTCCAGGTGGGAATGCATCGAATGTAGTGAAGAGATTGAAGACGTGTCAGACTCGGCGGCCGGCGACAGGTATTGTGCCAACGGATGGGCCCCCGCGGCACCGCTTCGCGGCTCGATGCGGCCGGCATGGGCAACTCGCCCGTTCTTGAGCACGATGCAGCGCTGCGCGCTGCGCAGCACAAGGTCAAGGTTCTGCTCGACCAGGAGCACGGCGAGCTGCGATCGGCGGCACAACGTTGGGATGACCTCGCCGATCAGCTCGACCAGATTCGGCTGCACGCCGTCGGACGGTTCATCCAGCAACAGCAGTTTCGGCCGACCGCACAGCGCGCGGGCAATCGCGAGCACCTGTTGCTCACCTCCGGACAGCGTGCCGCCGTGCTGCGAGAGTCGCGACTTGAGAATGGGGAAATATTCGAACACCTCGTCGAGAATCGCCCCACCACCCGCAGCCTGCGTGCCCATCATGAGGTTCTCGCGCACGGTCAACTTGGGAAAAATCCAGCGTCCCTGAGGAACCAATCCGATGCCGCGTCGGGCGATCGCATGGGTGCGCAAGCCGTTGAGGGATTGCCCCTGAAACCGCACGTCGCCTGTCACGCGTGGCAGCAAGCCCATGATCGCTTTGACCAGGGTCGTCTTGCCGACGCCATTACAGCCGAGCACGCCAACAACTTCGTTTGGCCCGACGTCGAGGTTGAGTTGATGCAGCACTGCAACGTCGCCATATCCGGCAGACAGATTCTCAATGTGTAGCATGACCCGCTCCCTGACCGAGATAGATGCGCCGGATTTCTTCATCGCGCGCGATGTCCGCATAGGAACCTCGTCGAACGATCTGGCCGCGGTGCATGACCCAGGTCTCGCACCGTAGCGCCTCGACAAAGCTCAGGTCGTGCTCGATCGCGAGTACCGCGCAGCGCTCGCGCAGACGGTGAATCAGGCATACGAGCCGCTGCGCATCGGCGACCGACAGGCCGGCGGCCGGCTCATCGAGCAAGAGCAACGCGGGTTGGCACATCATCGCCATGCCAATCTCCAGCCACTGGCGTTCACCATGCGGCAGGGTCATCGCACGTAAGTTGGCCTGGTCCGACAGTCCTATCTCGTCCAGAATGGCGTCCGGATCCGGCATCGGCGTGTCCCGGTACGAGGCAACACCGAGGCCCGCGACGACGAGGTTCTCGCGCACGCTCATTGAAAGAAAGGTGTTCGTGCCTTGAAACTTGCGAACCACGCCGCGTCGACAGAATCGGTGCATCGGCCGACCCGTCATACGCTCACCGGCGAGGTACAACTCTCCGGCCCCCGGCGCGATTGCGCCGGACAACAGCCCGACCAAAGTGCTCTTGCCAGCGCCGTTCGGGCCAATTACGCACAGCAGATCGCGTGAGCCAATCGACACGTCGACGTTGTCGACCGCATGAATGCCACCGAACGCGCGCTGCAACCCTTCACCCTTTATCAGCGGCGTATCCATTACCGGCCTCCTTCCACGCGTTCGGCACGACGTAAGGGGCTACGTCCCCGTCGAATTCGGTCGATCCGGCGTGCCCCCGCGATCAAGCCACCGAGTTGTACGCCGTTGGGCAGGAACAGCACGCAGCAGAGGAACAATGCGCCGAGCACGAGCGGCCATCCGTCGGTAGTTGCGCTCGATACCGTTTGCTTAAGCAACGTCAACCCGACGGCGGCGAGCACCGGACCACCGAGCGTGCCTTTACCGCCGATCGCCACCCATAGAATGACTTCGGTGGCCAGCACCGGCGAGAACACATCGGGCGCCACTACCCCCGAACAGGCAGCCATCAACGTTCCTGCGATTGCGGCAAGTCCAGCCGATGCGACGGACACCAGCAAAAGGTGCCCGGACGTGTGATAACCGCACGCCTTTGCCCGCCATTCGTTCGTCGCGATCGCGGTCAGGACTTTGCCGTACCGGCTGCGGCATACGAGCCAGGTCGCGACGAGCAGTACGGCAAGCACGGTCACGACCGTGTACCAGGACCCGCGCGCTCCGCTCAAATCGAGCGTGTGCCCGACCAGTGAGAAGGACAACCCCGGAATGCCGAGGAGACCCGTGTCACCGCCCGTGACCGACTGCCAGCTTGTCGCCAGTTGCTGGACGACAATCAGCACGGCCATGCTGATAATGGCGAAAAAGTGTAAGCGCACACCGGCAAACAACAGGAAATAGCCCAACACGGCCGCGACGACCACGGCACAGACCAGTCCCACGATCACTCCGACGGCGGGCGTCTGTCCATATTGCACGGTAGCGATTGCGAAACCGTACGCGCCGAGTCCGAAGAAGGTTGTATGTCCGAGCGTGAGTACGCCAGCCCTACCCCACAACAGGTCGTAGCTCAGTGCCAACAGTCCCATGATCAGCGCATCCCGCACGGTCGAAAGCGGATAACTGCCCAGGCAGAACGGCAAGATCAATGCGGCAGCAACAATCGCTGCGCCGATTGCCATCGGAGAGATGTCTTCGATACTGATCGCTGGTTGAAACAACCAGCGGCGCTTACTCGCAAGAAATTGTTGGAGCATGATTCAACCTTTACCGTGGAACTGATGAGCGGCGCTGAAACCGGGCAACAGGCCCTGCGGCCGAAAACGGATCAGAACGATGGACAGAATCAGCACAATCGCTGAGGCTAGGGACGGATCGACGCGATAGCTGAGCAGCGTTTCAGCTGTGCCGACGAAGGCGCTACCCAGCAGACTGCCGGCGATCGAACCGATACCGCCCAACACGATCACGAAGAACGCCTTGGCCAAATAGGCGACGCCAAGATGGGACTCCACCGATGTCATCGGCGCGACAAGGACGCCCGCCAGCGATGCGAGTGCGGCACCGCCACAGAACGCCAGCCGGTTCAGCCGCCGCGTGTCGATACCGACTGCCTCCGCCATCGCTGGGTGCTGGATCACAGCACGCAGCTGAATTCCGAAGCGTGTATAGGTGAATAGCAGCCAGCAACCGGTCGTCACCACCGCTGCAACGCCAATCACGAAGAGTCGATACGCCGGATAGCTGCCCCCCGGCACGGGAATCGCCCCCTCTAAGGGCGCGTACACCAGCATCGGATGTGTGCCGAAAACTAGTTCGAAGGCTTTCTGGACGATTAGGCTGATCGCGTATGTCGCGAGCAATGTGTCGAGCGGACGGTCGTAGAGCAACCGGATCACGAGCCGCTCAAGGAACCATCCGAACACCGCACCAACCACCGGCGCCACAAACAATGCGAGCCAGAACGCATGCGGCCCGCCCAACGATTGCGCCACTGCCAACGTGTAGGCCCCGATCGTCACCCACTCCGCGTGTGCGAGGTTCACGATGTCCATCAAACCGAAGATGATCGCGAGACCCAGCGCGATTAGCGCGAGGATGCTCACGTAGCTGAGGATGTTCAAGATTGTCGCCATCGTCCAAAGTCCGTCATGTCATGTCCGCCGCCAATCCTGTCCAACTCGAAAGCTGCGGAGTCCTCGTTTCACCAAGCAGAGAAGTCATCACTTCGCCGCCATCCAACTAAGGAATTCTTAGCTTTTAGACTAAGAAATACTTAGTAAAAATCCCACAATAAATAAAGAAACTCTTAGGATGCCTCGATCTTCATCGACATCCGCTGTTTTCCCCAAGCGCCTGAAACAGGCTCGCCTGCGCTCGGGCCTCACCCAGGAGCAACTTGGGATCGCAGCGGGAATCGACGAATTCTCCGCAAGCGCGCGCGTGAATCAATACGAAAGCGGAAAGCACACGCCCAAGCTGCAGATGGGGCAGCGGCTGGCCATTGCACTGCAGGTTCCGACAAGTTTCCTTTACGAAGAAGATGACCTTCTCGCAAGTATTCTCGCGACTGCGGCAAGGCTGTCTCGCGAAAAGAGAAAGGCCCTCCTCAAGAGCGCTGAAGCGTTGACGCAGACTATCCCCCTCACCTCCAAGACCAAGTAAATTTTAGTCGACAGACTAAGAGTTACTTAGCAAAAACTGCGCGCCTTTCCCGGACACTCTGTGCATGTCCAGCGATGCCACCTCTGCCTCCGTGTTTCCCAAGCGCCTGAAACAGGCTCGATTGCGCTCGGGCCTTACACAGGAACAGCTCGGCATCCAGGCTGGCATCGACGAATTTTCCGCCAGCGCCCGCGTTAACCAATACGAAAAGGGCAAACATACGCCCACGCTTCAAACCAGCCAACGTCTGGCGCGCGCGATGCTGGTCCCCACCAGCTTCCTCTATGAGGACGACGACCTGCTCGCAAACCTTCTTGCCATCGCCGGCCGACTGAGCAAGGAAAAGAAAAGAGCACTTGTTGCGAGCGCGGAAGCACTCGCGCAGGAATAGCGCTCAAAGTCGCCCCTCATCGGGCGCATCACAACACCCTCTGTGCCGGCAGCGACACCACACACCCTCCCAATACGCCCCGGTTCCCTCGAGCAAACGACGCGTCGCCGATTTCGGTGACTCGACACCTTGCGCCCCGAAATGCGCGGCATGTCACGGATTCTGCGTCTTCGCTGCGGATCACGCTGGCGCATCACCTATTTATTATCATAAATCTACGCTCACCACGGTCACTCGTCAACGTGCCCCGTCCAAGCGTTTACCCGGAATCTCCCCCGCTGACTGGATACCCCACAGCTTGACAAACTCGGCCGATCACGTCTACCGTTAATTTATGATAATTAATTGGAGAATGACATGGGAAGCGACTTATGCGGACTGACTGCGTGGGAACTTAGCGGGCTGTATGCGAACGGACGGACATCGCCCGTCGATGTGATGAAGACCACCTTGGAACGGATCCAGTCATTGGATCCGACGGTCAACGCATTCTGCCAAGTCGCCGATGAGGCTCTCGAATCGGCGCGGGCGTCCGAGGCGCGCTGGCAACGTGGCGCGCCCCTCAGCCAACTCGACGGCGTCCCGGTCAGCATCAAGGACAACATCGCCGTTGCCGGACTCCCCACGCGATACGGGTCGCGGGCGACGATGCCTGAAGCCGCCGCATCCGATAGTCCCAGCGTGGCGCGCCTACGTGAGGCGGGGGCAATCTGCTTTGGCAAAACGACTATGCCGGATTTCGCACACAAGATCGTCACCGACAGTCCCCTCACCGGCACCACGCGCAATCCATGGGACCGCTCGCGTACGCCGGGTGGCAGCAGCGGAGGTGCCGCCGTTGCCGTTGCGCTCGGAATGGGTGCAGTGGCCATCGGCACGGACGGTGGCGGATCCATTCGCATCCCAGCCTCCTTCACTGGCGTCTTCGGATTCAAGCCCAGTTTTGGGCGCGTGCCCCACGCACCTCGCGGCCCCTTCGGTCTGCTCAGTCATGTCGGACCGATGACACGTTGCGTTGAGGACGCCGCTCAGATCCTAACGATCATCAGCCGCCCGGACAGCCGCGACTGGTACGCTTTACCGTTCGAGGGAGCAGACTATGCGCGCGGGCTGTCATGCCTTCCCGTTCCGGGCGGTATTCGTATTGCGTGCAGTCCCACGCTCGGATTGCCTGTCATCGCCGAGGCTGCAATCCACGATGCTGTGGTACGAACTGCAGCGATGTTTCGCGAACTTGGTGCACTCGTTCACGTCGCCGATCCGCCTGGTGTCGCGCAATGCAATGCGGTCCACACAACACTTTGGCGCGCATGCTGCCGTCAGCTCACGGACGGTATGACCGACAGGTGGGCAGAACTCGACCCGTCGCTGCAGGCATACGCGCAAGCCGGCAACGGCATCTCGCGGGGTGAGCTATTGGGTGCACTGATCGAACGGGAAGAACTGGGCGCCGCCGTCAATGCGTTTTTCGAGCGACACGATCTCCTCATCTGCCCGGTGTATCCCGACGTGGCCCCCTCACTTACCGAAGCAAGTTCAAACGAAGCGTCGTTTCCGCATTTCACGGCTTGGTGCAATCAGCTGGGACTGCCGGCGGCAAGCCTCTATGCCGGGATGACTGCCACGCGCCTGCCCGTCGGCATCCAGATAGTAGGCGGTCGCCATGCCGATGCATTGGTGTTGTGGGCGAGCCATATGCTCGAACGCGCGTTTGGGCGCGCCCCGTTCGGCGAGCTGACACGCGAGCTCTCCGCCGCTGCGGCCGGAGCAACGCCTGCCTAACGAGCCAGGAGCCGAAGTGGACTGGATCTCGCCTACATGCTCTAGCCGGCGTCACGATCGGAACTCAGGTCCAACTCCGAGTCCAGCACCAGCTTCTGCTGCAGCGCGGCGTGCACTGTGCGCAGTTGCGCATATGCCTCGTCCATGTGCTCGGTCATGAGCGCCGCGACCGCTTCGGCATCCCGGCGTCGCGCGGCGTCCAATATCGCACGGTGCGCGGCAACCGTGTGCCGTCCAAATGCCTGATAGTCCTGCTGCGTCACGTTTCCCGCCACGATCACGAGCGTGTGCAGCATCTGGTTGATGATTTGGCACAGGCTACGCAGAAACGCATTCGGATGCGCGGCAGCTAATACATCGTGGAAGTGAATATCCTCGTGGCGCTGGTCAAGCGCCTCGGCGTGACGCGCTTCGAACGGCTCACAAACGGACACACTGCGCTCGAGCGCTTCAAAATCCGCGTCTGTTAGATGGGGGACCGCGCCCGCAGCCACCATGGGTTCCAGCGTGCGGCGCACCGCATAAATGTCCTCGAGCGTGACGCTCTCGAAAAAGAGATAGTTCTGCAGCGACTGGAATGCCCGGGCCAGCGGCACACGTGTGATCGTTGCCCCGCCATCCGGCCCGGTACTCAGGCTCACGAGCCCTTGTATCTCTAGGGCTTTGAGCGCGTCGCGCATCGAGCCTCGGCTGACATTGAACATTTGCTGAAGCTCAGCCTCCTTGTTCAAGCGTTTCCCTGGTCGCGCCTGCCCGTCGTTAATCCAACGCTTGATCTGCTCGGCCACTTGGTCGCCTCGCTTGATCGCGCGCGAGCCTCGTTTATCCGGCTGCGCCGGCGGCATCTTCTTTTCGGTTGTCGGTTTTCGCCCTGCCATATCGGTCATGTCCGTCGTTGGCCATTCACTGCTGTATCCCGGCGCCATTATCAGGCATCCGCGCCCGACACGGCCAGATTTCCGGCTCCATGCAAGCCTCCCTCCCAACGTTGGGAGTAGCCGGGATAGTGCCCAAGACCTACGCTGCAATCCGAACGCCATGCGTCGAGTACCGATCACATCCGTGCATGTCGGTCACTCGATATTGGTTGCCATCAGGAGAAATCCCTCATGTCAGAGTCGGTGAAGTCGTCTCAGGTGCAATCCACGCTTGCGACAATCCGGGCCAACCTCTCGGCCGACGGGCTGGAACTGGATCAGCTTGCAGCACGCATGCGTTTGCACGGCCCCGAAGCCGACCGGACACGGCAGATTCCAGATGCAGTTTTTGCACCCTTGGACGTACCTGCGCTGAACTTGAATCTCGTTCCAGCCGCATACGGCGGTTGCATGGACGTGCAATCACTGATGTCGCGCACCACACTGATGGAATATCTCGGGTACGCCGACGCGGCGCTAGCGCTCGCTCTGCCCGGCCCTGGCCTCGCAATGCCGCCCGTCCTCGCACTCGGCAGCGGCGAGCAACAGACCCACTTTTTCAAACGATTTCGCAGTGACACACCGCGCTGGGGTGCGTTTGCTATTACGGAGCCCGACTGCGGCTCTGATGCGACCGCGATGCGGACCACCGCTCGCAAGACGGCACGCGGCTGGGTACTGAACGGTACCAAGTGCTTCATCACCAACGGCGCACGCGCGGACGACGTGATCACGTTCGCCACCATCAATCGGCACGCTGGTCGCTTCGGCGTTCGAGCGTTCCACGTCGATCGCAATATCCCGGGCTTCTCCATCGATCGCGTCGAGCAAATGGTGGGGCTGCGCGCCAGTCAGCTCGCAGTTCTCTCCTACAACGACTGTGAAGTACCTGACGACGCGCTCCTCAGACGCGGTGACGAAAAAACCCTCGACGACGCGTTTTCGGGCGCACAACACGCATGGGACTACTTCCGCCCGCTACTGTCCGCGGTCATGGTCGGCGCATGTCGACGAGTACGCGACGATCTCGTGGCCTACTTCGAAGCAGGCGGACATCCTGTGAATCAACGCCAGCGCACTGCCGATGTGAACGGAGCTCTGCTCGATATCGATCGGCAAATCACTACAGCCCAGTTGCTCTGCCGACATGCGGCGTGGAAAAACGATCAAGGAATGGCCACTTCGGTGGATGCGTCGATGGCCAAGGCGTATGCGTCTCAGGTAGCCGCCCACATCACCCGAGCGGCGATCGATTTCGCCGGCCTTGACGGTATCGCTGCCTTTCCGTCGCTCGAGCAAAGCTATCGCGATGCAAAAGCCTTCGACATCATGGAAGGCACCGGAGACCTGCAGCGGCTCATGATTGCTCGCTCCGCACTACGCTCGGCATCTCTTCCCTGGGAGGCCATCCCTTCCGCGTCGCACCGCTCTACAGAAGCGCACCCATCCTGACCCCGTCCGAAATTCGCACTGGAGATCGTTCATGGCAACCCACCCCGCCTCTCCCAGCTCCGCCAGCGTGTCCGAGACAGTAAAAGCCTGCTTGCTATCGGTACTTGGCAGCACCCTAAGCACCGATCTCATCGTAGATGACACCAATCTCTTCGATGTCGGCGTGGACTCGATGAATATGACGGACTTGCTGCTGCAACTCGAGCAGCGCTTTGGCTTCACGCTGGCGCCCGAAGATCTATCCGCCGATCTGTTCCTGCGCTTCGGCAATCTCGTCTCGTTCGTCGAATCCCATGCGTCCCTCGACTGACTTCACTGGCGCCGAACCGCGCATTGTCGCCACGGCACGATATATCCCACAGCACGATGTCCCGGCCGATGCACGTATCGAACCATTCATGGTTTCGGGTGGGTCCGCACGAGAGGACGTGATGCAAGCAGTGTATGCCGATACGCTGCGGTGGCGCGACAGTGGTGCCCCATTCGGCGTGGCCGGTATTCCGTTGCCGCAAGCATCACGAGCTACTGATAACCGGGTCGCTGTGGAACCCGACCAGACATTGTCCGACATGGCACTTGCTACCGTGCGAACGCTGCTTGATTCGTCGTCTCATATCGATGCGTCCACCCCCGATCAAATCATCGTATGCACAACGAGCTTCGAGCATGATCTGGCATTGTCGTGTGCCTGCCGTCTCCACAGCGAACTTGGATCAAGCCGAGCACCGTTGGCGGTTGGCCAGCTTCAAGGCGTGTCGTTCCTGATGGCGTTGGATATCGCCGTGGCGATGATGGCGGCTGACATCCGACTGAATACCGTCGCGATTGTCGCCGCGGAACGCTGGCGCCGGCCGTTCTCACGTCGGATCGGTGCACTGATCGACATGAGTGACGGGGCCGCTGCCGTACTGATCGCGAAACACCCCGGCCCCGGATGGTGCGTGAGAGGGCTCACCGTACGGACACCGGGAATCCCACCTCTCGCAAGTGAGCGCGAACCCGCCTACCTATCGACGCTCGCGGACGTCATTAGCGAGACGTGTGCAATCGCAGGTGTGCAACCTGCCAATGTCGACTGGGTACTTCCGGCGCCAATCGATACTCGACTGGCTCACGAAACCAATACACGTTGCGGACTGCGGCCCGAACGGGTCTGCCACATACGTATGGACGCGTCCGGTCATTTCTGCGCCGCCGACACGCCTGCACGGCTCGACGCGCTGCTGCGGTCGATCGACCCTAGCGAGGGACAACATGCCCTCGTTTGGTCCACCGGCTTCCAAGGGCAGGCCGGCTGCTCTCTCCTTGAATTTCGCGGAGGTGGATCATGATTGCGTCGCAAGAAAATAGCTCCCTTGCGCTGTCTGGCATCGCATTCAGTCTGCCGGATCGAACCGTGGATGCACATCGCTGGGCGGAGCGATGTGGCCAGCCGTCGACGCGTGCGCGTGCACTGATCGAAAACGGTGTAACGCAGTTCCACGACGCGGCCGGCGAATCCCCCGTGACGCTTGCCGTCGACGCCATATCGTCCCTGCTGCGCGATACCAGAACGGCGCCTGAAACAATAGATGCGTTCGTGTACACGCACACGATTCAGACCAGCGTTATCGCGCCCCCAGCAAGTACTGCCCAACAGATTCAGTCCCAAACAGATCTAAACCGTGCGCTGGCATTTTCAGTCACGCAGCAGCACTGCGTCTCGCCAATGGCCGCGATCCGTGTATTGCAGGCGCTCGCCATGCGACGGCCCTCCATCCGGCACGCGATTGTGGTCTGCGCCGATGTGATCGGATCTCACTGCGACCGACTGCGAGCAATCCAGGATCTTGCCCTCCATAGCGACGGTGCCTGTGCGCTATTGCTCGAACGAGACGGTCATCGAAACGCCATTGCGGGCCTGCACGTGTACACAGACGGACGATCCTTCCGCGGCACCGACGAAGATCTGCAGCCGGTTCCCGACGATCGGTACTACTGGTCTGCATTCACCACCATGCGGGCCGCCATCCAACAAGCAGGCATTACGACACGCGAGATCACGCATGTACTGCCTCATCACGCGAATCTGCCGGGCTGGTCCAGGCTGATGGCAATGCTAGCCATCCCTCATGAGCGCCTTTTCACGGCGAACTTCGCGCCAGTCGGCCACGTCTTTGGCGCCGATCCCTTCATCAACTTCCAGACCTGTTCGAACCGGGAACCGGGTGGTTGGTCGCTGCTGTTTTCGTGTGGTCTCGCTGGCTGCTTCGGTGCCATGGTGGTCCGCCACTGATCACCTGAACGATTTCCTTACAACGCTCGACATTCGATCCGGATACCATCATGAGAAACGTCCTCGACCTCGTGCAAGCCGCTGCAATCCGCACACCAGACGCGGAAGCTCTCGTCTGCGGTTCCGCCCGAGTAACCTATCAGGACCTGATTCACCGCGCGCGAGGCATGGGCAATGCACTCTACGCGCTTGGACTCACGGCCGGCGCGCGCATTGCGATCT
Organism: Burkholderia sp. Bp9099; assembly: GCF_003857805.1. Lineage (NCBI taxonomy): Bacteria > Pseudomonadati > Pseudomonadota > Betaproteobacteria > Burkholderiales > Burkholderiaceae > Burkholderia > Burkholderia sp. Bp9099. The sequence continues at coordinate 44,735 of NZ_QTPU01000018.1, forward strand.
ATCTGGACAAACGTGTCGAAACCGTCGTGTCGATGCTTGGTGCAGCTGCCGCGCAATGCGTGTTCGTTCCGATCAATCCGCTCCTCAAACCCCAACAGGTCGCTCACATCCTGCTCGACTCCGGTGCCGATTGCCTGATTACCAGCGCGCTGCGCGCGCGGATCCTTGACGAACATGGTCTTACCGGCGTTTCCAACACAATTATCGTAGACGATGCCGGCTCCGCGAGCCGACATCTCCGAACAACAACCCACGTTCAAAGCTGGCCCGAGTCCGCAAGCGGAAATCGCACGGAACGGGATAGTGAAAAGCCACTGCACTCACCGGCATGGGCCAATGTCGACACTGATCTGGCCGCCATCCTGTACACGTCAGGCTCGACCGGACTGCCAAAAGGTGTGATGCTAAGCCACCGAAACCTGCTCGAGGGTGCCTGGAGCGTTGCCCATTATCTGAACCACGCCTCATCCGATCGAATCCTCGCCGCCCTGCCGCTCAGTTTCGATGCTGGCCTGAGTCAGCTCACATCCACCTGGGCCATGGGGGCCACTGCGGTGCTCATCAATTATCTTGCGCCGCAAGATGTCATTGATGCCTGCGCGAGCGAACGTATTACAGCAATCACAGGCGTGCCGCCCTTATGGATGCAACTGGTTCGTGCGGCTTGGCCCGAAACGGCACGCCAGACATTGCGCTACTTCGCGAATACCGGCGGCAGGCTTCCGGCGCCTGTCTTGCAGCAACTCAGGGCATTGTTTCCGCAGGCCAAACCCTATTTGATGTATGGCCTGACCGAGGCATTTCGCTCAACTTTTCTCGATCCCTCAGAGGTGGACCACCGCCCCGATTCAATCGGAAAAGCCGTCCCTAACGCCCGGATTCTGGTCGTGCGCGATGACGGCTCGCCTTGTGGACCCGACGAAACCGGAGAACTGGTCCATATCGGAGCCTGCGTCACGCTCGGTTACTGGAACGACGCGACGCGCACAGCCCAGCGCTATCGACCTTCGCCCGAACTGAAACCGGGCGGCGCACCACGAGATCGTGCGGTCTGGTCAGGTGATCTGGTACGGAGAGATGCAGAAGGATTCCTGTACTTCGTCGCGCGCAACGACGCGCAAATCAAGAGCTCCGGTTACCGCATCAGCCCTGAAGAGATCGAAGAAGTCGTTCATGACAGTGGCCTTGTCACGGAAGCGGTTGCCTTCGGCATCGCTGACGATGAACTCGGAGAAGCCGTCGTCTTGTTGGTCGTGCCGGCCGCCACGGGCTTCGATGCTCAAACGCTTCAGATCTGGTGTGCGGAGCATCTGCCGCGCTACATGGTGCCGCATCGCATCATGGTTCGCGAGACGGTTCCACGCAACCCCAACGGGAAATTCGATCGGGCCGTATTGCGCGCCGCCTTCTCGAGCCCTGACGCCGCCTCCGAAGTGAGGCAGTCGTGAACGGGCTGTTTGGGGAGCACAACGGCGTCCTCACCGTCGGCGGCGTCGAGATCAATCGCTTGGCCGACCGCGCAGGGCGCACACCGTTCTTCGCCTATGATCGCGCAACGCTCGACGAGCGAGTATGCACGCTGCGCGATACGCTGCCAGCCGGTATCGACCTACATTACTCGATCAAGGCCAACCCGATGGCCGCGGTCGTCCATCACCTCGCGCCACAGATGGACGGGTTCGACGTGGCATCGGCTAACGAGATGGCACTTGCGCTAAATGCGGGCATGCCCGCAGAACTGATTGGCTTCGCCGGCCCAGGCAAGAGCCGCGACGACTTGCGTCGCGCCGTCGCGAGCGGTGTCAACATTCACCTCGAATCGGTCACCCAGTTGCACCTCGTGACAGCACTCGGCTGGGAGCTGGGTGTGCAGCCGAAGGTCGCCATACGAGTCAACCCGGACTTTCACGTCGATCACAGCGGCATGCGCATGGGTGGCGGGGCCACCCCTTTTGGGCTCGATGCGGAGCAGGTGCCCGAGCTACTGCGCGAGCTTGATGCTAGAGAAGTGACGTTGGCCGGTTTTCACATTTTTTGGGGATCCCAGTGTCTGCACGCCCCGACCGTCATCGAGGCTCACCGGAAAAGCGCAGATCTCGTCGTGAGATTGGCCGCTGGCCTGTCGCTCGCTCCGCAATACGTGAACTTCGGAGGCGGTTTCGGCATCCCCTATTTCGCGGGGGAAACACCACTTGACCTCGCTGCGGTCGCCGATGCCATGCACGATTGGCTCGGCGTATTCCGCGATCGTTTGCCGAACACACGCACGACCCTGGAACTTGGACGATACCTGGTCGGAGAAGCCGGCATCTATGTGTGCCGCGTCATCGATCGCAAGGTATCCCGAGACCGAACGTTCCTGATCACCGATGGCGGCCTGCACCACCACCTGGCTGCATCCGGGAACTTCGGGCAGATCCTGCGCCGCAATTTTCCGGTCGCGATCGGGAATCTCCAGACACAAGCCCCTACGGAGCGTTGCCACATCGTTGGATGCCTATGCACGCCGCTCGACCGGATCGCCGATGACGTGCTGCTTCCCAAGGCTCACATTGGGGACTTTGTGGTCGTCTTCCAGTCGGGTGCGTATGGACGCTCGGCCAGCCCTGGGGACTTTCTCGGCCACCCGAATGCGATCGAGATGCTCGTCTGACCACCCTCGTTCTTTGTGGAGGATTGTGATGTTCTCCCCTGATTCCTTCCCGTCGGGGCCGGCCCCGGCGCCGTGGGCACTGACCGATGATCAACTCAACCTCTATATCGCGAGCCAACGCTTCGCGCGCGACCGACTGGAGCCGTTGCTTACCGGTTCACCCAGCGTAGCAGCATGGCAAGAAACCGTCAGACTCGCAACCGCAACACTTGATCTTGGAGCAATGGTCCTACCCGAGGAACACGGCGGCCTGGGAATCGACCGTCACGGTCTAGCACTTGTTGTCGAAGCGCTCGCCGCTGGACCGCTTGAGCGTGCATTGGAGTTGACGCTGACCGCACCCGCGCTCATGGTGCTCCGGACGCACAATGCGCTCGGTCCGGTTTTGGCTCGGCCTGTTCAGGCGTATTTCGATGGCACAACAGCGATCGCGCTGTCCGTGCCCGGCATCGACAACGCAACAATATGGCAACTTGGTCCACTGGGCAGCGCGATGACCCTCACCATGCGAATAGATGACAAGCGACGCCTCCTCCTCACCGAGCGTCCGCGTCATCAGCGATCTTCGAGATCGACAGACATCGCCACGCTCGGCGCCCTCGTGTTGGAGCAATTGCATTCTGACGAGGCCGTGGCCGAAACGCCGCTCGCCGTGATTGCGCGAGCCGACTGCGATAGCACTCCTCCCGCGCAAACGTACCTGACGGAAATCGGCCTCTATCTCGCTGCGCTCTCGACGGGCGCCATGCAACATAGCATCCGGTTCGCGTTCAATTACGCGGCGACTCGGCAAGCGTTCCGAAAGCCGTTGGCAAACCATCAACTCGTCGCGGCGCGATTATCCGACATGCTGATCGCCGCCCATGGCACCCATCTTTTTTTGCAAGCGATCAGTGCAGCCCGCCCGTCGGCGCCAGTCGCGCTGGTCCGTCAGTTACTGCGACACGCCGCGGCCGAGTCGGTCAACGTCAGTCGTGAATTCGTGCAGCTTTGCGGCGGCCACGGTTATGTTGAAGGCCTCCCGCCGGCAGCCCGCTTCCAGACCAGCCATTGGTTTGCCCAACTCCTGCTGCGCGTCGATACAGCGCTCGGCTGGCTCTCGGAGCCGCGGGACGCGAATGAGGAGGTCGACGTATGAATGGCTGTGCCCCTACGGATGGCACGCTTCAGCCCTCAATGGACAACGCTGCATCACATGCAACGTCCGCCAATTGCTGGTTACGCGAACCAGGGCCGAATGACATCGACGACATCGTCGCCTGGCTCGCCCAGCCGACCATCAGTCGGTGGTTCGACTTCGGGCTCGGCCGCCAAGCCCTGCCCGCATTGGCGGTGCAAGCGATGGTCCATAGCAGACAGCATCGAATACGCGTGTTCGGTTCGGTTGGCTATGCAGTGCCGAGCGGTGTGGTCGCCGTCAGTGACGTCACGCATCGCTTCGCGACGGGCTCATTCTGGATCCTTCGCGATCGGTTGCGGCCAATCTGCGTCAATATGGCTTACAACGCCGCGACATACCTCCTTCATGAAGCGTTCGCCCGTGATCGGCTGCGGTGCATCACAGCATGGGCTGTCGAATGCAATGTTCCGTCGCAACGTCTACTCGCGCGCTTGGGTTTTCGTCTGATCGGACTGCAACGAGACTGTCATCTCGTCGATGGCACGCGCGTCGGGCGGCTCCTTTATGACCTGCTGCCCGAGGACCACGCGCTACCACGGGCACCATGAATACCCCCATGATCACGGCACTTGCCAGCTATGTGCCGAGCACAGCCGCAGTACCTCGTGGGTGCGAAATCGAGCCGACGCGTGGTGCTTCGATACGGTCCGGTTGGCACGCTTGGGTCGCGTCGTGGCAAGCCGATTACGCGCCCCACCCCACAAAGAAAGCGGCTGCAACCAGAAGCGCTGCAGTCAACGCAGCGGCGGACGAAACTCGTTGTGTGCCTGTTGAGCGCGATACCGATCTATCCGGGCTCGCCGCCAAAGTAGCGCAGACAATATGTGCAGCGCGACCAGCCAATGCAGCGCCGATCGATATTGCAATGTTCTGCCACAGTAGCCTCAACGAGCATGTATCCACAACGACTGCTGGACGCTTGCGCGCAGTAATCGGCGCGCCCTGCTTCCCGTTCGCCGTCTCCCAACAGCAGGGAGCCTCCACGTTCACGGCGCTGCAGCTGGCCAGCGATCTGCTGATTGCTGAGCCCGAAATCCACACCATCTTGATCGTCGCTGCAGAAAAATGGTGTGCGCCGTTTTCGCGACGGACCGATCAGGGAACTGTGCAGGGCGACGCGGCCGGTGCCATCATGGTGGAGCGCTCCGGACCCGCGTCTTGCGGACTGAAGGTGATCGACGCGCGCGCCAGCCGCCTCCACCGGCTCGCGACACCCGCCCCGCTCTCGAGCCAAGATATCCGCACAGATTGGGTTCCGGCGCTGCGATCGACGATCGACACGATACTGCTCCGACACGAGCTTGAACCGAACGATGTTGGCACCGTCGTAGGAGCAGGAATAGATCCGCAACTTGATGAAGCTATTTGCCGACATCTCAGTCGCCGTCTCATTGAATTTTCCGACCACCGCCACGCCTATCTAGGCGCAGCCGAACCTATCGTGCAGCTCGCCGATGTACTCGAATCTCACGACCTGCCAGTGTGCGAGCGAATCCTGACGTGGGGCGTCGGCCTAGGCGGCTTCGTCGGTTGCGCATTGTTCGAATCACATGGCAGGCCGCTCGTATATCTCAACCCGCCATGAGCGTATCCATCGGGATTGTCCATACCGCTTACTACCTACCTGAGCCGGTCGATGACGTTCGCAGCTGGGGCCAACGAACGAAACAGTCCGCCGAGACCATCAAACGCCTCGAAGAAGCGGGGGTGCGCGCCTTCTACGACGCTCGGGGACACACTGCGCTCTCGCTAGCCACTAACGCCATCAAATCGCTCATTCATGCGACCCAGCTTGCGCCCGACACGATCGACTTTCTTGTCTACGTTCATACGCTTCAAGGCAGCGTCGCCCCACCGCCGCTGTCCTTGCCACGCCTGCTATGCGAACACTTTAATTTCGAGCAGGCGGAGGCATTCTCGTTTGCGCAACAGCATTGCGCCTCATCACTGGGTGCGCTACGGATCATTCGCGCGATCTTTGCCGCCCGTCCGGCCATCAACCGCGCCCTGCTGGTCGGCGCCGACGTCATGCCCCTCGCAAGCGACCGGTCAATAGCCGGGGCCGGATTGCTCAGCGACGGCGCATGTGCTGTGCTCGTCGAACGCGATGCTTCTGTCAATCGATTGATCTCGCTGGCGTTTCACGCGAGCGGAGAAGGTTGGCGCGGCACACTGGAAGAAGATGAATCGCGTTTCGCAGCTCAGTACTTCTTTGCGGCGCGTCGACTCGCGACGCAAGTCAGCGCCGAAGCAAATGTGCCACCGGCAGAGATTCAGCGCATCTTGCCTTCCCATCTGGATCTGCCAACCTGGCGCCGAATTGTTGCATCGCTTGGTCTTCCAGCACGATGCCTGTTTACTGACAACTTCGCCCGCATCGCACATGTGACGGTCAGCGATCCATTCATCAATCTCGTCGACTGCGACGATCTGATTCCCGGTAAGCCTTTCCTACTATGCGCCCGAGGAGTGGGAGGATTTTCCGCAGCGGCGCTCTTCATTCGCTAACAGGATCGTTGAATTCAGGAAATTTCGCCGATGGCGCGGCACGTGATCGCAAAATACATCGCAATATCGTTCCTGTTCCGGACAGTGACTTTAAAAATAAATCACGTATTAAACTATTACAATCTATTGGATGACGTTCTGATCCCATCCATTAGACTCCACACTAGCTACGCGCCCAACGTCCATCACGACGCAACTTCCGGCGTCCGCCATAGCATAGCGGGTGCGCGGGCATTCAGCGCCTCACTACCATACTGTTTGTCCGAGTCGCCACCACCGACCCGACGCCCTGCTCCAGAATTTTTCTCAAATACCACTAGGCAATAAGCGAGGTATAAGTCATGAGAACACGATTTCGGCACCGCACACACAAAAAAGCATCCAAGCCACCACCGTGGAATGTCACATTAGCCACTCGAATGGCGTCCATTCTGTCCCTCTTTACCGATGCAAAGGATATTTCCTCGCTTTCTGACTTACTTGGCAATGCGGTGCTTCCATTGGGTTTTCCATGTTACGCCGTCACCCGGATCTCCCTGACTTGCATTCGCTCTCGACCCAGCATGTCTATGGAGGCAATTTGCTCGCATTATCCCAATAACTGGGTGCAGCACTATCTACAGCACGACTACGGCCTTGTCGATCCCGTACATCGAGCGGCTTTTACTTCTTCGGGACCTTATCACTGGGGTGATATTACCGACTTGAACCACGCTGAGCGACATGTGCTCGTGGAAGCATGCGACGCCGGACTCAAAAATGGGCTTAGCATTCCAATTCGTGAGGTTGGCGGCAGTGTTTTGCTCATCAATCTATCAGGCCGGTCATCCCGTATCAATGCAGAGACGAGCCGGCAGCTCGCGAGCGTAATCAGCACTCTATTTCATTTGGAGCTGGATCGGTTCGCCCCTCCCCACCCGAAGGTACTCGTTGAGCTATCTCCACGTCAGCGTGAGTGCCTTACATGGGTCGCACAAGGAAAAACATCGCCGGACATCTCCCTGATCCTCGGAGTATCCCGCCATACAGTCGAATACCATATCGCTGAAGCAATGAAGGTCCTGAACGTAAATAGCAGAATAGCAGCTGCCGTCATTGCCGCCCATTACGGCCTGCTTGATTATCCCGTTATTTCAGACAAAGAATTTCCCGAAGAATGAGCAGGCATGCTACCGGTATGACTTAACCATGCCCACAGATCTCTCAAATCCCATATATTGAATAATTCTGGACAAGCTGGAGATCTTCAATCTTGCACTGATAATACGCGGCCAATATTCATTTTTGCCTCCCCCCCTACCTAACTAGTTCCAGCTTTTGTTTCGACTTGATACGGTAGCGCCCATCACTAAACGATGGGGAACACAAATGCCACTCATTATCGCCGGCAGATTGATCGACTTGCCACTTGAGCTTCGTGAAAGACTTGGCACGTTCCGATATGACGTTTTCGTCCGCCGCCTCGGCTGGCCATTGCCCGACATTAAGGAAAATGAAACCATCGAGTGGGATCACTTCGATGGCGAAAACACCGTTCAGATTGTTGCACTCACATCCGAACGACAGATATGTGGTTGCGCACGCCTAATGCCAACTACCTCTCCGTACCTGCTCCGAGAACTGCTTCCTCGATCGTCGAACCTCGACCTTCCCTCCTCACCCACCATATGGGAGCTATCACGGTTCTCCGGCTCGGACATGCAACTCTTTCCCTATGTCATGGCCGTCGCTGCATCACTCGGCGCGAATCGCATCATCGGTGTCGTCACCCACGCCATTGCACGACTGTACCGCCGCTTTGGCCTTGATCTGCAATATTTTGGACCGCACCAGGACACAGCTACCGCTCCGTTCCTGACCTGTGCGATTGATCTCACCCCCGCCACGTTCGCCAGCCTTGGAGCCAACCTCGACAACCTCCGATCATCAATCACATGGCATCAGTCGCTCACACCGAATGTTCCGGGCTCGCCGGGGAGGCGGCCATGCGCTAGTCGTTGCTCAACAGACATGCGATAGCCGTTCTTCCCGGCAGGGGCCGTCGCGCTCCGCCGAGATTGGCACTCGGCAGCCAAGGCCACGACTAAGATGCGGATCGCCGGCTGTGATGCCGATTATCCGCATCCTTTACCCAATCTGGCCGGATGGCGGATGCGTAGGCCTGACCGGTACGCGAACCTTCGCCGCTTGCCTGTGCGCGCAGTCCGAGACGTTCATCAATGGCATGAGCGACAGTCGAAGATTTTGGCAGGCGGCCGTCATCGCAGTCCGCCCAGAACACGTGCATCGCGTCGAACAACACTGAGAGGATCGCGGTCAGGTAAGGCAGCCGAACGACTACACCGCCTCCCATTGAATCGCCATCAACAGGACCGTAGTGCTCGCTCGGCACGTCGGCCGGCAGATCAATCCGCAGCGCATCGAGCTCACGCTGCAATCGCTCTTCAACGCAATAGTGCGCGGTCGCCGAGTTCGTCAGGACCTTCCCAAGCTCGCACAACTTCTCGTCTTTCAGTTGAACGCATCTTGTGAGACGACGAATCCGTGCTTCGGCGAGTCGCAAGCGAATCTGCAAAGCCTCGCATTCGCAGGCCGGTGCCAAGCATGCGTTTGTATCGCTGGATCGCCAAACATTATCGCGTTGCTCCATAGCAGGCCTCGCCTCGAACGTGGCGATATGTACTCCACACACCGCGAGAAATCGGATCGCTGATACACCGAACTGACTGGACGCATCGCGCCGGCGCAAATCGGTGAGTCTTTTTTCGTTCCTTCTCGCAACAGTGTCAACTGTGAAGATTGGGGGGCACTGATCAGCGCGCCTGCGAAGTTGAACAATATGGAAAAACGAAACACTCCACCACAACATCGGCGCGGAATTGGTCTGTCAGTTGCACGAGATCACGCGCGTACGGAAAAAATAACGCGGCATGTCTGAAGTTTTCCGCTTGGGCAGAGCCGGCGATCTCAAAATAGGCCTCCTCATTGTCCGCCCAACGCAATCCAATGGAGACGGCCCAATGCGCCGCTCGCAGATCAGAGCGGCAAGCGCCCGTCGTCGTACCATGGGCGACCGCCCAACAAGCCACTTATGATCGTCGGCAATTCGCGTACCCAACCGCAATAGTCCAATGTACGGCTTCGATTGTTCCCAGGTCGGCGGCCTCGGAAGCGATAAATGGTCGACTCCTGGTCCAAACGATGAGAAAATCGCGCAATCATTCCCATTGCGCTGCCGACAATGACATGTCGCAGACCCGATACGTCGCGCCGAATTGGACTCTTCGAAGCGACCATTTCAATACTGTTTCTTTTAACCACGTGGAGTGAAGAATGGCCACCTATCAAGAGTTGAAAGCCAAGGCTGATGCACTGCTCGTGCAAGCGGAAGAAGCTAGGCAGGCCGAACTAGAGACCGTGCTCGAAGAAGTTCGCGCCCGTATTCAAGAGTACGGTCTCACGCCGGAACAGGTCTTCGGCCGTAAGCGCACACGTAGCGCGAATGGCAGCCAACCCGCGACGCCGAAGTATCAGGATCCGAAAACGGGCAAGACGTGGAGCGGGCGTGGCCGCGAACCGTCATGGATCAAGGGTAAGAAACGTGATCGCTTCTTGATCGCCGAATGATCACCGCAGCGTAGCGATCGGCCGCCAGACAGATTCACTGGGCCAGCAGCTTCACGCTGCTGGCCCAGTGAATCTGTATCAAGCCGCGCCGGCCTAAGCGATTCCGATCCGCCTTAGCTGCCCCGACGTTGAAGACACCCCGCGGCCCTACGGAATCCGTGTTGTTCGTTTCGGCGGCGAGTCTATTCCACACATAGCATCGATACGGCCAGATGTCGATGAATTCGGCCTGCATTGCATTAGGATCAAGCAATATACCGACGACACAGCCTCGCACTCGCGATATCGGGCACGTGCAAACCGCCCCGGCCCGGAGCAACGTTTTAAAACAGAAGCAACGTCGATTTAGGCAGCGAACGTTTGCGGCATGACCGGCGCCATTGACTCTTCAAACATGCGTCCGCTTGAACAATACGCGCCCCAGTCTTCCATCATGAGCCGCCGTCTTTCGAGCTGATCGCGACGCCGATAAGCCGCTATCGTCTGCGAAGTAATGATGTGCGCCAAGGCTTCCTCTGCCAAAGAATCCGGATAGTCGGTGTATTCGGCGACCCAGTCACGAAATGTCGACCGGAAACCGTGCACGGTGATGCCGGAGTACGACATGCGCTTCAGCAGGGACAGCATTGCCATGTTCGACAGTGGGCGCCCTTCCGTGCAACCGGGAAACAAATATCCATACTTCGCCTTCGGCAGCGCATTGCGTACAATTTCGACGGCCCGCTTGCAAAGTGGCACGCGCAGCGGCCGACCGCTCTTCGTGCGATCTCCCGAGATACTCCAGACACGGTTGTCGAGATCAAACTCCTCAACCCGCGCAAATCGCGCCTCGTTCGTGCGAGTCGCCGTCAGGACAAGCAAGTGCAACACTCTTGCCGCCCGTCGCGGGCGTTGCTCCAATTCCCGGATGAATGTCGGGATGTCCTCCCAAGGCAACGCAGCATGATGCCGGACCTGCGAGCGCTTCTTCGAGCGCGGCAATACTAATTGCAGATGGTCAACGTATCGCGCCGGGTTACTGCCGGTTCGGTGCCCCATCACGGTCTCCGCGTCCAGGATCGCCTTGATGCGCCCCCGTACACGGCGCGCCGTCTCTGCCTTTTTGGTCCAAATCGGCTGCAGAATGCGGACAATCATCGCTGTGTCGATGTCGCGCACACGCACATCGCCAATGGTGGGATAGGCGTAGGTCTTGAGCGTATTGCCCCATTGCTGACTGTGCTTCCGGTTTCGCCACTCCGGTTCGTGCGCTCGAATGAACGCTTCAGCTGCCTCACGGAACGTCACGTTGGCATCGATGGAGATATCGAGCAATCGCCGACGCTGCTCTTCGCGCCGCGCGAGGATGGGATCAATCTGGTCCCGAACCATCTCGCGGTACTGAGTGGCCAGCTTTCGCGCTTCACCAAGCGAGACTCGCGAAAGCGGTCCGAGGCCCATTTCGCGTACTCGCCTGTCGAGCGTGAAGCGAAACACCCACGAGCGCGCGCCACTGCCGGCAATCTGCATGAAGAGGCCACCGCCGTCGGCATAATGTCCCGGATCCACCGCCTTCGCGACACGCAGCGCGCTAAGCCGATGCAATTGTCGTCCTGCCATGCCGCCCTCCTTTCCTACCCACAAAACCCATGTCGCTACCCATGTTTCGTGAGGAAATTGTGGGGGACGCGGCCGGACGTCGCAAGCATGCCGTTACCCACAAAACCCAGCAAAATCATCGGCTTGCGCACTTTCAGGGGAAGATCACGGAACGCCGCGGAAGCCCGGCATGGCGGAAGGCAGCCGGAGTCGAACCGACCCGGGAGTGACTGACACCCCCAACTGGATTTGAAGTCCAGCCGTACCACCGGATACGAATGCCTTCCGTGGGGAAAAACCAAAGAACGACGAGCGCCTACGCCTGTACACCCACCCAACCGCTGTCAGGCCGCAGGAAGTGAAGATCGCGGTGGAAGCGAGTATACCCAACCCGATCGAAGAACTCGAGAATCTGGATCGCGCGCTTGCGGCCGAGCCCCGTCGCATCGCGAAACGTCGCCGCGTCGAGCCCGCCGCCGCGCGTCGGCGCGAGATGCGCGACCAGCCCGGCCAGCTCTCGCACGACATCCGCGTGATAGAACAGGTCGCGCACGACCTGATGCACGTCGCCGCGCCGCGCGAGCTTGCGCAGCAGCGTGCGCACGGCCTCCTCCTGCGCGCCCGTGTCGCGCGCCAGATCGCGGACCCACGGCGGATCGAAGCGCCCCGCATGAATCAGCGGCAGCAATTGCTGCGCCAGCGCTTCCTCGCGCGCATCGAAACTCACCGAATGCGACGGCAGATGCAGCCACGGCCCGCTTCGCGCCACTTCCCCGCCGTCCACCAGCGCATCGACCAACGCACGCCACAGCGCATCGCCGACGAGCGGCGCCGCCATCCGCCGCAGGCGCGCCGCATCGAGCCCCTGCTCGTCCGGCACGCGTTCGTGATACGCACGCAGCGTATCGATCGCCCGCGCCTGCAGCGCGTCCCAATGCACTCGCGCGATCACCGTGCCGTCGTTCGACGCGCGCTCGCGCTGGCCGATCGCCAGTGCGTCGTCCGGCAACGCCAGCACGTCGGGCGCGAAGCCCGTCAGGTGCGTGAGCATCGCGCGCGCGACCCCGAGCGGCGCCTGCGCGAGCAGCGCATCGAGCCGCCCTTCGTCGAGCCAAGCGGCCAGTGCGTCGAGCCACGCACGGCGCGCGGGCGTGCGACGCTTGCGTGCAGGACCGAACGGATCGAGCACGCGACCGCCGCCGACGGTGCGCGTCGCCTGCGGATTGCGGACGATGAAGCGATCGCCCGGCAGCGCGAACACGGGTTCGTCGAACACCAGTTGCACGCGCATCATCTGGCCCGCCGCGAGCGTATCGCCGTCGAGCAGCGCGACGTGCGCGACGCGATGCAGCGTGCCGAGATGCACGTGCAGCGGCGCCCAGTGCGTCAGCGTGAGCCCCGCATCGGCCAGGAGCGTCAGTTCGACGTCGAGACGCGGCGACGTCGCGACGAGCCGCGCATCCGCGACGGTATCGCCACGCTCGACGTCCGCACGGTCGACGCCGGCCAGGTTCAGCGCGCAGCGCTCGCCCGCGCGGCCCGCGTCGACCGGCCGGTTCTGCGCATGGATGCTGCGCACGCGCGCCGCACCGCCGGTGCGCACGACCGCGAGCGTGTCGCCCGTCGCCACGCGGCCCGCGAACGCGGTGCCCGTCACGATGGTCCCCTGCCCGGCGAGCGTGAACACGCGATCGACCGCGAGCCGGAACAGGCCGTCGTCGCGGCGCGCACGCCATGCGAGTGCCGCATCGGCGAGATGACGCTTCAATGCGGCGACGCCCGGATCGTCGTCGCGCGTCGCGCAGGTTTCGAAGATCGGCGCGCCATCGAGCGTCGAGCCGTGCAGCCACGCAGCGATCTCGTCGCGCACCGCCGACAGGCGCGCGGCGTCGACCCGATCGCACTTCGTCAGCGCGACAGCACCATGCGCGACGCCGAGCAGTTGCAGGATCGCGAGGTGCTCGCGGGTCTGCGGCATCACGCCGTCGTCCGCGGCGATCACGAGCAGCGCGAAGTCGATCCCGCTCGCACCGGCCGCCATCGTATGAATCAGCTTCTCGTGACCCGGCACGTCGATCAGGCCGAGCACGTCGCCATTCTCGAGCGGCGTGTACGCATAGCCGAGTTCGATCGAGATGCCGCGCGCCTTCTCTTCCTTCAAGCGGTCGGTGTCGACGCCGGTCAGCGCGCGCACGAGCGTCGTCTTGCCGTGATCGATGTGTCCCGCGGTACCGACGATCATGCAGCCGGCCCCGCGGCCTGCACGCATTGCGCGACGAATGCCGCTTCGTCCGCCGCTTCGAGGCAGCGCAGGTCGAGCCGCAGCGCATTGTCGGCGATGCGGCCGATCACCGGGCGCGGCCATTCGCGCAACCGTTTCTCGAGCTGCGCGAGCGCACGGCCGCCGCGCTTGCCGTCCGGCGTGCGCACGACGAGCCCGGCGCTCGGCAACTGGTCGACCGGCAGCGCGCCGCTGCCGATCTGGCTGAACATCGGCTCGACCTGCACGTCGAAGCCGCCGCCGAGCGCGGCCTGCAACGCCGGACGCACGCGCTCGGCGGCCTCGGCGATCTCGCGCTGCGGCCGCGTCAGCAGACGCAGCGTCGTGAGCCGCTCGCGCAGGAATTCCGGTGCCTGGTACAGCCGCAGCACGGGTTCGAGCGCGGCGAGCGTCAGCTTGCCGACGCGCAGCGCGCGCTTGAGCGGATGTTTCTTGATCTTCGCGACGAGCGCGCGATCGCCGACGATCAGCCCGGCCTGCGGGCCGCCGAGCAGCTTGTCGCCGCTGAACGTGACGAGGTTCGCGCCGGCCGCGACGGTTTCCTGCACGGTCGTCTCGTGCGGCAGGCCCCATTGCGACAGATCGGCGAGCGTGCCGCTGCCGAGGTCGACCGCCACCGGCAGGCTGTGCTCGCGCGCGAGCGGCGCGAGTTCGGCCAGCGTCACTTCCTTGGTGAAGCCGCTGATCGCGTAGTTGCTGCAGTGCACCTTCATCAGGATCGCCGTGCGCGGACCGATCGCGTCCGCGTAGTCGCGCAGATGAGTGCGGTTGGTGGTGCCGACCTCGCGCAGCTTCGCACCCGCACGGCTCATGATGTCGGGAATGCGGAACGCGCCGCCGATCTCGACCAGTTCGCCGCGCGACACGATCACTTCGCGTTTCGGCGCAAGCGCCGACAACACGAGCAACACGGCCGCGGCATTGTTGTTGACGACGGTCGCGGCTTCCGCGCCGGTCAGTTCGCACAGCAGATCGTCGATCAGGTCGTCGCGGTCGCCGCGGCGGCCGGTGGCGAGGTCGAATTCGAGGTTGACGGGCTGCGTGAGCGCGTCGACCACCGCGCGCACCGCGTCGTCGGGCAACAGCGCGCGCCCGAGATTCGTGTGCAGCACGGTGCCGGTCAGGTTGAACACCGCGCGCACGGTGCTCGCGCTCTGCTCGGCCAGCGTGCGGGCGACGGCCGCCGCGATGCGCGGCTCGTCGAGCGGCCCGGCCGCCGGCGGATCCTGCTGCGCGGCGGTGCGCCAGCGTTCGAGTTCGGCGCGCACCGCGTTCAGCACGCGCGTACGGCCATAGTCGGCGAGCAGCGGCTGCAGCGGCGCCGACGTCAGCACGCGCTCCACCGACGGCACGCGTGCGAGGACGGCATTCAGTTCATTCAAACCCGGTTCGGTCACGTAATGGTGGCTCCAATTCCATGCGCGGCAGGCAGCCGGCGCAGGCGCTCGCGCGCGCCCCGGCTCCGTACCGTCATTCCGCTTCGCGCGACATGTCCGGCCACAGCAGCGGGTTCGGCGAACTGCGCTGGTAGCCGGCTTCGTTCATCAGCAGGTCGAGCGTGAGGCTCGCGAGATCGTCCGCCAGCGGCTCGAACTCGTAGTCCTTCTCCTGGTAGCCGATCTTGCGATAGGTCTTGCATTCGTCACAGGACTCGGCCTTGACGGCTTCGCTGCCACCTTCGATCCCGTGGTAAGCGATGCCCTTGGTCGAATCGCAGTGCGAACATTTCGTGCGCACCATGTGCCACTCGGTCGTGCACAGGCCGCACTGCAGGAAACGGTAGCCCTGGTACTGGCCGCCGACGCGCACGATGCTCGCGACCGGATGCGTGCCGCACACGGGGCACAGCCCCGGTTGGTCGAGATACGGGACGTCGGCCGGTGCCACGCGGCTCGCGAGATCGGTCCAGACGACCTGCAGCGCGGCCATCAGGAACGGCGCGGTGGCCGGGTCGACTTCGGCGAAGCGCAACGCGAGGATCGCGTCGGCCTGCGCGTCGAGTTCGGCGGGCGCCATCAGGCGCAGCCGGTCGAGCAGCTTCGCGAGCGACGGATTGACGAGCCCGGCGCTTTCGACGCGGTCGAGCAGTTCGTACAGCACGGCCCGCCACTGCGGATTGCGCTCGCCGTCGAGCGCCGGCACGAGGGGCATCGAATGCTGTTGCGCGCGTGCAATCGCATCAGGCGACGGCAGCGGCAGGTTCAGCGCCTGCAGCGTCGCGTGCTGCGCGTCGGCAACGGTCGCCATCAGCCGCAAGTAGCCGCTGATCGGGTTCAGGTCGGCAAGCTTGCGCAGCCGGGCGGCACGCGCGGCGAACGCGGTGCCGCGCTCCGGCAGGCGAAAGCGCGGAATGGCCGAATGATCGAGCGCCGAAATCTCGGTCGGTTCGAGAATGCGTTGTGTCACGAAAATGTCTTCCAAATAAACAAGCGCCGACAAGTCGGCGCTTCAGGCGGTTCCGACGGCTGACGGAACGGCCCGCCGCGATCGGCGAGCCGCCCCGCTCCAGTGCGTTATTTCACGCTTTCACGGAACCACTTCGGGTGATGCTTGCGGGCCCAGCCCAGCGTGACGGTGCCGCGCACCATCGCCCCGATCGAGCCCTTCACCCACAACGCCGCGTAAATGTGCACGATGATGCTCGCGATCAGCACGAAGGCCGCCACGGCATGCACGACGGCGGCCGCGCGGATCACCCCGATCGGGAAGTAGAACGAGAAGTAGCGCCGCCAGATCACGATCCCCGACAGCAGGAGCAGCAGCAGGCACGCCACCAACGTGAAGAATAGCAGCTTCTGTCCGGCGTTATAGCGCCCGACCGGCGGCAGCCTGTCTTCCTGGTTGGTCAGCACGTCGCCGATCTGCTTCAGCCATTGGCGGTCGTCCGCGTCGAGCGTGTTGTGATGCCAGAAGCGCACCACGAGAATCGCGAACGACACGAACATCACGAGACCGACGAACGGATGCAGGATCCGCGTCCACTGGCCCCCGCCGAACAGCGCGGTGAGCCAGAACATCGACGGATGGAACAGCGCGAGCCCGGACAGCGCGAGCAGCACGAACGTGATCGCGGTGATCCAGTGGTTCGTGCGCTCGTTCGGCGTGTAGCGGACGATCAGGTTGGGGTCGTCGTGCTTCATTTTGCGTCCTCCTTGATGCGTCGCGCCTCGTCGCGGGCGGCGGCTTCCTCTTCCTCGCTGACCTCGTTCGGACCGACCCGGGTGTAGTGGAAGAACCCGGCCAGCGCGGTCAGCGCGAGGCCGGCGACCGCGAGCGGCTTCGCGATGCCCTTCCACAGCTTCACCATCGGGCTGATCGACGGATTGTCGGGCAGCCCGTGGTACAGCGACGGTTTGTCGGCGTGGTGCAGCACGTACATCACGTGCGTGCCGCCGACGCCCTGCGGGTCGTACAGCCCCGCATGCTCGAAGCCGCGCTCCTTCAGGTCCTCGATCCGCTCGGCCGCGTGCTGCTTCATGTCCTCCTTGGTGCCGAACACGATCGCGCCGGTCGGGCAGGTCTTCACGCAGGCCGGTTCCTGGCCGACCGCGACGCGGTCGGAACAGAGCGTGCACTTGTACGCGCGATGATCCTTCTTCGAGATCCGCGGCACGTTGAACGGGCAGCCGGTCACGCAATAGCCGCAACCGATGCAGTTCTCCTCGTGGAAATCGACGATCCCGTTGTTGTACTGCACGATCGCGCCCGGCGACGGACACGCCTTCAGGCAGCCCGGATCCTCGCAGTGCATGCAGCCGTCCTTGCGGATCAGCCACTCGAGGTCGCCGGCCGGGTTCTCGTATTCGGCGAACCGCATCACCGTCCACGAGTGCTCCGACAGGTCGGCCGGGTTGTCGTACACGCCGACGTTGGTGCCGACTTCGTCGCGCAGGTCGTTCCACTCCATGCATGCCGTCTGGCATGCCTTGCAGCCGATGCACTTCGATACGTCGATCAGCTTCGCGACGCTCCCGGTCACCGGTTCGCGCGCCGTGGGCGGCGGCGTCGTGGTGGCCGAGACGCGCTTGATATCCAGCGATTGCAATGCCATCTCTTCCCCCTTACGCCTTTTCGACCTTCACCAGGAACGACTTGAATTCCGGTGTGTACGAGTTGCCGTCGCCTACGGACGGAGTCAGGGTATTGGCGAGATAGCCGGGCTTCGTCAGACCCTTGAAGCCCCAGTGCAACGGGACGCCGACCGTCTGGACCTTCTTGCCCTCGATCGTCAGCGGCTTGATCCGCTTCGTGACGAGCGCGACCGCGACGATGTAGCCGCGCTTGGACGACACCTTCACGCGATCGCCGTGCGCGACGCCGACTTCCTTCGCGAGGTCTTCGCCGATCTCGACGAATTGCTCGGGCTGGATGATCGAGTTCAGCCGCGCATGCTTGGTCCAGTAGTGGAAATGCTCGGTCAGCCGGTACGTCGTCGCGACGTGCGGGAACTCCGATGCCTTGCCGAACGACGCGCGGTCGTCCGGGAACACGCGGGCAGCCGGGTTGTTCAGCGCCTGCGGGTTGTCAGGGTGCAGCGGGTTCGCCGCGAGCGGCGTCTCGAACGGCTCGTAGTGCTCGGGGAACGGACCTTCGTTCATCCCCGCGCGGGCGAAGAAGCGCGCGACGCCTTCCGGGTTCATGATGAACGGCCCCATCCCGTTCTCGGGCGGTTCGTCCGCCTTGAAGTCTGGAATGTCGGGGCCCTTCCACGCGCTGCCGTTCCAGCCGATCAGCTTGCGGGTCGGGTCGAACGGCTTGCCGGCGACGTCGCACGATGCGCGGTTGTACAGGATCCGCCGGTTGGCCGGCCAGGCCCACGCCCAGTTCAGCGTCTGGCCGATGCCGGTCGGGTCCGAGTTGTCGCGCCGCCCCATCTGGTTGCCGGCCTGCGTCCAGGCGCCGCAGAAGATCCAGCAGCCGCTCGCGGTCGTGCCGTCGTCCTTCAGCTGCGCGAACGCGGCGAGCTGCTCGCCCTTCTTCACGAGCGTCTTGGCCGGATCCTTCGGGTCGGGCAGGTCGGCGAGCGCACGGCCGTTGAACTCCATCGCGAGCTCTTCGGGCGTCGGGCTTTCCGGGTTCGCGTACGGCCAGGTCAGGTTCACGATCGGGTCCGGATACTTGCCGCCGTCCGTCTGGTACATCTTGCGCATGCGCAGGAACAGCCCCGCCATGATCTCGAGGTCGCTCTTCGCGTCGCCCGGCGGCTCCGCGCCCTTCCAGTGCCATTGCAGCACGCGGCTCGAACTGACGAGCGAGCCGTTTTCCTCCGCGAAGCACGTGGTCGGCAGCCGGAACACCTCGGTCTGGATCTTCGACGCATCGACGTCGTTGTAGTCGCCGTGATGCTTCCAGAACTCGGACGTCTCGGTCGCGAGCGGATCCATGATCACGAGCCACTTCAGCTTCGCGAGGCCGGCCGCCGTCTTCACCTTCGACGGCGCCGCCGCGAGCGGGTTGAAGCCCTGGCAGATGTAGCCGTTCATCTTGCCGGCATTCATCAGCTCGATCGCCTGCAGCAGGTCGTACTGCTTGTCGAGCTTCGGCAGGTAGTCGTAGGCCCAGTTGTTCTCGGCGGTCGCGGCGTCGCCCCACCACGACTTCATGAAGCTGACGTGGAACGCCTTGTAGTTCTTCCAGTAGCTCAGCTGGTTCGGCCGCAGCGGCAGCTGCACGCGCTTCTTGATGTAGGCGTCGAAATCCTGCTCGGCCTGCATCGGCAGCGTCATGTAGCCCGGCAGCAGGTTCGACATCAGCCCGAGGTCGGTCAAGCCCTGGATGTTCGAGTGGCCACGCAGCGCGTTCATCCCGCCGCCGGCGATGCCGATGTTGCCGAGCAGCAGCTGCACCATCGCGCCGGTGCGGATCATCTGCGCGCCGACCGAATGGTGCGTCCAGCCGAGCGCGTACAGGATCGTGCCGGCGCGGCCGGGCACGGCCGTCGTCGCGAGCATCTCGCACACCTTCAGGAATTTCTCCTTCGGCGTGCCGCAGGTCTGCTGGACCATGTCCGGCGTATAGCGCGCGTAGTGCTGCTTCAGCAGGTTGTAGACGCAGCGCGGATGCTGCAGCGTCGGGTCGACCATCGCGAAGCCGTCGTCGCCCCGCTCGTAGTCCCAGCTCGATTTGTCCGGATACGCGTGCTTCTCGGCGTCGTAGCCGGAATAGATGCCGTCGTTGAACGCGAAATCCTCGCGCACGATGAACGAGAAGTCCGTGTAGTTCTTCACGTACTCATGCTGGATCTTGTCGTTCGTCAGCAGATAGTTGATCACACCGCCCAGGAAGACGATGTCGGTGCCGGTGCGGATCGGCGCGTAGTAGTCGGCCACCGAGGCCGTACGCGTGAAGCGCGGGTCGACGACGATCAGCCGCGCCTTGCGGTGCGCCTTCGCCTCCGTCACCCACTTGAAACCGCACGGATGGGCCTCGGCTGCATTGCCGCCCATCACGAGAATCACGTCCGCGTTCTTGATGTCGACCCAATGGTTCGTCATCGCTCCACGGCCAAACGTCGGGGCAAGACCTGCCACCGTCGGGCCATGTCAGACACGCGCCTGATTGTCGAATGCGAGCATCCCCAGACTGCGGACAGTCTTGTGCGTGAGATAACCGACTTCGTTGCTGCCCGCCGATGCGGCCAGCATGCCGGTGGTCAGCCAGCGGTTGACCTTCGCGCCGTCTTCCGCCGTCTCGACGAAGTTCGCGTCGCGGTCGGCCTTCATCAGCTTCGCGATCCGGTCGAGCGCGTCGTTCCAAGAGATGGGTTCCCACTTGTCCGAGCCGGGCGCACGATACTCGGGGTGCGTCAGGCGGTTCGGGCTGTGGATGAAATCGATCAGGCTCGCACCCTTCGGGCACAGCGTGCCGCGATTGACGGGATGGTCGGGATCGCCTTCGATATGGATGATGCTCGGCTGCGCATTCTTCGCGCCGTCACCGAGGCTGTACATCAGGATGCCGCAACCCACTGAACAATAAGGACAGGTGTTGCGCGTTTCGACTGTGCGCGCCAGCTTGTACTGTCGGACCTCGGCGAGCGCTTCCGTCGGAGAAAAGCCCAGCAGGGCAAGACTCGATCCGGCAAGCGACGTGGCCGTCACCTTCAGGAACTGGCGCCGGGACATTTGTAGCATGATGGTCTCGGCGTTTTTGTGGGGTGGGGTGAAACTGAAAGGAATTATAGACAGTTCAGGCAACTATGATCGATTCGTCGGATCAATACCGATTTGCCGATCCACCGATGTCCTGCGTTCAACGCACAACCGAACCGTCATGAAACGACAGATCACGTCCGAGGCGACCCGCCTCGCGCAACAACAGGCCAACTGGGCACTCAACGCGTTCAGGCGCTTCTCCTCCGACCGCTGCTCGGCGATGGCCGCGAGCATCGCGTTCTTCTCGGCGTTCTCGCTCGCGCCGACGCTCGTGATGGTGATCGCCGTGGCCGGCTGGTTCTACGGCGACGATGCCGCACGCGGCCAGGTGTTCGAGCAGGCCCACCAGCTGATCGGCGACGATGCGGCGGCCAGCATCCAGACGATCGTGCAGAACGCGCATCGCGCGGGCCAGCGCGGCGGCATCGCGACGCTGATCTCGTTCGCCGCGCTCGCGATCGGCGCGTCGGCGACGTTCGCGTCGCTGAACACCGCGCTTTCCGTGATCTGGCCGAGTACGGAAAGCCGCTGGTCGAGCATGCTCGGGCTCGTGCGCGTGCGGCTCATTTCGTTCGGGCTCGTGCTCGGCGTCGCGTTCCTGCTGATCGTGTCGCTCGTGCTCGATACCGCGATCACGTTCATCGGCACCTGGCTGCTCGGCGATTCACCGTATGTCGCGATCACCAACCTGTTGCAGTTCTTCGTCGGCATCGCGGTGCTCGCGGGCGCGTTCGCCGCGCTGATGAAGTTCCTGCCCGATGCGCGCGTCGCATGGCACGACGCGACGATCGGCGGGATCGTGTCCGCGATCCTGTTCTCCGGCGGCAAGAAGCTGTTCGCGCTGTATCTCGCGCACGCGGGCACGGCCAGTGCGTTCGGCGCGGCCGGATCGTTCGCGGTCCTGCTGATGTGGCTGTACTTCTCGGCGGCCGTGCTGCTGCTCGGCGCGGAATTCGCGGCCGCGCGCGGCGATGCGCATCGCCGCAACGGCAACGTCCCGGCCGCGGCCGCGCCGACGGATCGCGCCGCCGATCGCTCAGGCGGCAACTGAATCCCCACGTATTTTTTTCCGCGCGGCCGCGCGTCGCGCGCGCCGCATCGTCGCCCTACGCGACTGCCTTCGCTTGCGCAACCCACCCGGCCGCCGCGCGTTGATGCGCTCTTTGCATCAGCACGCGATGCAGCCTGCAACAGCAAACGTTTGCACGCGTCAATTTCCGTGCGCCAACCGGCCAAACCCGCCCCTCCGCCGCCGAACGCACCAACCGCTGCAACAATCGCGGCGCAGCAATTGTCAACTATTTCAAAAAGAGGAACAGTCCTTGATGTGCTTGATATATATAGACTTTTTCTCGCTGTTACCTTTTCGAGACACTTTATTTTTTAAGCTTTCTTGCAGGGATGGCACTGAGCTATTCTCCAATCCGCAACAAATAATGAATGACGAATCATTTGCGTGGAGATACTCAACGATGAAGAAACTCGCACTCTCGACCCTCTCGCTCGCCCTGCTGGGCGCCGCTGGCGCTGCTCACGCTCAGTCGAGCGTGACGCTGTACGGCGTGATCGATACGTCGATCGCATGGGTCCACGGCAACGACGGCCAAGCCAACAACTCGTGGCAAATGCTGTCGGGCAACCTGCAAGGCAGCCGTTGGGGCCTGAAAGGTGCTGAAGACCTCGGCGGTGGCCTGAAGGCGATCTTCCAGTTGGAAAACGGTTTTGATCCGGGCACGGGCCACCTGAACCAGGGCGGTCGCATGTTCGGTCGTCAGGCATACGTCGGCCTCGAGAGCGCCCAGTACGGTACGCTGACGCTCGGCCGCCAGTACGACCCGCTGGTCGACCTGGTCCAGGCAGTCACGGCTGACAACTACTTCGGCAGCGTGATGGCAACGCCGG
The DNA here is from genome assembly GCF_003857805.1 of Burkholderia sp. Bp9099. Lineage (NCBI taxonomy): Bacteria > Pseudomonadati > Pseudomonadota > Betaproteobacteria > Burkholderiales > Burkholderiaceae > Burkholderia > Burkholderia sp. Bp9099. The sequence goes on from NZ_QTPU01000018.1 coordinate 67,618, forward strand.
GCGACGTCGACAACAACGACAACTCGCTGCGCGTCAGCAACGCAATCAAGTACACGTCGCCGGTCTGGGCAGGCTTCCAGGTCGAAGGCATGTACGCCCTCGGCGGCGTTGCAGGCAAGACGGGCGCAGGCCAGACGTGGTCGGTCGCAGCTGCCTACAACAACGGCCCGGTCGGCGTTGCAGCAGGCTACTTCTACGCAGCCAACCCGTCGCCGACGACGGCGATTGCACGCGGCGGCTGGGGTTCGACGACCTCGGACAACATCATCGACGGCCCGATCAACTCGGGTTACGCAACGGCGAAGTCGATCGCGATCGCACAAGTCGCAGGCCAGTACGCACTCGGCCCGGTGACGTTCGGCCTCGGCTACAGCAACGCACAGTACAAGCCGGACGCATTCTCGGGCTTCGGCTCGACCGAAAAGTACAACACGGGCCGCGCGTTCGTGACGTACCAGGTCACGCCGCCGCTGCTGCTGGGCCTCGGCTACTCGTACACGAAGGCGAGCGGCGATACGGACGCGAAGTACCACCAGGTCGGTATCGGCGCGGACTACTCGCTGTCGAAGCGCACGGACATCTACCTGGTCGGCGCATACCAGCACGCGAGCGGCACCCAGCGCGTGGACGCGACGACGACGCAAAGCGCGCAAGCGTCGATCGCTTCGTACGGCTTCGCTGGCAAGAGCTCGGCCGAACTGGTCGCACTCGGCATTCGCCACAAGTTCTAAGAAGTACGTTTCCGGTGTGCATGGCGTCTCCGACGCCGTGCCGCCGAACTGCAAAACCAGTCACCGGTTTCGGCCGTGGCTGGTTTTTTTTCGTCCGTTGCCGGCGCCGCCGTGGCGAGCCGCGACGGGGGCGGCACCGTGGGTACGGCGACCGGCCGGGAGCGGCGTCTGGGCCATCTGTCGCGCGCCGGAAGCGTGTCCGGAGGCATCCGGATACCCTGCACGGTCGGACCGTGGCATACGGCCGGTCAGGCGCATGCCGCGCTGGCTGCCGCCGCGCTCCCATATTCCCCTGACGCGCGCCTGGAGGATCCGGCGTCGCAACGGACGCATGTGCGTCCACCCTGCCGATTTCGATACCGCGACGCGAAGCACTATGCTTCGACGTGTCGATTTCGACGGCCTTCGTCCGTCGTATCGATGGCGGCACGCAGATTGCCCCGTTCCTCACCGACACACCCGAAAGGAGACGCTCCATGACGATTCAGAAGATCACGCCGTTCCTCTGGTACTCGACGGAAGCCGAAGAAGCCGCGGCCTTCTATGCGGGCATTTTTCCGGACTCGCGCGTCGTGCGCGTCACGGCGGTCGCCGGCACCAGCGGCACCCGGATGGTCGAGTTCGAGCTGTTCGGGCAGCCGTTCATCGCGATGAGCCACCCGCGCACCGAGACGTTCAACCATGCGATCTCGCTGATGATCAGTTGCGCCGACCAGGCGGAACTCGACCGCTACTGGAGCGCGCTGCTCGACAACGGCGGCACGGCCGACGGCTGCGGCTGGCTGCGTGACCGCTTCGGCGTCTCGTGGCAGATCGTGCCCGACGCATTGATTCCGATGATGGCCGACCGCGACGAGGTCAAGGCGGCGCGCGTGGCCGCTGCCATGATGCAGATGACGAAGTTCGACGTCGCCGCGCTGAAGGCCGCATACGCCGGCACGGCGGGCTGACGAAGCCACGGACGCTGCGCGCCCTTCGCGCGGGCAGCAGCATGCACGTGCAGCGCGCGCGGTTCGCGCACGACCGCGATCGTCCACCGGATTGCATCGCGCCGCGACGCAATCGCGAGCGGCGGCATGCTCGCGAGCCGCTACGTCGACAGCATCGCTTCGACGATCCGTCGCGCGTAGCGCGCGAATGCGCCGACCGTGACCAGCAGGTCGATGTCGCCGCGCGGTGTGGGCCCGCCGTCGCACGCCGAGCCGAATCCGAACGGATGCATCGCCTGCGGCATCGCGCCGGGATGCCGCTCGATCGCCGCACACGCGGCAGTTGCCTGGTCGGCGATCCCGACGGGAACGATCGCTGCGTTCATCACGCGAGACTCGCGCGACACCCGCGCAATGCGCAGCGATACAAGACCGCGCGCCGGCACGAACACGACGATCCGGCCATCGGCGCAAGCGTCCCGCGACACCGGATGCGCGTCACGTCATGCCGTATCCGCGCTGTGCGATGCCGACGCGGCCGCTCGATTTGCGCGGCGCAATAAAAATCCCCGTACGCTCTCGCGTACGGGGATCGTCGGACATCGCAACGGCCGCCGACCTGCAATCGGCGACCGTTACGCGGCATTACGCAGCCGCGTCCTTCAGCTTCTTCAGCGCACGTGCCTTCACGCGCACGCTGGCCGGCTTTGCCGGGAACCAGCGCTCTTCGCCCGTGAACGGATCCTTGCCGAAGCGCTTCTTCTTCGCCGGCACGACTTGCGCCGTGATCTTCAGCAGACCCGGCAGCGTGAACTCGCCTGCGCCCTTCTTGTGGACCGAGCCCAGCACGACGTTCTCGAGCGCGACGAGCACTGCCTTGACCGCCTTCACTTCGACAGCTGCACGCTCAGCGATGTGCGTTGCGAGCGATGCCTTCGTGAACTTGTCCTTCAGCGGCGTCGGAGCGGCCGGTGCTGCCTTCGCGACAGCCTTCTTGGCCACTACTTTCTTCGCGGGCGCAGCCTTTTTGGCAGCCACTTTCTTGGTGGCCGGTGCGGCAGCCTTCTTGGCCACCTTTTTTGCGGAAGTCGCCATGTTTCTCCTACCAGGTGTGGTCGTTGGATACACGAAGCGTGCAACGCGCGCGCTTCAACGCCGGATTCTACAAGCGCCGTGACGCTTCGTGCAGTACTTTTATGCGTTTTCGCGGGGTTTCCCGCAGGTTTTGTTGCGCGCGACCGACTTCGCCGACGCTCGAGCAACGAAAAACGCCTTCACGTATACGTCGAAACGCGTCCGAACGCGAATTACGTTCGATATTTGCGCGCCTATACTGACCTCGCTCAGTGCCCCGGATGCCTTCATGCGCGAAGTCAGATACGTCAAAGGACTCGACGGCCTGCGAGCCCTCGCCGTCATCCTCGTTTTCCTGTCCCACAAGGGCCACGTCCTCGCTGTCGACGTGGGCAAGCTCGGTGTGTGGACGTTCTTCTTCATCAGCGGATTCCTGATCGTCGGCGAACTGCATCGCAACCGTCAGGCAATCGAGAGCGGCACGATGACGCGCCGCCATGCGCTGGCGCTGTTCCTCGCGAAGCGCGCGCTGCGGATCTTTCCCGTCTACTACCTGCTGCTCGCCGCGCTCGCGATCGCGCACGCGCTGTTCTACCAGCGCGGCGTCAATCTCGGGCTCGCGTGGCACGCCACGTTCCTGTCGAACTACTGGATCGGCGTCGTCAAGGACGGCTGGCCAGGCTCCACGTCGCACTTCTGGAGCCTCGCGGTCGAGCAGCAGTTCTATCTGATCGCGCCGCTCACGCTGCTCGCGGTGCCGGCCGCGCGCCACGTCACGCTCGGCGTCGCGGCCGTCGCGCTGTGCGCGCTCGCGCATCTCGCGCTCTACGCGGTCGACGCATCGCCGGTGCTGATCTACGCGTTTTCCCCGTGGAATTTCGCGCTGATCGCGCTGGGCGGCGTCGGCGCAATGGCGCTCGCCGATCGCGGCCAGGACGTCGTCCGCCGCATTCCGCCCGGCTGGCTCGGCGCCGCCGGCGTCGCGTTCTTCCTCGCGCTGCCCGCGCTCACGACGCTACCGGACGTCGTCACGGGGCTTACGGATCTCGGCCTGTCCGCGTCGCTCGGCGCGCTGATGCTGTGGATCGTCACCGAACCCGACCACCCGGCCGTGGCACTGCTCGACTGGGCGCCGCTCGTCTATCTCGGCACGATCAGCTACGGCTTCTACCTGTTCCACAACCTGATTCCGGCACGTCTCGGCGAGATGCCCACGCTGTTCGCGCGCGTGCCGATGCCCGCAATCGCCCGGGACGTGCTGCCGGAACTGCTGCAGTTCGCACTCGCCGTGCTGCTCGCGCATCTGTCGTGGCGCTATCTGGAAAAACGCCTGCTCGACTTCAAGAAGCCGATCGCCGCGATGCTGGCCCGGTACTTCGTCGCACGGCCGGGCACGTCGCCGCGCTGAGCGGCGCACCGGAATCGTCGCGCACGCACCCGCTCGACGCCGCCCGGATTCAGCACCGCCGATCACCCGCCGCCCCACGCCTGCGCGGCGAATGCACGCAAAAAAGCCCCGGCGCACAAGGCAGCCGGGGCCAACGGAACAACCACCACCTGAAACAGCGGAGCAGCGCGACTGCTTATGCGACAGCAGCCAGCGCGGGCAGGCAGGTACGCAGGTATGCCTCGAATTCGCGGCTCACTTCCGGATGCTGGAGCGCGAGTTCGACGGTCGCCTTGAGGTAGCCGATCTTGCTGCCGCAATCGAAACGCGTGCCGTAGTAGCGATACGCGAGCACCTGTTCGTTCGCGAGCAGCGACTGGACGGCGTCGGTGAGCTGCAGCTCGCCGCCCGCGCCCGGCTTGAGCTTGCGCAGATGATCGAAGATCGTCGGCATGAACACGTAGCGGCCGACCACGCCGAGGTTCGACGGCGCGTCTTCCGGCGCCGGCTTCTCGATGATGCCCGACAGCTTGATGATGTCCTCTTCCCACTCGCGGCCTTCGATGACGCCGTACGAGCGGCTGTCCTCGCGCGGAATCGTCTCGACCCCGATCACCGAGCTGTGATAGTGGTCGAACACGTCGACGAGCTGCTTGAGCACCGGCTGTTCGCCATGCAGCAGGTCGTCGGCGAGAATCACCGCGAACGGCTCGCCGTGCACGAGCTTCTCCGCGCACTGCACCGCATGGCCGAGGCCGAGCGCTTCCGGCTGGCGCACGTAGAAGCAGTTCACGTGGCTCGGCTTGATGCCGCGCACGAGTTCGAGCAGCTTTTCCTTGCCGCGCGCCTCGAGTTCGGCCTCGATCTCGTACGACTTGTCGAAGTGATCCTCGATCGCGCGCTTGCTGCGCCCGGTCACGAAGATCATCTCGGTGATACCGGCGTTGATCGCTTCCTCGACCGCGTACTGGATCAGCGGCTTGTCGACGACGGGCAGCATTTCCTTCGGGCTCGCCTTCGTTGCCGGGAGGAACCGCGTGCCGAGACCGGCGACGGGGAACACGGCCTTGGTGACTTTCAACATGTTCGCATCCTGATTGCGTTGACTGCGCCGCGTCGCTGGACGACCCGGCGCGATTGTTTTCCGAACGGCATATCGAGAACCGGCGGCACGGCCAATTCCACTCCGCTCATTTTCGATATGAACCGATTGCCCATGTTTCCGGAAAAGAGATAATCTGCAAATCCGGTCGATATTGCCGAACCCGGCGCCGATACAGAAACAAATTACCGATTTTCCGGATACAAATTCTTACGATTCGAATTCCTCGATATACGGGACGCCGCCCCGCTCGAGCCCCGGGCGAATCGGCTCGTTCTTCAGCGCCTCGCGGTACGCCGACAGCACGGCCATGACCAGCAGTACTGCCGCGCTCGCGATCCAATGCATGTCCATCTTGCCGCTCCTTGCATCAATCAACTGGAGCTTCAAACTATCAGAAAAAAATCGGCAAATAATTGTGGCGGCGGCGAAACCGCTTTCAGACCGGAATAACACCACCATCTGAAATAGCACTATTTCCCGGCGCGATTTTTTTATTGATTCGAGCGAATTCTTGCGCATTACGATTGGACCATCCCCTTCATCCGTCGCAAGGAATCGAATCGCATGCAAGCTTTCAGCGGATCGTCTTTGACTGCGCCGCCCGTCGCCGACCACAAGGAACACGTGATCGACGCGATGCGCGGGTTCGCGGCGCTGCTCGTCGCCTATTTCCACTGTCGCCAGGTCGTCTGGGTCGGCATGCAGAGCTTCCATCACGCTTACGGTCATGCGCTGAACCCGAGCGCGATCGCCGGCTACCTGACCTTCCCGTTCGCATGGGGCTCCGCCGGCGTGCCGATCTTCTTCGTGATCAGCGGCTACTGCATCCACCGCAATGCAGCGCTCAAGCTCGCGGCCAACCCCGCGTACCGGCTCGACGCGTCGAACTTCTGGGCGCGCCGCTTCGCGCGTATCTACCCGGTGCTGCTCGCCGCGCTGCTGTTCACGCTCGCGATGGACGCGGTCAGCCTGCAGATCGCGCCGGTCAGCCACAAGATCCGCGACGTCGGCATCACCGCGTTCCTCGTGAACCTGTTCTCGCTGCAAGGCATCGCCGGCTACACGTACGGGTCGAACGGCGCGCTGTGGACGCTGTCGCTCGAAGTGCAGTTCTACGCGATCTACCCGCTGCTGTTCGCGCTGCGCCGGCGCATCGGCATGCCGGCCATCGTCGCGGCCGTCGCGCTCGTCAACGTCGCGTCGGCGTGGCTGCTCGAACGGCACGACCTGCAGTTCTTCACGTCGTACTGGCTGTCCTGGACCGTCGGCGCGTGGATCGCCGACGTGCGCGCGCAGCCGGTGCGCGGCACGGCCGCCGTGCCGTCGCGCGCGTGGTACCTCGCGGCGGCCGTGCTGCTGGCCGCGGGCTGCGGCGCGTTCCATTTCGGCCAGTACGGCGCGTTCCAGCTGTGGGCGGCCGGCTTCGCGTGCTTCCTGTACCGCGCGCTCGCCTGCCCGCCGCGCCCGACGCCGCTGCTGCGCGTGCTCGGCTGGTTCGGCGACTTCAGCTACTCGCTGTACCTGATCCATCTGCCGCTGTTCGTCTGCCTCGGCTCGGTGCTGTTCCACTCCGAACTGCAACTGTCGATCTGGCCGTCGATCGCGTTCATGGCCGCCGCGATTCCGGTCGCCTACGTGTTCTACCGGCTGTTCGAACGCCCGGCGATGATGTGGGCGGCCAGCCTGAAGCCGACCCGCACCGCCCGCGTCGTCGCACCGGCCCCCGAACGGGCCGCCTGAACGGCGCCGTTGGCGCGCTCGCGGCCCCCGCCCGGCGTCAGGCTGGGCGAGGGCTTTTTTACGGGCAGGACGGCGCGGGAATGCATTTGCGCGTCGCGACGCGGCGGGCACGACGTACCGAAGTACGCAAGCCGCGGCGTCATGCGCCGCCTGGGCGGCTGCACGGCGGTCGCGTCGCCCGCCCCCTCACGCGATCCGCGGCAGGACCGCACGGCGCCGCTCCTGGCGTCCCGCGCAGCGATTCCGAACCGGGCGGCGGCCGGATTCACGCCCGCTGCGACGCATCGCTCCGCCGCCCGAGCGCATCGTCGTTGCAGCCCGCATCCCGCGACCCGGGCCGGCCCCGCATTCCGCCGCTCACGCTCACGCAATCGCTCGGCTTTGCGCAGATTACGGATTCGTCACGTGCGGCGTGCCCGGTGCGCGACAGCGCTCGGCCGCGCCCAAAGCGCAAAGCCCCCATGCAGCGCAACGCCGCATGGGGGCCCGGTTCCGCCGGTTCACGACGACACGCTTCACATGCCGCAGCAAGCCGCCACCTACCGCTTCTTCGCCTTCGCGGCCTTCGCGGTATCCGCGAGGATCTTCTCGACCCGCGCTACATAGGTTTCGGTGCCGAACCGGCGCACCGCGGTCGCCCGCCCGCTCACGACGAGCCGCTCGCGCAGCGCGGCGTCGCGCTGCAGCCTGCCCAGCGCGTCGGCCAGCGCGGCCGCGTTGCCCGGCTCGCAGAGCAGCCCGTTTTCGCCGTCCTCGATGATCTCGACGACCCCGCCCGCGCGGGCCGCGACCACCGGCCGCCGCGCGAGCATGCCCTCGACGATCACGCGCCCGAACGGCTCCGGCGTGATCGACGTATGCGCGACCACGTCGACCGCCTTCATGCACGCGGCCACGTCGCGCTGGAAGCCGAGGAAATGGACACGGTCGTCCATCCCGTGACGCGCGACGATCTCGTGCAGCTGCGCCGCGTATTCGTCCTCGCCGAACAGCGGCGCGCCGACCAGCACCACGTGCATGCCGGGATGGCGAGCCGCGGCCTCCAGCAGCAGGTGCTGCCCCTTCCAGTGCGCGAGGCGGCTGAACGAGCCGACCAGCCATGCGTGCTCGGGCAGCCCGAAGCGCGCGCGCAGCGCGGCCTGGCTCGCATCGTCCAGCGCGTCGAACGGTTCGGCCGAAATGCCGTTGAACACGACGTCGACGTGCTGCGGCGTGAAGCCCGTCAGCGCACGAAATGCCTGCGCGGACGCGTCGGAGTTCGCGATCACGCGCGTGACGCCGAACCGCGCGCAGTACTTGATCGCCATCAGCTGCTTGCTGCCGAAATGGTCGCCGCTGACGATGTCGCGCAGGTGCCAGACCACCGGCTTGCGCGCGAGCCGCCCGGCCAGCGCGGCGACCACCATCGCGCGCTGCGTGTTCGCGTAGATCACCTCGGCGCGGCGCGCGCGCCGTGCGACGTCGCGCACGAGCGCGACCAGCTGCTTCAACGCGCCGGCCGACACGCCGCCCTGCTTGCGCACCCCGGCGAGCGCGCCCTGGTCGAGCACGTCGACGCGCGCGCCGATCTCGTCGAGCGCCGCGCGGAACGGGCCGTCGTCGAACAGCAGCACATCGGCGTTCGCGCGCATGTGCTTCATGATCTCCAGCAGCGACAGCTCCGCACCGCCGAGCACGCCGCTCTGATCCAGCACGAGCGTCGCCGGGCCGCGCGCGGCCGGCATCGGCGCGACGGCCGTGCCGCGCTGCGCGGTCGAGCCGGGCAGCGCCGTCTCCACGTAATCGAGAAAGCGCCGCCGAAAGGTGTCGGCCGAAAAGCGCTCCGCATTCGCGCGGCACGCGTGCGCCGTGAAGCGCTGCGGTGCGCGCTCGAAATCGTCGACCGCCGCGACGATCGCATGCGGCGTCTGTTCGTCGAAGAACAGCCCGGTCGGCTGCGCGTGCGAGCGCGGCTCGAGCACGGTCTCGAGCGCGCCGCCCTTGCCGTACGCGATCACGGGCGTGCCGCACGCCTGCGCCTCGACCACCGAAATCCCGAAATCCTCCTCGGCCGCGAACACGAACGCCTTCGCGCGCCGCATCCGGTCGTGCAGCACCGCGAACGGCTGGTAGCCCATGATCTCGACGTTGGGGCCGGCCTTCGCGCGGATCTTCTGCATCTCCGGACCGTCGCCGATCACGACGAGCTTGCGCTCCGGCGTGCGCGAGAACGCTTCGACGATCAGGTCGATCTTCTTGTACGGCACCATCCGCGACGCGGTCAGATAGAAATCGTCCTTCACCTCGTTCAGCGAGAAGCCGTCCACGTCGACCGGCGGGAAGATCACCGCCGCGTCGCGGTGATACACCTTGCGGATGCGGCGCGCGATGAACGCGGAGTTCGCGACGAAGCCGTCCACCGCGTTCGCGGTGCGCGTGTCCCAGTTGCGGATGTAATGCAGGATCATCCGCGCGAGCAGCGACTTCGGCCCGTGCGTCAGGTTCGACTGTTCCAGATACTGGTGCTGCAGGTCCCACGCGTAGCGGATCGGCGAATGCACGTAGCTGATGTGCATCTGGTCCGGCCCGGTCAGCACGCCCTTCGCGACCGCGTGGCTGCTGGAGATCACGAGGTCGTAGTCCGACACGTCGAGCTGCTCGATCGCGAGCGGCATCAGCGGCAGGTAGCTGCGGTACTTGGTGCGTGCGAACGGCAGCTTCTGGATGAACGAGGTCGTCACCGGCTTGCCGCGCACGAACGCGCGGTCGTCGAGAAAATCGACGAGGCTGAACAGGTCCGCGTCGGGAAAGCACGCGACGATCTGTTCGAGCACGCGCTCGGCGCCGGCGTACGTGACGAGCCAGTCGTGGACGATCGCCACGCGCAGCGGGCGCGACGCATCGCGTGCGCTCGCCTGCCCGGCCGGTTTGCCCCGGCGCAGCGTAGCGGCGTCGCCGGCTTCGGCCGCGGCGGCATCGGCCGTGGCGACGTTCAGGATGGCGTGTTCCGCCAGATCGCGATTCATACGGTTTTCCTCGCATTGAGACGGACGAACAAGTCACGCACCAGCGCGCGCAAGGCCGGCGTCATCGTGAACGACCACGCCAGGTTCAGCGCCAGCACGACCGCGCAGAGGCCGATCGACTCGCCGAGCCCCGACCACGCTTGCGCGAGAAACAGGCTCGCGAGCAGGAAGGCGAGATGCGCGAGCATGTCGAGCACGATCGCGCGCATCCGGATCGCCGACAGGTAAAGCAGCACGCCGTAGTCGACCAGCGCGCGGGTCGCGACGACCACTGCCGCGCCGATCAGCCCGAAGTGATGGATGCCGAACCACAGGCCGCCGACGAAGAACGGCATCTCGATGAGCCCGGCGAACGCGGCGCGCGCCGGGTTGACCTGCGACTGGATCAGGATCCGCGTGACGCTCGCCTGGCCGACGAGCCACACGCTGATCACCAGCACGCGCCCGACCGGCGCGGAATGCGCGGCGAGATCGGCGCCGACCCACAGCGTGAGGAACGGCGCGAGCGCGAAGATCGCGACGATGCCGACCGGCGTGAACACGCCGTTCAGGAATTCGAGCGACTGGCGCGCGAGCGTGTCCGCGTGATCGCGGCCGACCGCCGACAGGCGCGGGAACAGCGTGCGCACCAGCGCGTTCGGCAGCATGTTCAGCCGCGTGACGAGGTTCTGCGGAACCGTGTAATAGGTGACGAACTTCGCGCCCATGCCGGCGCCGAGCATCACGCGATCGAGCGTGTCGGCGATCATGCTCGCCATGCTCGCGATCAGCATCCAGCCGCCGAAGTTGAACAGCCCTTTCGCGGTGCCCCACTGCGGCAGGTCGATGCGCCGGATCCCGAGCACCTTGATGCTCGCGTGACCGAGCATCACCGCCGCGATCAGCCGCGCGACGACCGCGGCGGCGAGCACCGTCTGCAGGTTCGGCGCGATCCACCACGCGGCGCCGAGCGGCAGCAGCTGGAACAGGAACGTGCCGATCGTCTGGTTCGTGTTGAACACGCCGAACCGTTCGGCGCCGTTGATCGCGCCGGCGAACACCCACGACACGTTCGCGAGCGGAATCGCGAGCGCGAGCCACGGCAGCGCGAGATACACCTCGTGCTGCATCGCCGCCGACACCTTCGTGAAGTACTCGGTGTAGATGAACGCGCCGAAATAGATCAGCAGCCCGCCGACGATGCCGGTGCCGAGATTCAGCCAGAACGCGCTCCAGAACACGCGCGCGCTTTCGTCGGCGTCGCCACTCGCGAGCGCCTTGGAGATGTGGTTCTGCGCGGCCATGCTCATCCCGAGATCGAGGATCCCGAAATAACCGATCAGCGTCCACACGAGGCTGACGACGCCGTAGCGCTCGACGCCCAGCGCGTGGATGTACGCGGGCACCGTCACCAGCGACACGAAGGTCGGCAGGATCAGCCCGATGAAGTTGATCGAAACGTTCTTGAGTATGCCTTTGTCCATGCTTCTGCCTTGTGTGACGGCGACTGCAACGACGGTGCGCCGCCCGTCACGGTTTCCAGCGATACATCAGCACCTTGCCGCGCGCGTCTTCCTCGACGAACACCAGGTATTCGCCGTTCTCGCGCCGGAACGCGCTGATGCCGAACGGCACGTCGACCCAGCCCGACGCCTTGCCGACCTCCGCGCCCGGGCTCATCACGCCGACCTCCTTGCCGGTTTCCTTGTCGTACACGTGGATCTTCCCGACCGGCTCCACCGTGAAGATGTAGCGGCCCTCGACCGTGATCCCGATCAGGTCGAGGATCGGCTTCGCGTCGAGCTGCCACGGCAGCGCGACCGTATAGCGCACCACCGGCGAGCCGCTCGACCACTTGTCGAAGCGCACCAGCACGCGGCCGACTTCCTTGTTGATGCCGGGCTGCGGCGGCGCGTCGGCCGTGTAGCCCGTCACGTACAGCGTGTCCGTCTGCGGCTCGTAGATCGCGCGGCGCAGCTGCGTGAACGGCTGCGGCATCGGATAGGTCGTGACCTTGTCGTACGAATAGATCGGGTTGCCGGCCTTGTCGACGCCGCCGTAGCCGAAGCGATGAATCCCGCGCACGTCGCTCGTGCGCCAGATGTCGCCCTTCGTGTCGACCCACCAGCCCCAGCCGCCCGCCTTCGCCTTGCCGGTCGTGTTGGTCGTGAACTCGTCCTCGTCGAGCCGGCCGTTGCCGTTCGCGTCGCGCCAGATCCAGTCGCCGCCCGGCGGCTTGTTCGGCACCTTGTCGACCGGCCGCGCACGGCCCGCGATCAGGCCCGACGGAATCGCGACCTCGCCGTCGCGCTTCGCGTCGAAGCGGTAGATCTTCAGGTGATCGGCGTACATGTCGGTCAGGTACAGGAACGTGCGGCCGTCGACGCGCCGCGCGAACGGCATGCCGGGGTACTGGTCCGTGTGGAACACGGGATCGTCCGGATACTTGAAGCGGTTCGACAGGAAGCCGGCGTATTTCCAGTCCTGGCCGGGCGGCTTCGACAGGTCGAGCTCGAAGCGCTTGTTGCCCGTGTACACGCTGTTCGGCCGTGCGGGATCGAGCCACGCGCCGTCGACGAACAGCAGCCCCTGCACCTGCCAGCGCAGCTTGCCGTCCGGCGTGTAGCTCTCGAGCACCGCGCCGAGCCCCGCACCGATCGTGTCGTGGCGCGGCCCGATGCCGTTCATCGACACGTACACGTTGCCCGCGCGATCGACGCCCACGCTCGTCAGCCCGTTGAAGCGTTGCGGCCCGGGGCGGCCCGGCACCGGGCCCGCGAAGATCCCGCCGCGCTCGCCGAGCGTGCCGGACGGCGCATAGCCGTTGCCGCCTTTCGAGAAAATCAGCACCTGCTGGCGCGGGCCGTTGTCCGCGACCAGCACGCGCCCTTTCGCGTCGACCGCCACGTCCACCGCATCGGTCCCCTCGGGCAGCGCGGGCGCGTCGTCGAGCTTGCGGCCGTCCGCGCGCACGTGCACGAGGTGCGCGGGCCCGTTGAGCGTATCGGTGAGCAGCCACAGCGTGCCGTCGCCGGCGAGCGCGATGCGGCCCGGCTCGTGCGCACTCCACGTGCCCTTCTTCTGCATCGTTTCGGCGTCGTACACGTCGACTTCGTCATGCGAAGGATTCGTCGCGAACAACGTCTTGTCGTCGGCCGCGAGGCCGCCCACTTCCGCCTTCAGCTCACCGACCTCCGACCGCGCGGGTGCCGCCACCTCGTTCATTACCATGAAGCTCGCGGCCATTCGCGCCCGGCCGGCATCGGCGCGCCCGCCGGGCGCGACCTGCGGCGCCGCGCGGAACGGCGCGGGCTGCTTCATGTCGCCGATCGTGCGCCGCGAAATGCCGTACCACTGCTTGCCCTTGTCCGGCCAGATGCCGGGCGACTGCAGATGGCCGCGCTCGTTGCCGACGCCGATCGCGACGTACGCATACTTGCCGTTCACCGCGACCGCGTTGCCGCCGAGGTTGCCCCAGCCATGCGTGCCGCCGGCGAAGCCGAGCATCTTCCCGTCCTGGTAGACGCTCGCCTCGGCGCCGCTCTCGTCCCACGGCGCGTTCGTATACACCTTGCCGTCGGGCGTCACCGCGATCGCGCGAATGTCGATCTGCGTCCAGCTGCCGTCGCCGTAGCCGAACGTGTTGCCGATCCACGACGTGGTCGCGGGCAACACGGTTTCAGCCGGTGCGGCGCTCGCGGACAGCGCCGCGCATACCGTCATGCCAACCAGAATCAGACGTCGCAATGCGCTCTCCAGACTCGATGCAAAAGCGACCGGCGCCCGCGGCGTGCTGCGTGCCTGGATGACCTGTCGCTAAATGGGTTTCAAACGTCGCGATGCAGGTTACAAGCAAAAATAATCACAAGAAATTTGGAAATATTTGGGGATGTTTCCGCCTGAAATATTGAACCGGAATCGTCCGGAATAACCCCGGCGAAGCGGAAATAACGACCGCCTTTCACGCGACGATCCGTAGAAAATTCCGCTCCGGCCCGCCCGACGGCCTCCCTGGCCTGCAAATCTTTCATCTCGTGATTGAAACGACCGGCATTTGAATGTTTTCAGCCGAATAAATGACATGCGTTTTTTTGCCGATTTCTTTTCCCTAGAATCGATTTCGAATCAATATTCCCTTTAAACGCATGCATTACGTTCGCGCATCGAATGCGCGGCGCGCGTCGGCATCGGCCGCGCGTCGCGAAGGAGCGGCGCGATGACGGGCATCTCGCGCACCGCCGACCTCGCCCCGCCGCAACACGGCCGCATCGTGCAGCTCGACGGGCTGCGCGCGATCGCCGTCGGCGCCGTGTTCCTGCAACACGCGCTGAAGGCGCCGCTGTGGATGGGCGTCGACCTGTTCTTCGTGCTGAGCGGCCTGCTGATCACCGGCATCCTGCTCGAGCGCAAGGCGCGCGGACAGTCGTACTTCAGCCACTTCTACGCGCGCCGAGTGCGCCGGATCCTGCCGCCGTACGTGTTGCTGCTGGTCGTGTCGACGCTGCTGTTCGGCGCGAGCTGGCTGCCGCACTGGCCGTGGTTCGCGTTCTTCTCGACCAACATCGGGCTGTCGCTCGGCAGCATCGGCCACGACAGCCTGAACGTGCTGTGGTCGCTCGCCGTCGAGGAGCAGTTCTACATCTTCTGGCCGTTCGTCGTGCTGTGGTGTTCGGAGCGCGCGCTGCTGTGGATCGCCGCCGCGCTGATCGTCGCGGCGCCCGTGCTGCGCGCGATCGCGACGCCGTGGTTCGATTCGTTCTGGCCGATCTACTACCTGACGCCGTTCCGGATGGACCTGCTCGCCGCGGGCGCGCTGCTCGCGATCGTGCTGCGCCGCGACCGGCGCGCGCTGGAGCCGTTCTATCCGCTCGCGATCGTCGGCGCGCTCGTGTCGCTCGCGATCCTCGGCTGGCTGCACCTGTCGTTCCCGCGTTTCCGCGCCGCGAACACGCCGCTGTCGAACGCCGCGCTCTACAGCATCTCGCTGCTGCTGTGCACGTCGATCGTCGTGATCGCGCTGCGCGGACGCGGCGTCGTGCAGCGCGTGCTGACGAACCCGCTGCTCGTGTACGTCGGCACCGTCAGCTACACCGTCTACCTGATTCACCTGAGCGTGCTGTACGCGCTGTGGCCGCTGCACCTGAACCGCTTCGTCACGGCCGCGCTCGCGCTGGCCATCACGCTCGTATACGCCACCGTGAGCTGGTACGGCTTCGAGCGGCGCCTGACCCGCGGCCCCGCGCGCAGCACGGTACCCGCCGCCGCGCGCACGACCGCCTGACTTTCTCAATCCATCGTTTCGACCAGGACATTGCCATGAGCCAAACTCGCAAGAAGGCCATCATCACGGGGATCACCGGGCAGGACGGCGCCTACCTGACCAAGCTGCTGCTCGACAAGGGCTACGAAGTCACGGGCACCTACCGCCGCACCAGCTCGGTCAACTTCTGGCGCATCGCCGAGCTCGGCGTCGACACGCACCCGAACCTGTCGCTCGTCGAGCACGACCTGACGGATGCCGGCTCCAGCCTGCGGCTG
The DNA here is from genome assembly GCF_003857805.1 of Burkholderia sp. Bp9099. Taxonomy (NCBI): domain Bacteria; kingdom Pseudomonadati; phylum Pseudomonadota; class Betaproteobacteria; order Burkholderiales; family Burkholderiaceae; genus Burkholderia; species Burkholderia sp. Bp9099. Next base: position 83,106 of record NZ_QTPU01000018.1, read on the forward strand.
CTCGAACGCACGCAGCCCGACGAGCTGTACAACCTGGCCGCGCAGAGCTTCGTCGGCGTGTCGTTCGACCAGCCGGCGACGACCGCCGAGGTCACGGGCGTCGGCCCGCTGAACCTGCTCGAGGCGATCCGCGTGGTGAGCCCGAAGACGCGCTTCTACCAGGCGTCGACGTCCGAGATGTTCGGCAAGGTGCAGGCGATCCCGCAGACGGAAACCACCGCGTTCTACCCGCGCAGCCCGTACGGCGTCGCGAAGCTGTACGCGCACTGGATGACCGTGAACTACCGCGAGTCCTACGGCCTGTTCGGCTGCAGCGGCATCCTGTTCAACCACGAATCGCCGCTGCGCGGCCGCGAGTTCGTCACGCGCAAGATCACCGACACCGTCGCGAAGATCAAGCTCGGCAAGGCGACCCGGCTCGAGCTCGGCAATCTCGACGCGAAGCGCGACTGGGGCTTCGCGCTCGAATACGTCGAAGGGATGTGGCGGATGCTGCAGGCCGACGAGCCCGACACCTACGTGCTCGCGACCAACCGCACCGAGACCGTGCGCGACTTCGTGCAGATGGCGTTCGCGGCCGCCGGCTATCAGATCGAATGGACCGGCAAGGGTGAGCAGGAACGCGGCCTCGACGCGTCGAACGGCGACGTGCTCGTCGAAGTGAATCCGAAGTTCTACCGCCCTGCCGAAGTCGACCTGCTGATCGGCTCCGCCGACAAAGCGAAAGCCAAGCTGGGCTGGGCGCCGGAGACGACGCTCGAACAGCTCTGCCAGATGATGGTCGAAGCGGACCTGACGCGGAACCGGCACCATGACACGTACTGAGGCCAGGCGCCCGTCGCGCCGGGCGTTCGTCACGGGCCTGGCGGGCTTCACCGGCCGCTACATGGCGCAGCGGCTCGCTGCGGCCGGCTACGACGTGTGGGGCACCGTGGCGCCCGGCGCGGCGCGGCCCGACGATCCGGCGCTCGCCCACTGCACGCTGCTGCCGGTCGACCTGCTCGATGCGGACGCGACCCGTGCAGCGCTCGCCGATGCGCGGCCCGATGCGGTCGTGCACCTCGCCGCGCGCGCGCACGTCGCGCAGGACGAGCCGTCGCAGACCTACGCGGTCAACATCGTCGGCACGCGCAACCTGCTGGCCGCGCTCGCGGGCCTCGACCGCCGCCCGTCGGCGGTGCTGCTCGCCAGCAGCGCGAACATCTACGGCAATTCGACGGCCGGCGTGCTCGACGAAAGCGTCGCGCCCGCGCCCGCGAACGACTACGCGGTCAGCAAGCTCGCGATGGAATACGCGGCGAAGCTGTGGGCCGACCGCCTGCCGATCGTGATCGCGCGGCCGTTCAATTACACGGGCGTCGGCCAGGACGACGCGTATCTGCTGCCGAAGCTGGTATCGCACTATGCGCGCAACGCGCCGCGCATCTCGCTCGGCAATCTCGACGTGAGCCGCGATTTCTCCGACGTGCGCGACGTGACGGCCGCCTATCTGAAGCTGCTCGAAGCCGCGCCGGCCGGCGAGACGTTCAACATCTGCTCGGAGCGCGCGTATTCGCTGAAGGAAGTGCTGGCGATGCTGTCGCGAATCGCCGGTTACGTGATCGACGTGACGATCGATCCGCGCTTCGTTCGGCATCACGAAGTAAAGAGCCTGAGCGGGTCGCGCGACAAGCTGCGGCGCGCGGTGGGCGAGTTGCCCGTGACGCCGCTCGACGAAACCTTGCGCTGGATGATGGACGCGATGCGCGACGCGCGGGCCGGCTGATTCCGGCAACGCAACACGCGTTCGTCGCCGACTGAAAAGAAAACGGGCCGCCCTGTCTGAGCGGCCCGTCGTCATGCCGGCCCTGAAACCGGCGTCGCCGCGCTCAGCCCTCGAGGCCGCGCGCGAGATCGTTGCGCAGGTCACCCGCGTTTTCCAGGCCGACCGCGAGGCGGATCAGCCCTTCGGTGATCCCCGCGGCCGCACGCGCTTCCGGCGTGATGCGCGCGTGCGTCGTCGTCGCCGGATGCGTGATCGTCGTGCGCGTGTCGCCGAGGTTGCCGGTGATCGAGACCAGCTTCGTGCTGTCGATCACGCGCCACGCGTTCGCGCGCTGCTGCTCCGGCGTGTCGCCCTTCAGCTCGAACGATACGATCGCGCCGCCCGCCTTCTGCTGGCGCTTCGCCAGCTCATACTGCGGATGCGATTCGAGCCCCGGATAGAACACGCGCTTGACCGCAGGATGCGAATCGAGCCAGCGCGCGATTTCCAGCGCGTTCGCCGACTGCTTCTCGACGCGCAGCGACAGCGTCTCCATCCCCTTCAGCAGCACCCACGCGTTGAACGCCGACAGCGTCGGGCCCGCGCTGCGCACGAACGGGAACACCTTGCCCATGATGAATTCCTTCGAGCCGACCAGCGCGCCGCCGAGCACGCGGCCCTGGCCGTCGAGGAACTTCGTCGCCGAGTGCATCACGACGTCCGCGCCGAGCTTCAGCGGCTGCTGCAGCACCGGGCTGCAGAAACAGTTGTCGACGACGAACAGCGCGTTCGCGGCCTTCGCGATCTTGCCGATCGCCTCGATGTCGGCGAGTTCGGTCAGCGGGTTCGACGGCGTTTCGAGGAAGAACATCTTCGTCTCGGGCCGCACCGCTTCCTGCCAGGCGTTCAGGTCGGTCGGATCGACGAAGGTCGTCGTGATGCCGAACTTGCTGAAGATCTGCGAGAACATCCCGAGCGTCGAGCCGAACAGGCTGCGCGAGCTGACGAGGTGATCGCCCGCCTGCAGCGCGGACATCACGACCGACATGATCGCGGCCATGCCCGACGCCGTCGCGATGCAGGCCTCGCCGCCTTCGAGCGCGGCGAGACGATCCTGGAACATGGTGACGGTCGGGTTCGTGAAGCGCGAATAGGTGAAATAGTCTTCCGAATTCGCGAAGCGCTCGGCTGCCTCGGCCGCGCTCGTGAAGCAGAAGCTCGACGTGAGGAACAGCGCTTCCGAGTGCTCGTTGAAGTCGCTGCTGCGCAGCGTGCCCGCGCGCACGGCGAGCGTGTCGAAGTTGAGGGAGTCGTCCATGTTCCGTTATCCGTATTCGAGGGTCGCGCCGACGGTCGTGCGTCCGGCGCGCACCCAGCCACAAAAATCAGGCCAAAACAAAAAGCCCGCTATGCGTCGGCATCAGCGGGCTTCGGTGCGGTACGACAGCGATCGACTCGGGCCGGCTGCCGCCGGCCTTCGCTTTAGCTGTTTTGGGAAGTCGCCCCGCGTCCGCAAGCTGAATCAAATCGACGCAAGGCCACATCCTATCACGCTTCATCCGAAGCGTGCGCCGGCATCACTCGACCGACAGTTGCAGGTTCATCTGCGAACGCGCGGTGTCGCCTGCCGTGTCGCGATCGGCCTGCGACGCCGGTGCGAGACGGGCGCGCTCGATCGCGTCGAGGTACTCGGGCGTCACGGCGCCGGTGATGTAGTTGCCGTCGAAGCACGACGCCTCGAAGCCCTCGAGCTTCGGGTTGATGTCGCGCACCGCGCGGCGCAGGTCGTCGACGTCCTGATAGATCAGGTGGTCGGCGCCGATGATCTTCGCGACTTCCTCGTCGGTGCGGCCGTGCGCAACCAGCTCGCCGCGCGTCGGCATGTCGATGCCGTACACGTTCGGGAACTTCACGGGCGGCGCCGCCGACGCGAAGATCACCGACTTCGCGCCCGCATCGCGCGCCATCTGCACGATTTCGTGCGAGGTCGTGCCGCGCACGATCGAGTCGTCGACGATCAGCACGTGCTTGTCCTTGAACTCGATGCTCATCGCATTGAGCTTCTGGCGCACCGACTTCTTGCGCACGGCCTGGCCCGGCATGATGAAGGTACGGCCGACGTAGCGGTTCTTGAAGAAGCCTTCGCGATACTCGACGCCGAGCTTCGCGGCGACCTGCATCGCAGCCGGACGCGACGAATCGGGAATCGGCATCACGACGTCGATCGGCACGTTCGGCAGCTCGCGCTTGATCTTCTCGGCGAGGTAGTCGCCCATGCGCAGGCGCACGTTGTAGACGGGCACGCCGTCGAGGCACGAATCCGGACGTGCAAGATACACGTATTCGAACATGCACGGATTCAGCGTCGGGTTCTCCGCGCACTGCTGGCTGTGGAAGTTGCCGGCCTTGTCGATGAAGATCGCTTCGCCCGGCTGCACGTCGCGCACGAATTCGAAGCCAATGCCTTCGACCGCCACCGACTCCGACGCGACCATCCATTCGGTGCCGTGTTCGGTCTCGAGCTTGCCGATGCAGAGCGGGCGGATGCCGAACGGATCGCGGAACGCGACCAGGCCGTAGCCGGCGATCAGCGACACGATCGCGTACGAGCCCTGCAGGCGGCGATGCACGCCCTCGACAGCCTTGAACAGCGCGGCCGGATCGAGCTCGAGGCCGGTCGTCGACAGCTGCAGCTCGTGCGCGAACACGTTGAGCAGCACTTCGCTGTCGGAATTGGTGTTGATGTGCCGGCGGTCGATCCGGAACATCTCGTCCTTCAGCTGTTCCCAGTTCGTCAGGTTGCCGTTGTGCGCGAGGATGATCCCGAACGGCGCGTTCACGTAGAACGGCTGCGCCTCGGCTTCGCTCGACGCCGAACCGGCCGTCGGATAGCGGACCTGGCCGATGCCGAAGGTGCCGGGCAGGCTGCGCATGTTGCGCGTGCGGAACACGTCGCGCACCATGCCGTTAGCCTTGTACATGTGGAAATTGCTGCCGTCCGCCGTCGCGATGCCCGCTGCGTCCTGACCGCGATGCTGCAGCAGCAGCAGGCTGTCATAGATCAGCTGATTGACGGGGGCTTGGGAGATAACACCTACGATGCCGCACATGGCATGTCCTTCAAGATGACAAAATCGGTTCCGTCCTGCCCGGCCGCGTCGTCACACGCGTACATACTGGGCCATGCCGTCGGGCAGGAGCTGCTTCAGCTCGTGCACGCCCTGTTCGGCGAAAGGACGCAATAGCGCATTGCGCCAGAAATCCTGTTTGGGCAATTCGGTCAGCCCGGCCGCCGCGACCAGCAGCACCACCAGCACGCAGCCGCGGACGAGCCCGAACATCATGCCCAGCGAGCGATCGACCCCGCCGAGGCCCGTCGCCTGCGCGATCCGCGACAACAGCGCGTTCGCGACACCCGCGACGAACACGACGCCGATCACGATCAGCGCGAACGCGATCACCCACTGCGTCAGCGCGCCGCCCGGCCAGTTCGCCGGGATATACGGCACCACCAGTCCGACATAGCGGGCGGCGATCGCGATCGCCGCGATCCAGCCGATCAGCCCGAAAATCTCGGAGACGAAACCGCGCCACGCGCCACGCAGCGCAGACAACGCGATCACCGCCAATACAGCGTAGTCGAAAGCCGTCAGCATCGCACGTTACTGCGTGAGTCCGGCTTCGCGCACCTTCGCGATCGCGGCGGACGCCGCCGCGCGATCCGCAAACGGGCCGGCACGCAGCTGGCTAGCCGTGCTGCCGTCCGCCTGCTTGCGATGCTCGACATATGCGGGCACGCCCGCCGATTTCAACTTGGTGGCCCACGAACGGGCCGTTGCGTCGTCCTTGAACGAGCCGAGCTGCACCGCGAAGCGCGCACCGGCCGGCGATGCCGGCGACGACGCATCGCCGCTGTCGGCCGCGGCGTCGGCGTTCGCGACCGCCGCGGGCGCCGGCTTCGGCGCGGCCGGCTTCGCCGCGGGTGCGGGCGCGGCCGCGGCCGGCTTCGCAGCGGGCTTCGGCGGCGTCACGCTCGCCGTGGTCGTCGAGGGTTCGGGCTTCGCGGCCGGCTTGGCCGTGTCCTTCTCCGCGGGGGCCGGAACGGCCGCCACCGCGGCGTCGGAGGCCGGCGGCTCGTCGTGCGCGACGCCCGCCTGCACGTCGGACGCGTCGTCGTCACGCGGCGCGACCGCCTGATGTGCGGGCCGGTTCGGAATGTCGATCGCGATGTCGTCCGTCACCGGCTTCGGGTGCGAATCGAGCACCATCGGCAGCACGATCACCGCGGCGACGACGAGCGCGATCGCGCCGACGAGGCGCCGGCGGGCGCGTTGCTTTTCAGGAAGGGTCGGATCGAGGAGCAGCGCGTCCGATTCCGGACGCTCGGTGCGGCGCGTGCGCCGCTCGACGCGTTCAGTGCGCTCCGTGCGCACGTTCCGGGAGGCCCCGGTACGACCGCTGCGCCGCGGGGGCGCGTCGTCGTCTTTCTTGCCGAACGAGAAAATTCCCATGAATGGCTGAGTCCGAAACTGCCCTTCAGTCAGTGTTGCCGCGATTTCCGGTAGGCCATCACACCCGCCACCGTATGGAAACTGCCGAAAACCACGATTCTATCATTCTCGGATGCTCTTTTTAGTGCATCGCGAAACGCTTCGGCGGGCGACGCGTACCGCGTCACGCTCGAATCGGCCCCGTCCTCCACGCCGGCCTTGCGCAGCGCGGCTTCGAGCTGCTCCGCGCTCGCCGCGCGCGGCAGCGGCAGGTCGGTCACGCACCAGTGGTCGATCTCGCCCTTCAGGTGCCGCAGCACGCCGTCGATGTCCTTGTCGTGCATCGCGCCGAACACCGCGTACGTGTACGGGAAGAAGCCCATGTTGCCGAGATTCTGCTCGAGCACGGCCGCCGCATGCGGGTTGTGCGCGACGTCCAGCACGATCGCCGGCTTGCCCGGCAGCACCTGGAAGCGCCCCGGCAGCTCGACGTTGGCGAGCCCGAGCCGGATGTCCTGCGCGGACACCGGCAGCACCGGGCGCAGCGCCTCGAGCGCGGCCAGCGCGGCCGATGCATTGATCAGCTGGTTCGCACCGCGCAGCGCCGGGTAAGCGAGCGCCGGATAGCGCTTCTCGCGGCCGAGGTAGCTCCATTGCTGGCGCTCCGCGCCCGGCTGCGCTTCGTAGCGAAAATCGCGGCCGACCAGCCACAGGTCGGCGCCGATCGCTTCGGCATGCTCGACCAGCGTGTTCGGCACCGCGGGATCGCCGCAGATCGCCGGCTTGCCCGCACGGAAGATCCCCGCCTTCTCGAACGCGATCTTCTCGCGCGTGTCGCCGAGGTATTCGGTATGGTCGATGTCGATGCTCGTGACGATCGCGCAATCGGTATCGATGATGTTGACCGCATCGAGCCGGCCACCGAGGCCGACTTCGAGGATCACCGCATCGAGCCCGCGCGACGCGAACAGGTGCAGGATCGCGAGCGTCGTGAATTCGAAGTACGTGAGCGACACCGGCTCCGGCAGCGACGTGCGCGCCGCTTCGACGGCTTCGAAGTGCGGCAGCAGCTCGGCGTCGCTGACCTGCTGGCCGTTCACGCGCGCTCGCTCGCCGAACTCGAGCAGGTGCGGCGACGTGTGGCAGCCGACCTTGTAGCCCGCGTGAACGAGGATCGCCTCGAGGAACGCGCAGGTCGAACCCTTGCCGTTCGTGCCGCCGACCGTGATCACGGGGCACGTGAATTCGAGCTGCAGCGCCGCCTTGACCTGCCCGATGCGGGTGAGGCCCATGTCGATGCCGACCGGGTGCGCGCGTTCGAGATGCGAAAGCCACGCGTCGAGAGTGGGAAAAGTGCTCATCGGATCAAATCTGAATCGGTACCGCCACTACGCCAAAAAACGAAACGCGCCGCCCGGCGGTTCAGCCGGGCGACGCGCGCAGTTCACAACGCCGCGCCAATCAGGCCAGCGCGTCGGCCGGCTGTCGCTGCAGCAGCGCGAGCAGTTGCGCGATCTCGTCGCGCATCTTGCGGCGGTCGACGATCATGTCGATCGCGCCCGTCTTCAGCAGGAATTCCGCGCGCTGGAAGCCTTCCGGCAGCTTTTCGCGAACCGTCTGCTCGATCACGCGCGGGCCGGCGAAGCCGATCAGCGCCTTCGGCTCGGCGATCACGACGTCGCCGAGGAACGCGAAGCTCGCCGACACGCCGCCCATCGTCGGGTCGGTCAGCACCGAAATGAACGGCAGCTTGGCTTCGGCCAGCTTGGTCAGCATCGCGGTGGTCTTGGCCATCTGCATCAGCGACAGCAGGCTTTCCTGCATCCGGGCGCCACCCGAAGCGGTAAAGCAGATGAACGGCACCTGCTGCTCCAGCGCGTTCTGCGCGCCGCGCGCGAAGCGCTCGCCGACGACCGAGCCCATCGAGCCGCCCATGAACGAGAACTCGAAGCAGGCCGCGACGACGGGCAGCGTGTGGATCGCACCGCCCATCACGACCATCGCGTCGGTCTCGCCCGTCTCGTCCATCGCTTCCTTCAGACGATCGGGGTACTTGCGGCTGTCCTTGAACTTCAGCGAGTCGACCGGCACGATTTCCTGGCCGATTTCATAGCGGCCTTCCGGATCCAGCAGCCCGTCGAGGCGCTCGCGCGCGCCGATGCGCATGTGGTGATCGCACTTCGGGCACACGTGCAGGTTCGCGTCCACGTCGTTGCGGTACAGCACGGCCTCGCAGGACGGGCACTTGACCCACAGGCCTTCCGGAATGCCCTTGCGGCTTTTCGGGTCGGTCTGCTTGATCTTCGGCGGCAACAGTTTGTCGAGCCAGCTCATCGTATGGTTTCCTGTTCCGTGGCGGGGCGGGCCGACCGGCCCGTTCCCGCTTCCTGTGTTGTGTTTATCGCGCCGTGTTGCCGGCGCCGTCCAGGGCGGCGCGCAGCTCGGCGATGAAAGTCTTCAGCGCGGCGGCGGCGCCCTCCGGCGCGGCGCTCTCGAGCAGCTGCACCAGGCGGCTGCCGATCACGACGGCGTCCGACACTTCGGCCACCGCGCGCGCCGTTTCGGCGTCGCGGATGCCGAAGCCGACGCCCACCGGAACCGGCACGCGCGACTTGATGGCCGGGATTTTACCCGCAATGCTCGAAACATCCAGATTTCCGGCGCCGGTCACGCCCTTGAGCGACACGTAGTACACGTAGCCGCTCGCGATCTTGCCCACGTCTGCGATGCGTTCGTCGGTCGACGTCGGCGCGAGCAGGAAGATCGGATCGATCTGCGCGGCACGCATTTTCTCGGCGAACACGCCCGCTTCCTCGGGCGGATAGTCGACGACGAGCACGCCGTCGACGCCGGCTGCCTGCGCTTCGGCCGCGAACGCGTCGACGCCCATCCGCTCGATCGGGTTCGCATAGCCCATCAGCACGACGGGGGTTTTCTGGTCGGTCTCGCGGAAGCGCTTCACGTCGGCGAGCACGCTCTTGAGCGTGACGCCGCGCGCGAGCGCGCGTTCCGACGAGCGCTGGATCACGGGGCCGTCGGCCATCGGGTCCGAGAACGGCACGCCGAGCTCGATCACGTCGGCGCCGCCTTCGGCGAGCGCGTGCATGAATTCGACGGTCTTCGCGGGATCGGGGTCGCCGGCCGTGATGAACGGGATCAGGCCCTTGCGGCCTTGTTCGGCGAGTGCGGCGAAGGTCTGCTGGATACGGGAGGACATGGCAATTTTCCTTGATGCGATCGGCGACTCGGCGGCGCGACTCACGCACACGCCGGCGCGACGAGCGCGCTCACGCGCTCGTGCGCGATCGCGCAATAACTTTCATTGATCTCGTAGCCGACGAAGTCGCGCCCCTGCCGTGCGCAGGCCACCGCGGTCGTGCCGCTGCCCATGAACGGATCGAGCACGCGGCCGCCCGGCGGGCAGCTTGCGAGCACCATCCGCTCGATGATTTCCAGCGGCTTCTGGGTCGGATGATCGACGCGCTCCGCGTGCTGCCGATGCAGGCGCGAGACCGACCAGACGTCCTTCGGGTTGTAGCCCATCTCCAGCCACTTGCTGCCTTCGAACAACTTGCGCGAGCGGGCCTTCTTCGTGTCGGCGTCGTACGGGATGCGGACCGGATCGAGATCGAAGTAATACGCTTTGGAAACCGCGAAAAAGCCGATGTTGTCGTGCACCGACGTGAAACGGCGCGTCGTGCCGCCCATGCTCGGCACGCGCCGGTCCCAGATGATCTCGTTGACCATCGTGAGCTTCGTCTTCAGGAAGCTGAAGATTTCCGGCGCGTACTGCCACGTGCAGAAGATGTACATCGACCCGCTCGGCTTGAGCTTCGGAATCGCGAGCTCGAGCCACTCGCGCGTCCACGCGAGGAAATCGTCGCCCGAACGCTTGTCCGAGTCGTTGCCGTAGTCCTTGCCGAGCCCGTACGGCGGATCGGCGACGATCAGGTCGATCGACGCATCCGGCAGGCGCGCGGCTTCGGTCATGAAATCGCGGTTGTGCAGCTCGATCCCGGACGGTGCGCGCGGCACGGCGACGGCAGGCTGCACCGCCTCCGCTGCGCTCGCGGCGCCGCCGCCCGGTTGTTCGATCAGGTCACGCATCGGTCGGGGTCAGAGCGCGATGCCCGATCGCTCGGCGACCGTGTGCATGTCCTTGTCGCCGCGGCCCGACAGGTTGACGAGCAGGATCTTGTCCTTCGGCAACGTCGGCGCGAGCTTCACGCCGTACGCGATCGCGTGGCTCGACTCGAGCGCGGGGATGATCCCCTCGATCCGGCAGCAGTCGTGGAACGCCTTCAGCGCCTCGTCGTCGGTGATCGGCACGTACTGCGCGCGACCGCTGTCCTTCAGCCATGCGTGCTCGGGGCCGACGCCCGGATAGTCGAGGCCGGCCGACACCGAATGCGTCTCGATGATCTGGCCGTTGTCGTCCTGCAGCAGGTACGTGCGGTTGCCGTGCAGCACGCCGGGGCTGCCGGCGATCAGCGACGCCGCGTGACGGCCGGTGTCGAGGCCGTCGCCGGCCGCTTCGACGCCAATCAGCTGCACGGAAGCATCGTCGATGTACGGATAGAAGATGCCCATCGCGTTCGAGCCGCCGCCGACGCACGCAATCACCGCGTCCGGCTGCCGGCCGGCGAGTTCCGGCATCTGCACCTTGCACTCGTCGCCGATCACGCGCTGGAAGTCACGCACCATCGCCGGATACGGGTGCGGGCCCGCCACCGTGCCGATGATGTAGAACGTGCTTTCGATGTTCGTGACCCAATCGCGCATCGCTTCGTTCAGCGCGTCCTTCAGCGTGCGCGAACCCGATTCGACCGGCACGACCGTCGCGCCGAGCAGCTTCATCCGGTAGACGTTCGCGGCCTGGCGGCGCACGTCCTCGGCGCCCATGTAGACGATGCACTCCATGCCGAAGCGCGCGCAGATCGTCGCCGTCGCGACGCCGTGCTGGCCGGCGCCGGTCTCGGCGATCACGCGCTTCTTGCCCATCCGCTTCGCGAGCAGCGCCTGGCCGATCACGTTGTTGATCTTGTGCGCGCCGGTGTGGTTCAGGTCCTCGCGCTTCAGGTAGATCTGCGCGCCGCCGAGCGTCTCGCTCCAGCGCTGCGCGTGATAGATCGGCGACGGACGGCCGACGAAGTACTTCAGTTCGCGCTCGTACTCGGCGACGAAATCGGGGTCGTTCCGGAATTTTTCATACGCCGTGCGCAGTTCGTCCAGCGCGTGAATCAGCGTTTCGGCGACGAACACGCCGCCATACGGGCCGAAGTGGCCGCGATCATCAGGAAGGTTGTACATGGTGTCACTCTCGATCGGTCGGTGCGCCCCGCTGTCGGGGCCGCACCTTCTTGCATCACCCGGCGTCCGCTTCGCGCACCGCGCGTACGAACGCCGCCATCCGGGCGTGATCCTTCACGCCCTTCGCGCCCTCCACTTCGATGCCACTCGAGACATCGACAGCAAACGGACGCAACTGGCGAATCGCATCACCGACGTTTTGCGCGCTCAAGCCACCACTCAAAACGGCCCGATGCGCGAGCTCTGCGGGAATAAGAGACCAATCGAAGACCTTGCCGCTACCACCGTAGTCCGGCACCAGGGTGTCGAACAGGAGGCCGCGCGCTTTCGAATAATGAAGAGCCGATTCTACCAAATCGGCCGGCTGCGTCGAGGGGCCGACGCGCACCGCGCGCAACCACGGCAGGCGCGCCGCGCGGCCGAGGGCGTCGCACTGCTCGGGCGTCTCGTCGCCGTGCAATTGCAGCATCGTGAGCGGCACGTCGCGCACGACCGCCTCGATCTCCGCTTCGGTCGCGTTCACGAACAGCCCGACCACCGACACGAACGGCGGCGCGAGGCTCGCGAGTTCGGCCGCCTGCGCGATCGACACCGCGCGCGGGCTCTTCGGATAGAACACGAGGCCGATCGCGTCGGCACCGAGCGCGGCGGCATGCAGCACGTCCTCGGGACGCGACAGGCCGCACAGCTTGATGCGCGTGCGCGGCGCGAGGCCGGCCGCGGCAGAGGTCGAAGAAGACACGGCGTGATCCGTCATGGTTGTGGATCCAGATCGGCCCAGACGCTGCTCCACGGCACGCTGCCGAGCTGCGCGGGCGGGACGGCGAATTCCGCCGGGTAGCCGACATGGGCGAGGTACAGCCCGTCGGCCATGAACGTGGGCGCCGCGAGATTGCGATCGCGCCCGGCCAGCACGTCGGCGAGCCAGTCGGCCGGATAGCGGCCGCGCCCCACCGCGACGAGGCAGCCCATCAGGTTGCGCACCATGTGGTGCAGGAACGCGTTCGCGCGGAAGCGGAAATGAATGAAGTGGCCCGCGCGCCGCACGTCGATCTGGTACAGGTGTTTGACCGGCGTCTTCGACTGGCATTCCGACGACCGGAACGACGAGAAGTCGTGCTCGCCGATCAGATGCGCGGCGGCGGCGCGCATCGCGTCGTCGTCGAGCGGCGTGTGGATCCAGCCCGCGCGGCCGGCCAGCATCGGCGAGCGCACGGGATGCACGTACAGCGCGTAGTAGTACGTGCGTTCGAACGCCGAGAAACGCGCGTGGAACGCGTCCGGCATCGGCTTCGCCCACTGCACGGACACGGTCGGCGGCAGAAATGCGTTGGTGCCGCGCACCCACGAGAAATCCGCGCGATCGAGCTCCGTATCGAAATGCACGACCTGTCCGAGCCCGTGCACGCCCGTGTCGGTCCGCCCCGCGACCGTCGTGTGCAGCGGCACGCATGCGAACGCGCCGAGTGCGCGCTCGAGCGCATCCTGCACGGTCTTGCCGTGCGGCTGCGCTTGCCAGCCGCAGAACGCGGCGCCGTCGTACTGAATCCCGAGCGCGATCCGCATCACGCCTCTTCCGCGAGTTTCGCGAGCAGCGCACGCGCATCGTCGCGCGTGGCGGCGTCGTTCGCGTCGACCACTTCCTGCAGCAGCGTGCGCGCGCCGGACAGATCGCCCAGTTGCACGTACTCCGACGCGAGATCCAGCTTGTTGCGGGCGATGCGGGCGAGTTCTTCCGGCGTCAGCGCGGGCAGCACGGCACCCGGCGCGGACGGCAGGTCGAGATCGAAATCCAGCTTCAGCGCGCCGAACTGCGCGACGCCGAGCGGCGGCAGCGACGACGGCGCGGCGGCACCGCCCGTGTGAGGCGCTGGCGTTGCCGCGTCCGGATCCCAGTCGAACTCGTCGTCGTGGTCGGCCGGATGTTCCGGGGACGGATCGGCCGCGCCAACTGGCGGGTGCGCGGCGGATTGCCCGTTAGTTGCGATTTGCCCGCCTTCGGCTTGCCCTTCCCGTGCGGACGGCTCATCGGCCGTACGCGGCGGCAGCGGCATGTCGAGGCTGTTGAGCGCGCTGATCGCGTTCTGCATCAGCGCTGCGTGCTGGGCGTCGTTCGTCGCAGGTGCGGCGGGCGTGACGAGCGGCTCGTCCGCGGCCGGTTCCGCGACAGGCTTCTCGTCGTGCGGGGCCGGCGTTGCGTTGCTGTCGGGTGCGACGAGCGCGGACGATGCTTCCGCCTGAACGTCGTGCGGCTTCGCCGTTTCCGACGGCGACGGGATTTCGGGTTCGTGCGTCTCGAACGTCTCCGCCGCTGCGGCGGCGGCCGTGACCAGACTCAGATCGGCGGCCGCGTCGCGGGCCAACGGCGTCTCGGGGAGAATCGGCGGCACTGGCTCGGTGGATGCGACCGGCGACGACGATGCACCGCCGTCGGCAACAGCCGTCCCGCCGGATGCCGGTGCGGTTTCGTCGGTCGGCCGCGCTTTCCGGCGCTTGCGCCACGCAAAACCGGCCGCCAGCACGACCACGGCGGCGCCGGCCGCTGCGGCCGGACGCCAGTCGATCTGTTCCGAACCGCGTGCAGGCGCGGCGGTCGCCGCCGGCACGGCCGGCTGCACGGGCGCCGATGCCGGCTGCACCGCACTCGCGGCCACGCCGGACGACGCTTCGCTCGCAGCCGACGACGACGCGGCAGCTGACGCCGCCGCATCATTCGCATCATTCGTGCCGTTCGTGCCGTTCGCAGCGGGACGCGGCGCAGCGGGCGCCGGTGCAACGTTGTTCGTGGCGGCCGGCTTCCCGATCCCGTGCTTCTGCAGTTCCATCAGCACGCGGTTCTTCAGCGCGAGCAATTGCTGCAGGCTCGACGGCCGCGGCTGCGACGCACCCGCGACGGGTGCTGCCGCGGACGGTTCGTGCATCCCTTGAGCCGCACCGCCCGGTCCGGCCTGCGTCACGGCCTCGCTGGCGGACGACGGTGCGGACTGGATCGCGCCGTTCCACACGTGCGGCCCGCTTGCGCCGGCCGCGGCCGCTGGCGACTGGACGGATTCGACCGTCGACGCGCCGTGCGCGGCGGACGCGCCGCTCGAAGCCGACGCGCCTGCCGCTGCCCCGGCTGCGACCGTGACGCTCGCCCCGCTGACCGGCGCCGTATGCGCGGCCGATACGGCCGGCGCGGCTTGCACGGCCGACCCAGGATGCGGCGCCGACGCGCCATGCTGCGCGACCGCCGCCGTGCCCGACGCGGCAACCGGCGCGGACGCAGCCGACGCCCCCGACGCAGCAGCCGGCACGAGCGCCGCGCCGGTCGCATCGAGCGCCGGCACCGTCAGCGTCGCGCCGACTTTCAGGCGGCTCGGGTCGTGCTTCATGAACGCCTGCGGATTCGCGTCGAACAGCGCGCGGCCGGCGCGCGCGAGCACGCCCGGATCGTGCGATTGCGTCGCGGCTTTCGCGAGGTCGTTCAACGATTGGCCCGGCTGGACCGTCACGTTGAGCGGCGCGGCACCGCCGGCGGCGGACGCCGGCAGCTCGCCGGAACCGGCCGCCCAGGCCGGAGCGGCCGCGCCGAGCGCCAGGATCGCCAGCGCGCCACGCACGGCGCGCGACAGACGGGACTGACGCGGAAACAAGGAAATTCGGGACATCGTAGGCTCTATCGCCGCGCGCGGGCGCGGCTCGGATTCGCGTAGGAAAGCGTCAATAAAGTCGCCGCAGAAATGCAAAAGCGTCGCGCAGAACGCGACGCTTTGGGCGGCTCTGCGCGTCGTAACCGCATAGTTTACTTCACACGATCGCGTTCCGGCCGAATTCGTCGCCTGCGGATGCGGCCGTCCGCGCCTGCGCCGCGACCTTACGGCCGACCGCGTCGGGCCGTCGGTGCGCGAATCGCGCGAAGGCATCGCCGATCCGGGCACAGAATCGCACGCGCCGGTTTTGTCAAAAGAGGATCATCAATCGATGAAAAACCGGACGACGGCATCGGGTTCCGGAACGAATTCGGCCCCTCCTTGTACTTCGCGTCGCATCGATTCCTCGTGCCAAAGGATGGCGATGCAGGAAAAGCCCCGGCCGCGCGAGCGGTTCGGGACTTCCGCGCAATGGGCGGTCCGCACAAGACCTGACGCCGGACAAAAAAAACGC
The DNA here is from genome assembly GCF_003857805.1 of Burkholderia sp. Bp9099. Lineage (NCBI taxonomy): Bacteria > Pseudomonadati > Pseudomonadota > Betaproteobacteria > Burkholderiales > Burkholderiaceae > Burkholderia > Burkholderia sp. Bp9099. The sequence continues at coordinate 98,796 of NZ_QTPU01000018.1, forward strand.
CTGCCGCCCCGCGAAGGGCTGGCAGGCGTTTCGCGTCACGCGCGCACTGCGCGCGGCGCGGCCCGACTTACTTGTCGAGCAGGATGCGCAGCATGCGGCGCAGCGGCTCGGCCGCGCCCCACAGCAGCTGGTCGCCGACCGTGAACGCCGACAGGTATTCGCCACCCATCGCGAGCTTGCGCAGGCGACCGACCGGCACCGTCAGCGTGCCGGTGATCTTCGCCGGCGACAGGTCGCGCATCGACGCTTCGCGCTCGTTCGGCACGACCTTCACCCAGTCGTTCGCCGACGCGAGGATGCCGTTGATTTCGTCGAGCGGGACGTCCTTCTTCAGCTTGATCGTCAGCGCCTGCGAGTGGCAGCGCATCGCGCCGATCCGCACGCACAGGCCGTCGACCGGGATCGAGCCCGGCTCGCCCATGGCCGGCTTGCCGAGGATCTTGTTGGTTTCCGCGCCGCCCTTCCACTCTTCCTTCGACATCCCGTTGCCGAGATCCTTGTCGATCCACGGGATCAGCGAGCCGGCGAGCGGCACGCCGAAGTGGCTCGTCGGCATCGCGTCGCTGTTCATCGTCGCGAGCACGCGGCGGTCGATGTCGAGAATCGCGGAAGCCGGATCGGCGAGTTGCTCCTGCACCGAACCGTGCAGCGTGCCCATCTGCGACAGCAGTTCACGCATGTTCTGCGCGCCCGCGCCCGATGCGGCCTGGTAGGTCATCGCCGTCATCCAGTCGACGAGGTTCTCGCGGAACAGGCCGCCGAGCGCCATCAGCATCAGGCTGACCGTACAGTTGCCGCCGACGAAGTTCTTCGTGCCCTTGACGAGCGCGTCCTTGATCACGTCGAGGTTGACCGGATCAAGGATGATGACCGCGTCGTCGTTCATCCGCAGCGACGAGGCCGCATCGATCCAGTAGCCGTTCCAGCCGGCCGCGCGCAGCTTCGGGAACACGTCGTTCGTGTAGTCGCCGCCCTGGCACGTGATGATCACGTCGCACTTCTTCAGCTCGTCGACGTTGGTCGCGTCCTTGAGCGTAGTCTCGTTTTTCGCGAACGACGGCGCCTTGCCGCCCGTGTTGCTGGTGCTGAAAAACACCGGTTCGATCAGGTCGAAATCACCTTCTTCCTGCATGCGCTGCATCAGCACGCTGCCGACCATGCCGCGCCAACCTACGAGACCTACGTTCATGACTAACCCTTTGCTTGAATGGAGCTTCCCCGCCATTTCCGTCCCCGCGTGACCGCGCGGGGAAACAGGCGGGCACGACGGCGATCAGCGTTTAATGATCGTTTTCGTGGTAATGGTTTTCGTGATGACGATGGCGCGCGCACCCGCACGGGCAGTGTTGCCGTGGAGTTTCAGGACCGGGGAGATCAGGGAAATCAGCGCCATCGTTCGAGTCTACACAAAGCCGGTTGCCCGCACAACGGCCAACCGCGCGCGAACCGGCCGATTTCGCGGCCCGTTCGCGCCCTTTTCTATCTTGACTGCCTGTTGCCTTGCCGCGCGCTTACAGCGCGGCGACCACCGCGTCGCCCATCGCCGCCGTGCCGACCTGCTGGCAGCCCGGCGTCGCGATGTCGCCGGTGCGGTAGCCTTGTTCGAGCACCGTTTTCACGGCGCGCTCGATGCGATCGGCCTGCTCCGCGCGATTCAGCGAATAGCGCAGCAGCATCGCGGCCGACAGGATCGTCGCCAGCGGATTCGCGATGCCCTTGCCCGCGATGTCCGGCGCCGAACCGTGCGACGGCTCGTACAGACCCTTGTTGTTCTTGTCGAGCGACGCCGACGGCAGCATGCCGATCGAGCCCGTCAGCATCGACGCTTCATCCGACAGGATGTCGCCGAACATGTTGCCGGTCACGATCACGTCGAACTGCTTCGGCGCCTTCGCGAGCTGCATCGCCGCGTTGTCGACGTACATGTGCGACAGCTCGACGTCCGCGTATTCCTTCGACACGTCGATCATGACGTCGCGCCAGAACTGCGACGTCTCCAGCACGTTCGACTTGTCGACCGACAGCAGCTTCTTCGCGCGCTTTTGCGCGGCCTGGAACGCGACGTGTGCGATGCGGCGCACCTCCGGTTCCGAGTAGCGCATCGTGTCGAAGCCTTCGCGCGCGCCGGCGAACGGGCCGTCCGGTGCCGCGCGCACGCCGCGCGGCTGGCCGAAGTAGATGTCGCCGTTCAGTTCGCGCACGATCAGGATGTCGAGGCCCGCGACCAGTTCCGGCTTCAGCGGCGACGCATCGACGAGCTGCGGATAGCAGATCGCCGGACGGAAGTTCGCGAACAGCTCGAGATGCTTGCGCAGCCCGAGGATCGCCTGCTCGGGGCGCAGCGCGCGCTCGAGCGAGTCGTACTTCCAGTCGCCGACCGAGCCGAACAGGATCGCGTCGGCTTCCTTCGCGAGTTTCAGCGTCGCGTCCGGCAACGGATGACCGCTCGCCTCGTAGCCCGCGCCTCCAACCGGCGCCTGCTCGAGCTCGAACTTCTCGTCGAGGGCGTTCAGCACCTTGACCGCTTCGTTGACGATTTCCGGACCGATGCCGTCGCCGGGCAGCACTGCAATCTTCATGCGTTATTCCTGACTGGATAGGTATGGGTGGCAGGTCGGCGAGCGCGCGTCATGCGCGCCCGCCCGGAGGCAATCTCAGCCGACCAGCTTGTTGTTGAGCCACGGCTGCTTCGCGAGCCGCTCGGCTTCGAACTGGCGGATCTTGTCCGCGTGACGCAGCGTCAGGCCGATGTCGTCGAAACCGTTCAGCAGGCAGTACTTGCGGAACGCGGTGATGTCGAACGCATACTCGCGGCCGTCGCCCGTGCGCACGACCTGCGCATCGAGGTCGATCGTCAGCTGATAGCCGTTGAACGCATACGTGTCGTTGAACAGGTGATCGACCTGCTGCTCGGTCAGCACGATCGGCAACAGCCCGTTCTTGTAGCAGTTGTTGAAGAAGATGTCGGCGAAGCTCGGCGCGATGATCGCGCGGAAGCCGTACTGCTGCAGCGCCCACGGCGCGTGCTCGCGCGAGCTGCCGCAGCCGAAGTTCTTGCGTGCCAGCAGCACCGATGCGCCCTGGTAGCGCGGCTGATTCAGCACGAAGTCCGGGTTCAGCGGGCGCTTCGAGTTGTCCTGGCCCGGCTCGCCGTGGTCGAGGTAACGCCATTCGTCGAACGCGTTCGGACCGAAGCCCGTGCGCTTGATCGACTTCAGGAACTGCTTCGGGATGATCGCGTCGGTGTCGACGTTCTCGCGATCGAGCGGCGCCACGACGCCGGTATGTACAGTGAATTTTTCCATGATCCGTCTATCCGGTTGGAGGGCCGGCATTCAGCCGGCGCACATCGACAAATTCTCGGTGGGCGTCAGTCCGCGGCGCGCTGCAGCGCATTGCCGGCGGCGTTGACGTCCTGGCCGAAGCCTCGGACGGTATTGCAACCCGCGAGGCCGAAGCCCAGCCCCGCGAGCGCCAGCGCGGCCACCAGCCGCGCGATGAGCTTCGATGCCGTCACGCGTTACCCCAGCTGGCGAATGTCGACGAAATGGCCTTCGATCGCCGCCGCCGCCGCCATCGCGGGGCTCACGAGGTGCGTGCGACCGCCCGCGCCTTGCCGGCCTTCGAAGTTGCGGTTCGACGTCGACGCGCAGCGCTCGCCCGGCTCGAGCCGGTCGGCGTTCATCGCGAGGCACATCGAGCAGCCTGGCTCGCGCCATTCGAAGCCCGCGTCGGTGAACACCTTGTCGAGGCCTTCGCGCTCGGCCTGCGCCTTCACGAGGCCCGAGCCCGGCACGACCATCGCGAGCCGCACGTTCGACGCAATGCGGCGGTTCAGCTTCTTCACGACGTAGGCGGCCGCGCGGATATCTTCGATGCGCGCGTTCGTGCACGAACCGATGAAGATCTTGTCGACCTTGATCGACTCGATCGGCGTGTTCGGCTCGAGCGCCATGTAGGCCAGCGCGCGCTCCATCGCGTCGCGCTTGACCGGATCCTTCTCGCGCTCGGGGTCCGGCACGCGACCGTCGATCGACGTGACCATTTCCGGCGACGTGCCCCACGTGACCTGCGGGACGATCTCGGCCGCGTTCAGCTCGACGACGCGGTCGAACTGCGCGCCTTCGTCGGACTTGAATTCGCGCCAGTACTCGACGGCCTGGTTCCATTCCGCGCCGGTCGGCACGAACGGACGACCCTTCAGGTAGTCGATCGTCGTGTCGTCGACGGCGACCATGCCCGCGCGCGCGCCGGCTTCGATCGCCATGTTGCAGACGGTCATCCGGCCTTCCATCGTCAGCGCGCGGATCGTCGAGCCGCCGAATTCGATCGCGTAGCCCGTGCCGCCGGCCGTGCCGATCTTGCCGATGATCGCGAGCACGATGTCCTTTGCGGTACAGCCGCGCGGCAGCGTGCCCTCGACCTTCACGAGCATGTTCTTGCTCTTTTTCTGCAGCAAGGTTTGCGTCGCGAGCACGTGCTCGACTTCCGACGTGCCGATGCCGTGCGCGAGCGCGCCGAACGCGCCGTGCGTCGACGTGTGCGAGTCGCCGCAGACGATCGTCATGCCCGGCAGCGTCGCGCCCTGCTCCGGCCCGATGATGTGCACGATGCCCTGACGCACGTCGTTCATCTTGAACTGCGTGATGCCGAACGCATCGCAGTTCGCGTCGAGCGTGTCGACCTGCAGCTTCGAGACCGGATCGGCGATGCCGTGGCTGCGATCGGTGGTCGGGACGTTGTGGTCCGACACGGCCAGGTTCGCGCTGATGCGCCACACCGGGCGGTGCGCGACGTTCAGCCCTTCGAACGCCTGCGGGCTCGTGACTTCGTGCAGCAGCTGACGGTCGATGTAGAGCAATGCCGTGCCGTCGTCCTCGGTGTGGACGACGTGGGTATTCCACAGTTTGTCGTAGAGAGTCTGTGCCATGGGTATGCGGGGTCGTTGTGACTACAAGCCTTGCGGATGCGGTCGATTATGCCACGCAGAACGCGCCGCGGCGCGGGCGCGGCGCGAAAAAACCCATTAAAAACAGTGGTTTGGCTGGTAGTGTCAATACCTGTATCGGCATTACCAGCCAAACGGGGAACGTCAGCCGTTCGGGTATTCGCGGTTGATCAGCGCGAGCCGCAGCATGCCGAGCTGCACGCCCGCGCTGCTCAGCAGGTAGAGATCGCGACGCCGCAATGCAGGCAATTGCGCGGCGCTGTCGTAGAACACCGGCAGCGTCAGCCCGGCCGGCACCGCGGCCTGCATCCCCGCGGCGCTCGACACGCGCACGGCGAGCGACGCCTGATCCCGATGCGTGACGATGCCGACCTTGCCGAGCGCCGCGGCCGAGCCGGCCTGTCGGACGATCGCGGCGACGACGCCGTCGGGGGTCGGGATCGGGCTGCCGGCGGCCGGTGCCCGCGTCGCGATCGACGTCACGCCGGCCGTCAGTCCGTATTTCGACGCGAGCACGCTCGCGACTTCCTGCTGCGCGTAAATCGGCGCCGCGGCCTTTTGCCGAAGCTGGAACACCGCATCGGCGATCGCCTCGTTCACCGGGCCCGGGACGGGCGCGGCACCGGACGCGCCCGCGCGGCTGCCGAAGCCGAACGCGGTGATCGTGTTGATGGCGGCCGCATCGACGCCCGGCGGCGTCCATGAGAACAACGTGTCGAGCAGGTAGCCGGTCTCGTCGGCCGCGGTCGCGCGATCGTTCAGTTCGTCGGTCAGCTTGCCGAGCATCTGGCGCTGGAGTTCCGCATCGGACACGGGAGCACCGCTCGCGCGCGCGGGCGCGACGGCGGCGCACGATGCAGCGAGCAGCGAAGAGGAAGCGAGGAAATGGCGGCGGGTCGTCATGGTCATGAGATTCGAGTGGAGAACGGCAGACGTCAGCCCTTCGGAAACGCCTGCATCGTCGCGGCGATCGCGCGGCTCAGCATCTGCGCATACATGTCGTGCACGAGGTAGAGGCTGCGGTTGCGCGTCCACGGCTGGCCCGATTGCGGGTCGTACACGGTCGGGAGCGGCACCTCGGCGACGGCGGCCGCCTTCATGCCGGCCTGCTGCGAGGTCTGGATGCAGCGCTTCGCATGGTCGCGATGGCCGACCACCGCGACGGTGCCCATCGCAGCCGTGCCGCCCGCGCGCGTAACCGCCTCGGCCGCGACGCCGGCCGTGCTCAGGTACACGATCGTGCCGTCGCTCGCGATCACCGGCTCGACCGACGACAGCACCTCGGCGCCCATCCCGTATTTCGACACGAGAAAGCGCGCGATTTCCCACTGCGCGTAGACCTTGACCGGCTTCAGCTGGCGGATGCGGTACACGGCGTCCGCGAGCGCTTCGTTGACGGGCCCCGGATCGGGCAGCGCGGACTGGTTGCCGCCCGTGCTCGACGTGTTGCCGCTCGCGGCGTTCGGGCGATTGCCGAAGCTGTACGCGACGATCGCGCCGATCTGCGCGGCCGGCACCGTCGGCAGGTCCCAGGTGAAGCCGACATCGGTCAGCGCGGGCAGGATCGCGTCGACCGTCGCCGCATCGCCGAGCTGGGCGTTCAGCTTCGCGGACATCTGCGCGGCCAGCGCCGCATCGGTGAGCGGCGCCGATGCGACGTCGTCGCCACCGCATGCGCTCAACAGCGGCGCCGCTGCGATACCGGGTGCGGCGGCAAGGAATTTTCTGCGTGAAGCAGTCGATGCATTCGAATTCATAAGAAATGCGAAACAATGCGAATCGCATGCGGCGGCATGGCGCGGCGGTGCAATTCGCGGGGTCACGGGAAATGGCAATCTGGCGAATCGCGGAGATCCGCGACGGGCGGCAGCGTCGAAGCGTGAAACGCAGCACGACGCTCCGTCGATTGACGATGCGCGATCGTAGTGCGCGTTTATTAAATTGCGGTGAAGCTGTCGCACACATGCCGACGATCGCCGCGCCGTTTCGCCGGCGGACCGATTCGTTTCATCGGTGGTGAGATCGTGGTGCCGCCGTTTCATCGATGGCGCGCGACGCGATTCGCAGGCAGGGTCGCGCACCGCCGGCCGAGCTGCGGATTTCGCGCTACGATGGTGCAACCCGCATGCCCTCGTTCCCACGATCCGCACCCCGGAGCCCACGACGATGAAGCTCGGCATCAACGAATCGCTCGCCCGCCTCGACGATGAAGGCACGCTGTTCACCACGCTGTTTCGACACGGCACGCTCGACATCGAGCTGTACCGGCCGCGCGGCGAGGATCTGCAGACGCCGCACACGCGCGACGAGGTCTACGTGATCGCCGCCGGCACGTCGCGGTTCATCGTGGACGGGCGCGAATGCGGCGTCGCGACGGGCGACGTGCTGTTCGTCCCCGCATTCGCGTCGCACCGCTTCGTCGGCTTCTCCGACGACTTCTCGACCTGGGTGTTCTTCTACGGCCCGGAAGGCGGCGAGCGCGACGAGCGCGGTGCGTGATGCGCGGCAAGCACCGCACTTCCCGCACGATCTCCTAGACTGTCTATTCGCAACGGGCGGCGCGCGGCCGCCCTTCCCGCCATCACGATGCTGGCATCGCCCGACGCATCGACCGGACAGGAGCACTGCATGCGATACGAACTCTATTACTGGCCCGAAATCCAGGGCCGCGGCGAATACGTACGGCTCGCGCTCGAAGCGGCCGAGGCCGACTACGTCGATGTCGCGCGCGAATCGGGGCGCGGCATGGGCGTGTCGGCGATGATGCGGCTGATGGACAGCACGAAGGCCGAATGCGTGCCGTTCGCGCCGCCGTTCCTGAAGGCCGGCGACATGGTCGTCGGGCAGGCCGCGAACATCCTGCTGTTTCTCGGCGCGCGGCTGGGGCTCGCGCCTGACGACGAAGCCGGCCGGCTGTGGGTGCATCAGCTTCAGTTGACCGTCGCCGATTTCGTCACCGAGATCCACGACACGCATCACCCGATCGGCAGCGGCCTTTACTACGAGGACCAGAAGGCCGAAGCCGCCGAGCGCGCGGCCGATTTCCTCGAACATCGGCTGCCGAAATTCCTCGGCTACTTCGATCGCGTGCTCGCGCAGAATCCGCACAAAGGCGGGCACATCGCCGGCAGCGCGCTCAGTTACGCGGATCTGTCGATCTTCCAGCTGATCGAAGGCCTGCGCTACGCGTTCCCGAAGGCGATGAAGCGCGAGGAACGCAAGGTCGCGGGGCTCGTCGGGCTGCACGACCGCGTCGCGGCGCATCCGCCCGTCGCGCGCTATCTCGAGTCGGAGCGCCGCATCCCGTTCAACGACATGGGGATCTTCCGGCACTACCCGGAGCTGGACAAGTAGCGGCGCCACGCCTCCCGCGCGGGTGGATTTCATGAAGGCGCAGCGGCAGCACGCCTGCTTCACCGGAGCCGGCCGCGTTGCGCGAGCCGGCCCCGTCGCCGCGCATGCGCCGCGTCACGCTCAGTGCGGTTGACCGTGCCGCGCGACCGCCGCATCGACGGCCTCGACCGAGCGCGTGAGCCACGGCCCGATCTCCATCTCCTCGTAGCGCACGAGCCGGCTCTTGCGCACGCGGCGATACGCCCACCAGATCGCGACGAACAGCGGGATCCACACGTAGATCGACAGCACTTCCATCCAGTCGACGCGGGCGGCGAAGAACGCCTGGTAATCCTGCCCGAGCGAGATCACGATGCAGATCGCGATCGCGAACAGCGGCCCGAACGGGAACCACTTCGCGCGATACGGCAGCTGCTCGAGCCGGTAGCCTTGTTTCAGAAAGCCCTTGCGGAACCGGTAGTGGCAAACGGCGATGCCGAGCCACGCGATGAAGCCGGTGATGCCGACCGTATTGAGCAGCCACAGATAGATGCTCTGGTTGTTGGTCAGCGACGTGAGGAAGCACAGCCCGCCCACCGCCATCGTCGCGTACAGCGCGTTGCGCGGCACGCCGCCCGGCGACAGCGTCGCGAACATCGCGGGCGCACGGCCTTCCGCCGCGAGGTTGTACAGCATCCGCGTGGCCGCATACGTGCCCGAGTTGCCGGCCGACAGCACGGCCGTCAGGATCACGAGGTTCATCGCGCCCGCGGCGAGCGGAAAGCCCGCATGGCTGAACACGAGCGTGAACGGGCTGACGCCTATATCAGTCACGTCGCTCTTGAGCAGGTTCGGATCGGTGTACGGCACCAGCAGGCCGATCACGAAGATCGCGAGCACGTAGAACAGCATGATGCGCCAGAAGATCTGCTTCACCGCGCGCGGGATCGTCTTGCGCGGGTTTTCCGACTCGCCCGCCGTGATCCCGACCAGCTCGGTGCCGAGGAACGAGAAGCCCGCGATCAGCGCGACGCTCATCATCGCGTGCACGCCGCCGACGAACGGCGCGTCGCCGGTCCTGAAGTTGCGCCAGCCGACCGGCTGCCCGTTGCCGAGCAGGCCGGCCGCGATCAGCAAGCCCGCCGCGATGAACGCGATCACGGTGACGACCTTGATCAGCGAGAACCAGTATTCGGATTCCCCGAAACCGCGCACGGACAGCGTGTTCAGCAGGAAGATCAGCACCAGGAACCCTGCGCCCCACCACACGCCCGGCACCGCCGGAAACCAGTAGCGCATCACGATCTGCGCGGCGACCAGCTCGATCGCGATCGTCACGGCCCAGCTGTACCAGTAGGTCCAGCCGAGCGCGACGCCGAAGCCTTCGTCGACGTACTTCTCGCCGTAGATCGCGAACGAGCCCGACACCGGCATCAGCGCGGCCATCTCGCCGAGCCCGGTGACGACGAAGTAGACCATCAGCCCGATCGCGATATACGCGGCGATCGCCCCGCCCGGCCCCGCCTGCGCGACCGACGCGCCCGACGCGACGAACAACCCCGTGCCGATCGAGCCGCCGATCGCGATCATCGCGATGTGGCGGCTCTGCAGCCGGCGCTTGAGCGCCGTTCCGGACGGCGCGGCCGTCTGCGCTGCCGCTTGCAAAGCATCCATAGTGTTCACCCTGTTGGATTCGGGCCGCTCGAATTGATTCGGAATACCAATCGATCGGCCCGGTTATCCGCGTCAAAAAATGGTCCTGCCGCCGGGTCGCGCGTCCGATGCCGGCGGCCCGGACGCGCACGGCCGCGTCAGACGACGCTGCGCTTGATCGCCTGCAGCTCGGCCGTCGTCACGATCTTCTCGATCCGGAACCGCGGGCTTTCCAGCCACGCGTTCGCGATCCGCCGGTATTCGTCGAGATCCTCGCACGCGAGCCGCACGAGAAAATCGAACGTGCCGCTGACGAGCCAGCAATCGAGCACGGCCGGATTGGCCCGCATCTCGTCCTCGAACGGCGCCTGCGAACGCCCGTGATCGGCCAGCACGATCTGCGCGATCACGACGATCGGCTTGGTCGCGCGCGGCGCGTTGATCACCGCGCGGTAGCCTTCGATCACGCCGAGCGCCTCGAGCCGCTCCACGCGCGCCTGGCAGGGCCGCGGCGTGAGGTTCACGAGCTCGGACAGCTTCCGGTAGGAAATCCGCCCGTCGGCACGCAGGATGTCGAGGATCCGGAGATCGATCTTGTCGAGCTGCATCTTCTTGTCGGTCATCCGCGTTCGCTCCGGTCGGGTCGTGGCTGGTGCGCGGAGCGTCTCCTCCGGTTCCGCGCGGGGGCCACATTATCCGGCCGAAGCGGCCGCGCGCCAATCGGCTAGAACCGCAGCGACAGGCAGGTCAGGCCGCCGTCCATCTTGCGGAACTCGCTCGTGTCGATCACGTGCAGCGGCATCCCGAGCGACTGAATCGCGTCGTGCACGCGCGGATAGCCGGCCGGCGTGATCAGCGTGCCGTTCACGCGCAGCGTGTTGCCGGCGTATTCGTCGGCGGCCGAGATCGCGATGCGGCGATAGTCGGCGAACGCCGGATGCGCGGCCAGCGCCTCGGTCACGAGCAGCGTGTCGTCGCCGAGCGCGTTGACGACCGATTTCAGATGCAGCCCCGCGCCGACCGGCACCGCGACGACCGAATAGCCGTAGCGCGCCACCAGCGACTCGAATGCGGCGATGCCTTCGGCATCGGTGCGGCCCGTCAGGCCGATGTAGAAGCGCTTGCCGACCTGCATCACGTCGCCGCCGTCGAGACGGCCTTCCTGCATCGGCAGCAGGTCGCGATGCGCGGCGAGCGCCGCTTCGATGTGCACCGTCTCGCCGCGCCGCGCGGGTGCGCCGGGACGCGTGATCACCGCGAATTCGGGCGTGACGACGGCGACGTCCTCGACGAAGTGCGAATCGGGAAACGCGTCCAGCGGCGGCAGCTCGGTCAGCTCGACGCCGAGCCCGCGCAGCGCGTCGCAGTACGCGTGGAACTGCGTGAGCGTCTTGTCGTAGTCGGGCGCGCCGAGCGCGGCGGTGGTGAGACCCGCGCCGCAGGACGGCGCGGGACGGCGAACGATCGCTTGCGTGAATTGCATCGACTCCTCCATGGTCACGCTGCCCCCGTGCGGCGCACGGGGCAGCTGCGTTGTGTCCGGACCATTATCGGAAGCCAAATTGCGCAATTCGCGTCGAATTCGGGCGCGCCCGCAGCCGATCGCGTCGAATTGCAGGCGGGATGCAGCGGATTCGGCAGACGGCCGCCGGGCGCGGCGCAAACGGCCGTTCCGCGCGGTGCGGATACGGGCCGATGCATGCGGCGCATCCGTCACGCGCCGACGGGCGCGAACCCCATTTGCGCACGGCCCAGCGGCGTGAGATCGCCCTCGCCGCCCCGTCCGTCGAAGTCGACCTCGAAATGATCGGCCGGGAAATCCGGCGGGCTGTCGCCGCGCAGGAATGCGAGCCGCTGGCGCTGCAGGTACGCGTCGTTCTTCGCGCACCCGGGCGCGGCCGCGATGTACATCACGTTGCTGTCGCCGCCGCCGCGATGCGCATCCTCGACCGCATGCACGACGTCGCCGTGCCAGAACACCGCGTCGCCCGCCTCCATGTGCGGGATCGGCACCAGCGCGTCGAGCAGCAGCGCGTGCCATTCGGGCAGGATCGACAGCGCGCGGCCCGGACGCGCGCCGCACAGGTCGTCGTCGGCGACGTCGTCCTGCAGCGCGCGCAGCACGACATACGCCATCGCGTTCGCGACCGGAATCAGCTGCAGGGTGCCGTCGCCGGGCCCTTGCGGCGTCAGGGCGGTCCAGCCCTGGAACGTGCGGAACATCGAGCACACGGCCGGCGATGGAATCTCCTCGACGTCGGGGCGGAACGCCGCGTCGAACGGATCGTAATCGCGCCAGCGGCCGGCCAGCACGTGACGATAGACCTGCCGGAAATTCGCGCCGAGCCAGCGTTCGACGGAGCCGCCGTCGACATGCGGCGACAGCCCGAGCGACGTCGAGCCCGGCGGCCGGCGGCGGATCCGGTCGGCGTAGGCCGGCACCTGGTCCGGGTCGAAATGCCTGCGCGCGCCGTCGGCATGACGCCACAGGCTGTTCAGGAACACGCGCGCCTGCGTGAGGGCCGGCGACTGCCGCGCGGCCACCTGCGGCGTCGACCAGTAGACGCCGTAGATCTGCGGCTTGCCCGATGCGAGATTGCCGAAGTAGCGGTCCTCGGCGCGTGCATGCAGCCGCTCGGCGAAGCGGTTCGCATCCAGATAGGCGCCGATCTCGTCGTTCCAGTCGCGCGCCTGCTGCGCGTCGAATACGCCGCGGATCACCGCGGCGCCGTGCGTGCGGATCGCGGCGATCGCCTGCGGATCGACGGTGCCGTTCGCGATATCCGCGAATCGCAATACCGGGATCACGTCGCGGCCGTGCGCGTGCGCGCGACGGATCGCGTCGACCTGCCGCGCGATATCGCCCTCCAGTTCGCGGAACGTGGCCGCGTAACCGGGCAGATCGGCGCGCAGCGCCCTTTTCGCCGTGCGGATCGCAACCGGCAGATCGTCAATCGTCAGGTGCATCGTCGTCTCCTCGCTGAATCGTGTGGCGATGAGCATTCAGCGTATGGCGGACGCATCGCCGCCATCGGCACTATCCGGCCAACTATCGATACAATCCTGACAACCGCCTGCTACTCCGGACGATGGCAGACCACGCACAGCTTGTTGCCGTCCGGGTCGCGGAAATACGCGCCGTAGTAGTCGGGGTGATAGTGCGGCCGCAGGCCCGGCGGCCCTTCGCAGGTGCCGCCCTGCTGCAGCGCGAGCGCGTGGCAGCGGTCGACCTGCGCGCGGGTCGGCGCGTCGAATGCGATCGTATGGCCGTTGCCGGGTTCGGGCGCGCGGCCGTCGAGCGGCCGGCCGAAGAAGAACAGCGGCCGGTCGGTGTCGGCCGGCATCCAGCCCGACCAGCCGTCCGGCTCGCTGAACTTCAGCCGCAGCCCGAGTTCCGCGAACAGCGGCGCGTAGAAGTCGTACGCGCGCGCGGTATCGCTGACGCCCACGCAAACATGTGAAAACATGGCATCGCTCCGTCGTGACGATCGATCACGATCATGCCACGGCGCGCTGCCCGCCCTCGCCCGGAGGCCTCGATGAAACCGCAGTACGAGCACGTGACGTTCGCCCCCGGCTGTTCGATCCGCGTGTACCACCGCCAGCTCGCGCGCATTCCGTTCGAATGGCACCGTCATCCCGAGTACGAACTGACGCTGACGCTGAACAGCCGCGGCCAGCGCTTCATCGGCGATCACGTCGCGCGCTATGCGGACGACGATCTGGTGCTCGTGCCGCCCAACCTGCCGCATACGTGGTCGTCGAATGCGCGCATCGATCGCGCGGCGCCGGAAGTCGCGCTCGTCGTCTGGTTCGACGGTGACTGGGCACGACGCGTGGCCGACTGCTGCCCCGAGTACGCGCCGCTGCGCTCGCTGCTGCGGCGCGCGGCGCCCGGCCTCGCATTCGACGCCGATACGGCCCGTGCGATGCGCGCGCGGCTGCCGCAGTTGCTCGACCCTTCGCCGCGCATTCGCCTCGCGGCCGCACTCGACACGCTCGCCGATCTCGCGGACGCCGGCGGCGAACCGCTCGCCACCGCGCAGGCCTACGATCAACCCGATGCAGCGTCGCCGTCCGCGAACGCCGCCGCGCCCGAAGCCGAGCGGCTCGATCGCGTGCTCGACGCGATCGACCGGCAGTTCCACGAGCCGCTGCGCGTCGATGCGCTCGCGGCCGTCGCGCACATGTCCGAACGCACGCTGCAGCGGTTGTTCGTACGGCACCTCGGCGAAAGCGTCGGCCGCTACGTGCAGCGGCTGCGGCTCGCGCATGCGTGCCGCCATCTGGTCGGCACCGACTGGCCGATCGCGACGGTCGCCGCGCGCTGCGGCATTCCGAACGCCGCGAACTTCAACCGCCAGTTCCTCGCCGCGCGCGGGATGACGCCCGGCGCATACCGGCAGTTCTTCGCGCAGCACGGCCACGCGCCCGACAGCGACACCGGCACCGACTCGCCGCCGCTCGACACACGCCCGCCGTCGCTGGAACGCCGCGCCGGCTCGGGCCAGCGTCGGCCGCGCAAATGAAAACACCCCGGCGGGATGTCCCACCGGGGTGTCGGGGCGTTGCAGTTGCCGGACGCGAGCGGCCTTGCGGCCGTTCGCGCCGCGCACGACTTAACGTGCGTTGATCGGCTTCGCTTCGCGCGGCGTGTCGCCGATGAACAGCTGACGCGGACGGCCGATCTTCTGTTCCGGATCCGCGATCATTTCGTTCCACTGTGCGATCCAGCCGACCGTACGTGCCATCGCGAAGATACACGTGAACATCGACGTCGGGATGCCCAGCGCGCGCTGGACGATACCCGAGTAGAAGTCGACGTTCGGGTACAGCTTGCGCGACACGAAGTATTCGTCTTCCAGCGCGATCTTCTCGAGCTGCATCGCGAGCTTGAACAGCGGGTCGTCGTGCAGGCCGAGTTCGTTCAGCACTTCGTAGCACGTTTCGCGCATCAGCTTCGCACGCGGGTCGTAGTTCTTGTACACGCGGTGACCGAAGCCCATCAGCTTCACGCCCGAATTCTTGTCCTTCACCTGCTTGATGAATTCGGGGATGTTGTCCGGCGAACCGATCTGCTCGAGCATGTTCAGCGCGGCTTCGTTCGCACCACCGTGCGCCGGGCCCCACAGACAAGCGATACCGGCCGCGATACACGCGAACGGGTTCGCGCCCGACGAGCCGGCCAGGCGGACCGTCGACGTCGATGCGTTCTGCTCGTGATCGGCGTGCAGGATCAGGATGCGGTCGAGTGCGCGGACGAGCACGTCGTTGACCTTGTACTCTTCGCACGGGTTCGAGAACATCATGTGCATGAAGTTCGCGCTGTACGACAGCGAGTTCTTCGGATACACGAACGGCTGGCCGATGCTGTACTTGTACGCCATCGCGACGAGCGTCGGCAGCTTCGCGATCATGCGGATCGCCGACACTTCGCGGTGACGCGGGTCGTTGATGTCGAGCGAGTCGTGGTAGAACGCGGACAGCGCGCCGACCGCGGCGACCAGGATCGCCATCGGGTGCGCGTCGCGGCGGAAGCCACGGAAGAAGAAGTGCATCTGCTCGTGCACCATCGTGTGCTTCGTGACGGTGTCGACGAATTCCTTCTTTTGCGCCGCGTTCGGCAGCTCGCCCTTCAGCAGCAGGTAGCAGGACTCGAGGAAGTCGGCGTTCTGCGCGAGGTTGTCGATCGGGTAGCCGCGGTACAGCAGTTCGCCCTTGTCGCCGTCGATGTACGTGATCGCCGAATTACAAGCTGCCGTCGACATGAAGCCCGGGTCGTACGTGAACTTGCCGGTCTGGCCGTACAGCTTGCGGATGTCGATCACGTCCGGGCCCATCGTGCCCTTGTAGATCGGCAGTTCGACGCTCGGCGAGTTGTCGCTGAACGATAGCGTGGCTTTAACATCAGACGGAGTCATGGCACATCCTCAATCGAAAATAGAAACGGGATTCGATAACGGGCACAGCGCGTTACACCTTGGCGTTACACGTTGCGCAGCATCTCCAACAGCCGGTGAATATCCTGGCTGTCTAGGTCGCCCTCTGGTTCCTTGCGCGCGAGGAGCAAGTCCATCAGGTCGTTGTCGCTCAGATCGAGCAGGCGCGACAACGCGCCTACGTCTGCATCGGTGAGGTCATGCTCGTATCTGCTGAAGAAACGCTCGAATACGATGTCGTTTTCCAGCAGACCCCGCCGCGCGCGCCAGCGGAGGCGCGCGCGACGGTGCGGGTCGGATTGATGCGAATCGTCGCTCATCACAAACTTTAAACCGCGCGGCGAACCATCAGTTCCTTGATCTTGCCGATCGCCTTCGTCGGGTTCAGGCCCTTCGGGCAAACGTCGACGCAGTTCATGATCGTGTGGCAACGGAACAGACGGTACGGGTCTTCCAGGTTGTCGAGACGCTCGCCGGTGGCGGTGTCGCGGCTATCCGCGATGAAGCGGTAAGCCTGCAGCAGGCCGGCCGGGCCGACGAACTTGTCCGGGTTCCACCAGAAGCTCGGGCACGACGTCGAGCAGCTCGCGCACAGAATGCACTCGTACACGCCGTCGAGCTCGTCGCGTTCTTCCGGCGACTGGAGGCGTTCCTTCTCCGGCGGCGGCGCGTCGTTGATCAGGTACGGCTTGATCGAGTGATACTGGTTGAAGAAGTGCGTCATGTCGACGATCAGGTCGCGCACGACGGGCAGGCCCGGCAGCGGACGCAGCACGATCTTCTGCGGCAGGTCGTTCAGGTTCGTCAGGCACGCGAGACCGTTCTTGCCGTTGATGTTCATCGCGTCCGAACCGCACACGCCTTCGCGGCACGAACGGCGGAACGACAGCGTCTCGTCGACGGCCTTCAGCTTGACCAGTGCGTCGAGCAGCATGCGCTCATGCTGGATCTCGAGCTCGTACGTCTGCATGCGCGGTGCCGCGTCCTTGTCCGGATCGTAGCGGTAGACTTCAAAAATGCGTTTTGCCATTTCGGATTCCTTTGACTCGGCTTAGAACGTGCGCGGCTTCGGCGGCACGGAGTCGACCGTCAGCGGCTTCATTTGAACCGGCTTGTAGTCGAGGCGATCGCCTTCGCTGTACCACAGCGTGTGGCGCAGCCAGTTGTCGTCGTCGCGGTGTTCGTAATCGCTGTGCGCGTGCGCGCCGCGGCTTTCCTTGCGCGCTTCCGCCGACACCATCGTCGCGCGGGCGACTTCGATCAGGTTCTCCAGCTCGAGCGCTTCGACGCGCGCGGTGTTGAACACCTTCGACTTGTCCTTCAGGTGGATGTTTTCCACGCGGGCCTTCAGGCCGGCCATCTGGTCGACGCCTTCCTTCAGCAGCGCCGACGTGCGGAACACGCCTGCGTGCTTCTGCATCGTCGCACGGATGTCGTTCGCGACGTCCTGCGTGTACTCGCCCGAGCTCGACTTGTCGAGCTTGTTCAGACGCGCCAGCGAGAACTCGCCTGCATCGGCCGGCAGCGGCTTGTGTTCCTTCTGGTTCTTCACGTGCTCGACGATGTGGTTGCCGGCCGCACGGCCGAACACCACGAGGTCCAGCAGCGAGTTCGTGCCGAGGCGGTTCGCGCCGTGCACGGACACGCACGAGCACTCGCCCACTGCGTAGAAGCCGTTGACCGGATCCTTGTGGCCGCGCGACGTGCCGACGACCTGACCGTGGATGTTGGTCGGGATGCCGCCCATCTGGTAGTGGATCGTCGGGACGACCGGGATCGGTTCCTTGATCGCGTCGACGTTCGCGAACTTCAGCGCGATTTCGCGGATCGACGGCAGACGCTTCATGATCGTCTCGGCGCCGATGTGCGACAGGTCGAGCAGCACGTGATCCTTGTTCGGACCGACGCCGCGACCTTCCTTGATTTCCTGGTCCATCGAACGCGACACGAAGTCACGCGGCGCCAGGTCCTTCAGCGTCGGTGCGTAGCGTTCCATGAAGCGCTCGCCGTTCGCGTTGCGCAGGATACCGCCTTCGCCGCGCACGCCTTCGGTGATCAGCACGCCCGCGCCGGCCACGCCGGTCGGGTGGAACTGCCAGAACTCCATGTCCTGCAGCGCGATGCCCGAGCGGGCAGCCATGCCGAGGCCGTCGCCGGTGTTGATGAACGCGTTGGTCGATGCCGCGAAGATCCGGCCTGCACCGCCCGTCGCGAACAGCGTCGTCTTGCCTTCCATGATGTAGACGTCGCCCGTCTCCATCTCGAGGGCCGTCACGCCGAGCACGTCGCCGTCCGCGTCGCGGATCAGGTCGAGCGCCATCCATTCGACGAAGAACTGCGTCTTCGCCTCGACGTTCTGCTGGTACAGCGTGTGCAGCAGCGCGTGACCGGTACGGTCGGCGGCCGCGCATGCGCGCTGGACCGGCTTCTCGCCGTAGTTCGCGGTGTGGCCGCCGAACGGACGCTGGTAGATCGTGCCGTCCGCGTTACGGTCGAACGGCATGCCGAAGTGTTCCAGTTCGTACACGACGTTCGGTGCTTCGCGGCACATGAACTCGATCGCGTCCTGGTCGCCGAGCCAGTCGGAACCCTTGATCGTGTCGTAGAAGTGGAAGTGCCAGTTGTCTTCGCTCATGTTGCCGAGCGACGCGCCGATGCCGCCCTGTGCGGCCACCGTGTGCGAACGGGTCGGGAACACCTTCGACAGCACGCCGACCGACAGGCCCGCGCGCGACAGTTGCAGCGCTGCGCGCAAGCCCGAGCCGCCCGCGCCGACGATCACCACGTCGAACTTGCGGCGCGGCAGGGAAGTTTTGATTGCAGCCATTCTTTACACTCTCCAGAGAATCTGCGCGGCGTAGCCCGCACATGCGAGCAGCCAGACGATGGTCAGCGATTGCAGCAGCAGGCGCACACCGACGGGCTTCACGTAGTCCATCCAGATGTCGCGCACGCCGACCCATGCGTGGTAGAAGAGGGAAAGCAGCGTCACGAAAGTCGCGAGCTTCATCCATTGCGCGGAGAAGATCGATGCCCAGCCTTCGTACGAGAAGTCATGCGCGCCGAAGAACAGGACGAGCAGAATGACCGTGTAGACCGCCATGATCGTGGCGGTGACGCGCTGCGCGAGCCAGTCGCGCAGGCCGTAGTGAGCGCCGACGACGAGGCGCTTCGAGCCGATTCGGTTATTGGCTGCCATTTTCTTAGAATGCTCCGAACAGTTTGAGTGCCATGGCGATCGTCAGCGCGATCGAGACGACAAAGACGACGACGGCCGTCCGCTTGCCGCCTTCCTTCGAGACGGCGTCGTGGTTGACGTCCATCAGCAGGTGGCGAATGCCGGCGCAGAAATGGTGGAGGAACGCCCAGGACAGCGCGAGGACGATCAGCTTGACGACAATGTTGGAGAGGAAAGCCTTGAAGACTTCGAAGCTGAGCTCGGAGGTGAGGCTCTGGTCGAAGAGGAACAGCAGGAACGGCAGGAACAGGAACAGCAGCGCGCCGCTGACTCGGTGGAGAATCGACAATATCGCCGCCAGCGGCATGCGATATTTCAAGGTGATGTCGCCGATTCCGATGTTCCGGTATTCCGGCCTCGGCTTTCTTACTGCGTCAGTCATGCTAGACCCCTACTATGTTGTCACACTAATCCGCGATTTTAGCGCCTTTTTATATCGCGCTGCAGCGAAAGTCTGCTCTGGATCATTACGCGAACGGGAATAAAGGCGGCCCGAAACGTGCTACGCGAAAACGGGAAACCCGCGCGCACGCTGCTTGTGCCGATCCGTCGTCAGCTCAAGTCATTCTGATAGTAATACCCGGTTGTGACATACCAGCCGCGCCGCACTTCCACCGGCCGGTCTCCGTATGTATAGGACACGCGCTCGACCGACAGCAACGGAAAACCCGCCGGCACGTGCAGCAGGTCGGCCACCGCCGGCTCCGCCGCCACCGCGCGGATCTTCTCCGTCGCGCGGATCATCCGCGTGCCGAATTCCGTCTCGAACATCGCGTAGAGCGGGCCCTTGTACTCGCTCAGCCGCTCGAACGTCAGCCCGCGGAACATCGCGCCCGGCAGCCAGATCTCGTCGAGCACCGTCACTTCGTTCTCGAATTCCAGCAGGCGACGCACCTGCACGACCGGATCGGCCGGCTTCAGGTCGAGCTGCCGCGCGATCTCGGCCGGCGCGCGCAGGCGCCGGCATTCGAGCAGGCGGCTCACGTGCGGATGCTCGGCGCCGTCGTCGGCCAGCAGCCGCAGGAAGCGGAACTGCGCGCGATCCTCATTGTGCGTCGCAACAAAAGTACCCTTGCCTTGCCGCCGGACCACGAGGTTTTCCGCGGCCAGCTCGTCGATCGCCTTGCGAACGGTGCCCTGGCTGACCTTGTAACGGGCAGCCAGCTCCACCTCGCTCGGGATGATCTCGCCCGGCTTCCATTCACCGGATTCGAGACTTTGCGTGATCAATGACTTGATCTGCTGGTATAACGGACTGAAGGTCGGCGACGGCGAAGCGGCAGGCGCAGGCGCCGGCACGGAATCGCCCGCGCCCGGCTGCCCTGGGCCGCCTGCGCCGGTCGGATTCGCGTTGTTCGCCTGGTTCGATGTCATGGCGCGCATTTCATCACAAACCGCGCTTTTCCGTCCACTCAAATTCCGCAAAACATCTGTCTTATATAAGACATATGATACCGTTTGACTTTGGGTCCATCGGCTCCTACACTCCGGGGCGAGCAAGGGTTCGCGGGTGCAAAATGCGTCCCCGGCTACGTGCCACGGCCGTCTCCAGGTTCACCGCGTCTGCCTTTCGCGAATCCTCCGCCCTGCTTCAATGCAACGCTACGCGTAACGCGCATAGAATGGCGTTTTGCCTAGCGTCCACCGCTTCACCCGTCCTGGAGATTTTCAATGGCTAAGCCCGCAAAGCGCGTTGCCGTCACCGGCGCCGCAGGTCAAATCGCTTACTCCCTGCTGTTCCGCATCGCGAACGGCGACCTGCTCGGCAAGGACCAGCCGGTCATCCTGCAACTGCTCGACCTCCCGCAAGCCCAAGCCGCCGTCAAAGGCGTCGTGATGGAACTCGACGATTGCGCGTTCCCGCTGCTCGCGGGCGTCGTGATCACCGACGATCCGAAGGTTGCATTCAAGGATGCAGACGTCGCGCTGCTGGTCGGTGCACGTCCGCGCTCGAAGGGCATGGAGCGCAAGGACCTGCTGTCGGCGAACGCCGAGATCTTCACGGTCCAGGGCGCTGCGCTGAACGAAGTCGCGAGCCGCGACGTGAAGGTGCTGGTCGTCGGCAACCCGGCGAACACCAACGCGTACATCGCGATGAAGTCGGCACCGGATCTGCCGAAGAAGAACTTCACGGCGATGCTGCGCCTCGACCACAACCGCGCGCTGTCGCAGCTCGCCGCCAAGTCGGGCAAGCCGGTCGCGTCGATCGAGAAGCTCGCCGTGTGGGGCAACCACTCGCCGACGATGTACCCCGACTTCCGCTTCGCGACCGTCGAAGGCGAGTCGCTGCTGAAGCTGATCAACGACGACGTGTGGAACCGCGACACGTTCATCCCGACCGTCGGCAAGCGCGGCGCGGCGATCATCGAAGCGCGCGGCCTGTCGTCGGCGGCGTCGGCAGCCAACGCGGCGATCGACCACGTGCGTGACTGGGTCCTCGGCACGAACGGCAAGTGGGTCACGATGGGCATCCCGTCGGACGGCTCGTACGGCATCCCCGAAGACATCATCTACGGTGTGCCGGTCACGTGCGAAAACGGTGAGTACAAGCGTGTCGAAGGCCTCGAAATCGACGCGTTCTCGCGCGAGAAGATGGACGGCACGCTGGCCGAGCTGCTCGAAGAGCGCGACGGCGTCGCCCACCTGCTGAAGAACTAAGCAGGCTGCATGGCCGGGCCGCCTGCGGGCGGCCCGGCCACGGCACGGGCGGCGGGGCTGCAACCGGCCCCGCCGCCCGATCCGATCCGGGCACGTTTTGCCGCTCCAGGCGCCCCGCGCGCCGGCCCAGAACGTGCCCGAATCCGATTTTCTCCACGTTGCCCGCTTCCTTGACGTAGAAGAGATGTCCGCGCTCACTCCTGCACAAGTGCTGTACGACGGGGCGTCCCCGCCCGCGATCCTGCCCTGCTGCGATCACTACGCGGGCAGCGAGAAGCTGATGCGCAAGTCGCTCGCGCTCCAGGCCGAACTCGGCCCCGTGTTCGACATCACGCTCGACTGCGAGGACGGCGCGGCCGTCGGCCAGGAAGCCGCGCACGCGCAGCTCGTCGCCGAACTCCTCGGCGGCGCCGAGAACCGCTTCGGGCGGGTCGGCGTCCGCATCCACGACTTTTCCCATCCGCACTGGCGCGACGACGTGCGCATCGTGCTGCGCGCCGCGCGCGCGCCGGCCTACGTCACGCTGCCGAAGATCGCGAGCGCCGCCGACGCGGCCGAGATGGTCGCGTTCATCGAAGGCACGCGCCGCGAGCTCGGCCTCGCGCAGCCGATTCCGGTGGATGTGCTGGTCGAGACGCACGGCGCGCTCGCCCAGGCGGCCGCCCTCGCCGCGCTGCCGCTGGTCGGCACGCTGAGCTTCGGGCTGATGGACTTCGTGTCCGCGCATCACGGCGCGATTCCCGATGCGGCGATGCGCTCGCCCGGCCAGTTCGACCACCCGCTCGTGCGCCGCGCGAAGCTGGAAATCGCCGCCGCCTGCCATGCGCACGGCAAGACGCCGTCGCACAACGTGACGACGGAAGTGCGCGACATGGCCGTCGTCGCCGGCGACGCACGCCGCGCGCGCGACGAGTTCGCGTTCACGCGGATGTGGAGCATCCATCCCGCGCAGATCCGCCCGATCGTCGACGCGTTCGCGCCGCGCACCGATGAAGTCGCGCTGGCCGCCGACATCCTGCTGGCAGCGCAGGCCGCCGACTGGGGCCCGACGCGCCACGGCGATACACTGCACGATCGCGCGAGCTACCGCTATTACTGGTCGGTGCTGCGCCGCGCACGGGCGACCGGCCAGCCGGTGCCGGCCGAGGCCGCGCCGCTGTTCGGCCCGGCCGCCGGAGACGCGCGGTGAGCGCGCGCCGACACACGAATTTCATCGAATCACCGGGGCGCGAACCCGAGACGGGTTGGCGAAACGACAAAAAACGTAACGGAGCCCGAAAACCTGATATGAGCGCGGCCAAATAGGTGAAAATAGCGGCCGCTGCGCGCTTCCGGGGCGCGTGCAGTTTCAAACCGGCCGGCGGTGTCAGCTGCCGGCCCTTGTCAACTGATTATCGAAAGGTTCTGACTCCATGAAGAAACTCCTGATCGCTACCGCCATCGGCGCCTTGTCCGCCACGATGCTGGTGTCGGCTCCGAGCGCGTTCGCCCAGGATACGGCGACGACTGCGAAGAAGACGGCCAAGCGCCCGGCGCCGGCCAAGCGCATCGTTCCGCGCAGCAAGAAGGCACAGGCGCGTGCCGCGGCCAAGGTCGATCCGGTACCGGACGGCGCGGCCAAGTGGTCGTGCAAGGACGGCCTGTCGTTCGACCTCGCCGGCGACATGAAGCGTGACCAGGTCGTCACGGTTCACTGGGCGAAGAAGAACTACAAGCTGCCGCGTCAGGCCACGACGACGGGCGCCGACACGTTCTATGATCCGGCAGCAGGCTTCAAGCTGGTCGTGATCCCGAGCAAGGCGATGCTGTTCAGCGACGCGAACGGCGGCGAGCGTCTCGCCGACGAATGCGTGACGCCGGAAATGGCGCAAGGCACGCCGGCTCCGACGCAATCGAACGAGCTGAAGCCGGCAACGAACTAAGCGCGCTCTCCCGAGCTCCTCGATGTCCGCCTCGGTCTCCAACGTCCGCCCCGCTCCGGATACGGTACTCGTCGATATCGTCGACTACGTGCTGAACACCGGCATCGACAGCGCGCTCGCGCTGGAGACGGCGCGTCATTGCCTGATCGACACGCTCGGATGCGGACTCGAGGCGCTGTCCTACCCGGCCTGCACCAAGCTGCTCGGCCCCGTCGTGCCGGGCACGATCGTGCCGAACGGCGCGAAGGTGCCCGGCACGTCCTTCCAGCTCGATCCCGTCCAGGCTGCTTTCGACCTCGGCGCGATGATCCGCTGGCTGGACTTCAACGACACCTGGCTCGCCGCCGAATGGGGTCATCCGTCCGACAACCTCGGCGGGATCCTGGCGACGGCCGACTGGCTGTCCCGCACGGCCGTCGCGGCCGGCAGGAAGCCGCTCGCCATGCGCGACGTGCTCGTCGCGATGATCCAGGCCCACGAGATCCAGGGCTGCCTCGCACTCGAGAATTCATTCAACGCAGTCGGGCTCGACCACGTGCTGCTCGTGAAAGTGGCGTCGACGGCCGTCGTCGGCCGCCTGCTCGGGCTCACGCGCGACGAGCTGATCAACGCGGTATCCAACGCATTCGTCGACGGCCACGCGCTGCGCACCTACCGCCACGCGCCGAACACCGGTTCGCGCAAGTCGTGGGCGGCCGGCGACGCGACGTCCCGCGCGGTGCGCCTCGCGCTGATCGCGAAAACGGGTGAAATGGGCTACCCGTCGGCGCTCACCGCGAAAACCTGGGGCTTCTACGACGTGCTGTTCGACGGCAAGCCGTTCCGCTTCCAGCGCCCGTACGGAACGTACGTGATGGAAAACGTGCTGTTCAAGATCGCGTTCCCCGCCGAATTCCATGCGCAGACGGCGGCCGAGGCCGCGCTGCAGCTGCACGCGCAGCTCGCCGCGGCGGGCCGCACGACCGACGAAATCAGCCGGATCACGATCCGCACGCACGCGGCCGCGATCCGCATCATCGACAAGCAGGGCCCGCTCGCCAATCCGGCCGATCGCGACCACTGCATCCAGTACATGGTCGCCGTGCCGCTGCTGTTCGGCCGGCTGACCGCGGCCGATTACGAAGACGCGGTCGCCGCCGATCCGCGCATCGACGCGCTGCGCGCGAAAACCGTGTGCGTCGAGGATCCGCAGTTCACGAAGGATTACCATGACCCCGCCAAGCGGTCGATCGCGAATGCGCTGACGATCGAATTCGCGGACGGGTCGACGCTTGCCGAAGTAGCGGTCGAATACCCGATCGGCCATCAGCGACGCCGTGCGGACGGCATCCCGCTCCTGGTCGAGAAGTTCCGGACCAACCTCGCCCGCCGTTTCCCGGCAAAGCAGCAACAAGCGATTCTCGACGTGTCGCTGGACCAGGCAAAGCTCGAAGCGATGCCGGTCGATGAGTACGTCGACTTGTATGTGATATAGCCGTCATCTACAGGACTCTTTGTTTCCTAGCCTTAAACCCAGGAAAATCACCATGGCCCACAATCTCCACAAGACCCTCAAGGAATTCGACAGCGGTTCCGGCAAAGGCAAGTTCTACTCGCTGCCGCAGCTCGGCAAGGAACTGAAGACGAAGATCGAGCGCCTCCCGGTGTCGATCCGTATCGTGCTCGAGTCCGTGCTGCGCAACTACGACGGCAAGAAGATCACCGAAGAACACATCGAGCAGCTCGCGAACTGGCAGCCGACCGCGAAGCGCGTCGACGAGATTCCGTTCGTGGTGTCGCGCGTCGTGCTGCAGGACTTCACGGGCGTGCCGCTGCTCGCCGACATCGCGGCCATGCGCGGCGTCGCGGAGCGTTCGGGCAAGAATCCGAAGAAGATCGAGCCGCTGGTCCCGGTCGATCTCGTCGTCGACCACTCGGTGCAGATCGACTACTTCCGCCAGAAGGACGCGCTCGACCTGAACATGAAGCTGGAATTCCAGCGCAACAACGAGCGCTACCAGTTCATGAAGTGGGGCATGCAGGCGTTCGACACGTTCAAGGTCGTGCCGCCGGGCGTCGGCATCGTCCACCAGGTGAACCTCGAATATCTCGCGCGCGGCGTCCACAAGAAGACGGACGGCGGCGACACCGTGTACTACCCGGATACCCTCGTCGGCACGGACAGCCACACGACGATGATCAACGGCATCGGCGTGGTCGGCTGGGGCGTGGGCGGCATCGAGGCCGAAGCCGGCATGCTCGGCCAGCCGGTGTACTTCCTGACGCCGGACGTCGTCGGCGTCGAGCTGAAGGGCAAGCTGCGCGAAGGCGTGACGGCCACCGACCTGGTGCTGACGATCACCGAAATGCTGCGCAAGGAAAAGGTCGTCGGCAAGTTCGTCGAATTCTTCGGCGAAGGCACGAAGTCGCTGTCGCTGCCGGACCGCGCAACGATCGGCAACATGGCGCCGGAATACGGCGCGACGATGGGCTTCTTCCCGGTCGACGAAAAGACCATCGAATACTTCGAAGGCACGGGCCGCACGAAGGCGGAAATCGCCGCGTTCGAGAACTACTTCAAGGCCCAGAAGCTGTTCGGCATTCCGAAGGCGGGCGACATCGACTACACGAAGACGGTCACGCTGGATCTCGCCACGGTCGCCCCGTCGCTGGCCGGCCCGAAGCGCCCGCAGGACCGCATCGAGATCGGCAACGTCAAGTCGACGTTCACCGAGCTGTTCTCGAAGCCGGTCGCGGAAAACGGCTTCGCGAAGAAGGCGGACGACCTGAACGCGCAGTACACGACGAGCAACGGCGTCGACGTGAAGAACGGCGACGTGCTGATCGCCGCGATCACGTCGTGCACGAACACGTCGAACCCGAGTGTGCTGCTGGCTGCCGGCCTGCTCGCGAAGAAGGCCGTCGAAGCCGGCCTGACCGTCGCGCCGCACATCAAGACCTCGCTCGCGCCGGGATCGCGCATCGTCACCGAATACCTGACGAAGACGGGCCTGCTGCCCTACCTCGCGAAGCTCGGCTTCGAAGTCGCCGCCTACGGCTGCACGACCTGTATCGGCAACGCGGGCGACCTGACGCCGGAACTGAACGAAGCGATCACGAAGAACGACATCGTCGCGGCAGCCGTGCTGTCGGGCAACCGTAACTTCGAGGCGCGCATCCACCCGAACATCCGCGCGAACTTCCTCGCGTCGCCGCCGCTGGTCGTCGCCTACGCGATCGCCGGCAACATCACGCGCGACCTGATGACCGAGCCGGTCGGCAAGGGCAAGGACGGCTACGACATCTACCTCGGCGACATCTGGCCGACGAGCGAGGAAATCCACGCGCTGCTCAAGTTCGCGCTCGACCCGAAGAAGTTCGAGGACAACTACTCGAAGCTGACCAAGAAGGGCGACCTCTGGAGCAAGATCGAGGGCGAGACGGGCCAGGTCTACGACTGGCCGAAGTCGACCTACATCGCGGAGCCGCCGTTCTTCGGCAACGACTTCTCGATGGAGCCGGCCGATTCGATCCCGACGGTCAAGGGCGCGCGCGCGCTGGGCATCTTCGGTGACTCGGTCACGACCGACCACATCAGCCCGGCAGGCTCGATCAAGGAAGACTCGCCGGCAGGCAAGTGGCTGAAGGAGAACGGCGTGCAGAAGGCCGACTTCAACAGCTACGGTTCGCGCCGCGGCAACCACGACGTGATGATGCGCGGCACGTTCGCGAACGTCCGGATCAAGAACCTGATGATCCCGGCGAAGGCGGACGGCACGCGTGTCGAAGGCGGCCTGACGATTCACCAGCCGAGCGGCGAACAGCTGTCGATCTACGATGCGGCGATGAAGTACGTCGACGCCGACACGCCGACCGTCGTGTTCGCGGGCGAAGAGTACGGCACGGGCTCGTCGCGCGACTGGGCCGCGAAGGGCACGCAGCTGCTCGGCGTGAAGGCCGTGATCGCACGCAGCTTCGAGCGGATCCACCGCTCGAACCTGGTCGGCATGGGCGTGCTGCCGCTGCAGTTCAAGGGCGCGGACAGCATCCAGTCGCTCGGCATCACCGGCGAAGAGACCTACGACATCGAAGGCCTCGGCGACGACTTCAAGCCGCAGCAGGACGTCACGCTCGTGATTCACCGCAAGAACGGCGAAACGACCCGCGTGCCGGTGCTGCTGCGCATCGATACGCCGATCGAAGTCGATTACTACAAGCACGGCGGTATCCTGCCGTTCGTGCTGCGCTCGCTGCTCGCAGCGTAAGCGCGCGGCTTTTGCAGGTGCCGCAGCCGCCTCGCGGCGGTTGCGGCCGATTTGGAAGCCCGACCTCGTGTCGGGCTTTTTTTGCCTGCGCGGCGGTGTGCCGGCGCCGCCGGTGCGTCATGCGGCCTTGTCGGCGCGCGTCCTGCCGCCTGCGGCCGGCCGCGCGTTCTTCTTCAGGTGCGCGCGGTTGTAGTCGATCGCCGCGCGAACGAGACGCTTCAGCGCCCGTTTGTCGAGCTTGTCGCCTTCGAGGAAATCGATCGCACGGCGCGCATTGCCTTCAAGGCCCGCATTGAACAGCCCGTCGGGATCGGACAGGTGCGCGCCATGCATGAACGTGAGCTTCACCTTGCCCTTGTGCGCGTTCGCGACCGCGATCATCCCGGCGCACGACCACACCGGGCTGCCCATCCATTTCCACTCCTCGACGATGTCCGCTTCGGCGTCGAGGATTGTCTGGCGGAGATCGGCGAACGTCTTGCCGCGCCAGTCGGCAATACCGGCGATCAGCGCGTCGATGCGTTCGGACGGGCTCGGGTCCGATGCCGCGCTCATGAGCGGGCCTCCGTGCCTTCGTCAGGACGGGCCAGCACCTGTTCGAGCGACTCGAAGAACCGCGCCCACCCGTGCTGCGCACCGCGGTACGCCTGCTCCTGATCCGCGCGGAAACCGGCCTGCTCCATCCGCAACAGCGTGCCGACCGGCGTCGGCGTGAGCGTCCAGGTGACGACGCTTTCCAGGCCGTACGCGGCCCACGTGTAGGACAGCACGCGCTGCGGCTCGATCGTCAGCAACGTGCAGTCGACCGAACCCCAGTCCGCGCGGAAGCTGAACGCGCGGCCCGCGACGGGCTCGAAATCGCTCTGCATCAGCCATGCCTCGATCAGATGCGGTTGCGTGAGCGCACGCCAGACCTTCTCCGGCGGATGCGACAGTTCCCGTTCGACGACGACGGTGCGTGTTTCAGTGGTGGCCTGGTTCATTACTGATCCATCCTCTTGAGCAGATCTTCGAGCGCGTCGAACCGGTTCTGCCAGAAGCCTGCCATCTGGCTGGTCCAGTCGATCAACGGAGTCAGCGCTTGCGGCTGCGCGCTGTAGTGCGTCTGCCGGCCTTCGTGA
The DNA here is from genome assembly GCF_003857805.1 of Burkholderia sp. Bp9099. Taxonomy (NCBI): domain Bacteria; kingdom Pseudomonadati; phylum Pseudomonadota; class Betaproteobacteria; order Burkholderiales; family Burkholderiaceae; genus Burkholderia; species Burkholderia sp. Bp9099. Next base: position 127,852 of record NZ_QTPU01000018.1, read on the forward strand.
CGGTCGCTCACGAGCCCGGCCTGCTTCAGTACCCCCAGATGCTTCGATACCGCCGGCTGCGTCACGCCTGCGTGCGCCGTCAGCGCGGCAACCGTCAGCTCGCCCTCCTCGCACAGCCGCTCGAAGAGCGCGCGGCGGGTCGGATCGGCGAGCGTCCTGAACAGCATGTCGGGAACGTTTTGCATGGCTTGATTCATAACCCGATAGTTATGGATTCAAGAATATCCCCGGATCGACGCACGTCAAGGAGCGATTTCGCAGGAAGCATCAGGCGATCCTGCAGCGGGGCCGTTCGCCGGAACGGACGGAATGGCGGCGAATCGGCTTGCGAAGAACATCACGCGCGCGTCGAGGCAGCGCCACCGTCCGATTCGAGCGTTTCTTCTAATCTGCTCGCCGGACGCTCCAACCGAAAGCACGCTGCAAGACTCGCCACTACGTCGTTCCACAGTTCGGGAAACGCGCGCGATCGACGGGTTCCGTTTTTATGCATTCGCGCATTCGTACGTCGTCGCGCCGGCCGCGCGGCAACGCCTGACCACATATTGCAACGCGCAATGCGTTCACGCGCGATCGAAAGCGCCGCTCACACGCGGTCCTTCGCTCTGCAATCGCGCGCAATCCGCTGCGGAAACGAACGAGTCGTGCGCGCAAACGCCAGCGACCGATGCGCGGTCGCGTGGCGAACCGGTTCCCTTTGCCGCGGGCCACTGCCGCATGCATGAACGACGCATCGCCGGCACGCGAGCACGCCGATGTCAGAACTGACAGCTATGGAAACTGGCAGCTACCTGAACGGCACCGACGCCCTACGCTCGTCACCGCTCGCGGCCCCACAAGGGCCGGGGCTTCCAGCAACGTCGTCTCTCCTAAAAAGGACTCCCGATGAAAAGGAACGCCTGGTTTGCCCTTCCCCTTCCGTCGCCGCGCCGCCTCGCATGCGCGTGGCCGCTCGTGCTCGCCGCCGGCGCGGCACATGCGACGACGGACTGGGTCGACACCCACACGAAGGCCTTTCTGACCGGCCCGCAATTGATGGCGCGCAGCGCCGCACCGTCGCTCGAACTCGCGGCCGGCGAAACGGCCGACATCGTCGTCAGCCTGAAGCTGCGCAACGCCGCGCAGCTCAAGCAGCTCGCGCACGACGTGAACCGGCCCGGCAACGCGCATTACCGCCAGTACCTGACGCACGAACAGTTCCTCGCCAGCTACGCGCCGACCGACGCGCAAGTGAAATCGGTCGTCGACTATCTGCGCAAGAGCGGCTTCGTGAACATCGAGGTCGCGCCGAACCGGCTGCTGGTGTCCGCGCGCGGCACGGCCGGCACGGTGAAGACCGCGTTCAACACGTCGCTCGTGCACTTCGAGTACGCGGGCCGCTCGGGCTTCGCGAACGCGTCGACCGCGCAGGTGCCGCGCGCGCTCGGCGACGTCGTCGGCTCGGTGCTCGGGCTGCAGAACGTCGCGCGCGCACGGCCGATGCTGCGCATCGGCAACGTCGCGAAGCCGCAGGCGCTCGCGGCCGGCACGGCCACCGGCCACTATCCGAAGGAATTCCCGGGCCTCTACAACGCGACCGGCGTGCCGACCGCGGCCGGCGTGAGCGTCGGCATCATCACGATCGGCGGCGTATCGCAGACGCTGCAGGACCTGAAGCAGTTCACGTCGAGCAACGGCTACGGCACGGTCGCGACCCAGACCGTGAAGACCAACGGCACCGGCACGACCGGCAGCTACAGCGACGACCAGGACGGCCAGGGCGAATGGGATCTCGACAGCCAGTCGATCGTCGGCTCGGCCGGCGGTCAGGTCGGCAAGCTCGTGTTCTACATGGCGGACCTGAACGCCGCCGGCAACACGGGGCTCACGCAGGCGTTCAACCGCGCGGTGTCGGACAACACCGCGAAGGTGATCAACGTGTCGCTCGGCTGGTGCGAGACCGACGCGAACGCGGACGGCACGATCGACGCCGAAGAGCAGATCTTCACGACGGCTGCCGCGCAGGGTCAGACGTTCTCGGTGTCATCGGGCGACGAAGGCGTGTACGAGTGCAACAACCGCGGCTATCCGGACGGCGCGAACTACACGGTGTCGTGGCCGGCCGCGTCGCCGCACGTGCTCGCGATCGGCGGCACGACGCTGTACACCACGTCGGCGGGTGCGTTCTCGAACGAAACGGTGTGGAACGAAGGCCTCGACGGCAACGGCAAGCTGTGGGCGACGGGCGGCGGCGTCAGCACGGTGCTGCCGGCGCCGGCGTGGCAATCGGGCAGCAATCGTCAGTTGCCCGACGTATCGTTCGATGCCGCGCAAAGCACGGGCGCGTACATCTACAACTACGGCCAGTTGCAGCAGATCGGCGGCACGAGCCTCGCTGCGCCGATCTTCACCGGCTTCTGGGCGCGTCTGCTCGCGGCGAACGGCACGGGTATCGGTTTCCCGGCTGCGAAGTTCTATGCGGACATCCCGTCGAATCCGTCGCTCGTGCGCTATGACGTCGTGTCAGGGAACAACGGCTATCAGGGGTATGGCTACAGAGCAGGCACCGGCTGGGACCTGACGACCGGCTTCGGCAGCCTGAACATCGCGAACCTCAACAAGCTGATCCAGACGGGCGGCTTCTGAGCCCGACGCGACGGCCGGCGCGCGGCGGTCGTTCGCCGCGCACCGGCCGGGAAAGATTCGGGCAGCGGGCGGGCGCGGAGCCCTACTCCGTCGCCCGCTCGTTCGTCGCTGTCGTCGCTGTCGTCGCTGTCGTCGCGACCGGCGCGCCGGCCCGGTGCGATGGCGCGAAGAGCCGCAGCCCGCTCGCCACGCTCGCCGCCCCGGCAAAACCCGCCCCGAGCATCAGCGCGAGCGTCGGCCCGTGACGCCCCGCGATCCCGAACGACAGCGCGACGAGCGCCGCGCCGGTCGCCTGCCCGATCAGCCGCGCGGTCGCGATGATCCCGCTCGCACCGCCGCTGCGCTCGGGCGGCGCGCTCGACATCAGCGCCTTCAGGTTCGGCGACTGGAAGAAGCCGAAGCCCGCGCCGCACAGCATCATCCGCCAGCCGATGTCGACGACGCTCGGCGCTGCCGGCAACGCGGTGAGCGACACCATCCCCGCGCTCAGCAGCGCGAGCCCGATCGCACCGAGCAATCCGGGCGGATAACGGTCGGACAAGCGGCCCGCGATCGGCGCGGCGAGCGCGACGATCGCCGACCACGGCGTCATCAGGAAACCGGTCTCGACCGCGTCGCGATGCAGGACGGTTTCGAAGTAGAACGGCAGCGACACGAACGCGAGCCCCTGCGCGGCAAACGCGCACACGGCCGTCAGCGCGGACAGCGTGAACACGGGCCGGCGGAACAGGTCGACCGGGAGCATCGGCGCCGGGTGCCCGGCCTGGCGGCGGATCAGCAGCCAGCCGAACGCGAGCGCGACCGCGGCGGCCGCGAACACGACGGACAGCGGCCCGCGCTGCGCGAATTCGCCGAGCGCGAAGATCAGCGACGCGAACGTGATCACGTTGAACAGCGCGGCGAGCGGATCGAACGCGTGCTTGCCCCGCGCCGTCTGCGGCAGCGACGGAATCGCCACGGCAAGCGCGAGCACGCCGAGCGGCACGTTCACCGCGAACAGCCACGGCCACGCGGCCAGCGACAGGATCAGCGACGCGATCGTCGGCCCCACCGCGAACGACACGCCGACGACGAGCGCATTGAAGCCGACGCCGCGCCCGAGCCGGTGCGCGGGAAACAGGTTGCGGATCAGCGCGACGTTCACGCTCATGATCGCGCTCGCGCCGAAGCCCTGCACGATCCGCGCCGCCGTCAGCTGCGGCAGCGTCGCCGCAAGGGAGCAGCCGAGCGACGCGAGCGTGAACACCGCGAGGCCGCCGACATACACGCGCTTGTGGCCGACGATGTCGCCGAGCGACGCGAACGGCAGCAGCGTCGCGACCATCGCGAGCTGGTACGCGTTGATGATCCACACCGACGCGGCCGGCGACGCGTGCAGGTCGGCGGCGATCGCAGGCAGCGCGGTGTTCGCGATCGCGGTGTCGAGCGTCGCGAGCGCGACGGCCAGCAGCACGGCGGACATCGCGCGCCAGTTGACGGCCGGCTCCCGGGTGCCGGCGGGGGATGCGAATTCGGACAAGATGAGGCTCGGCTGACTGACGAGCGACGCGCGGCGTCGCGGATTGAGCGGCGCGGCAACGGGCGCTCCGTGCGTGCGACGGCAACGGAACGCGCGGCACCACGAGCCGTATTGTTGCAGAGCCGCATCGAACGTGCAGGCAACCGCTTCGTCAGTCAGCGAAACGAAAGCTTCGCCGCGCCGGATCAGGTGCGCGGCTTCGTCGAGAACGCAACGATCGCCGGCCCGGCAGCCGGCTCAACGTCACGCATCCGGCCGCCGTTACGACACCGCGCGCCGCGCGTTGCGGCCGCGCAGCCATTCGAGCGCGAGCAGCAGGCTCGTCGAGAAGATGATCAGGATCGTCGCGAGCGCGGCGATCGTCGGGCTGATGTTCTCGCGAATGCCGGTGAACATCTGGCGCGGTAGCGTCGTCTGGTCCGCGCCCGCGAGGAACAGCGTGACGACGACTTCGTCGAACGACGTCGCGAACGCGAACAGCGCGCCCGACATCACGCCCGGCGCGATCACCGGCAGCGTCACGCGGAAGAACGTCGTGACGGGGTTCGCGCCGAGCGACAGGCTCGCGCGCACCAGGTTCTGGTTGAAGCCCTGCAGCGTCGCGGCCACCGTCGTCACGACGAACGGCACGCCGAGCGCCGCGTGCGCGGCGATCAGGCCGGTGTAGGTGTTCGCGAGCCCGAGCGGCGCGAAGAACAGGTACATGCCGACGCCGACCACGACGACCGGCACGATCATCGGCGACAGCAGCACGGCCATCAGCAGCCCCTTGCCGCGGAAATCCGCCTTCGTGAGCCCGATCGCGGCGAGCGTGCCGAGCACGGTCGCGACGACGGTCGCCGACGGCGCGACGATGAAGCTGTTCTTCGCGGCCATCCGCCACTCGTCGGATGCGATCAGGTTCTCGTACCAGCGCGTCGAGAAGCCCGGAATCGGATAGACGAGGAACGTGCTCGACGAAAACGACAGCGGCACGATCGCGAGCACCGGCAGGATCAGGTACAGCAGCGTCAGCACGACGAGCACGCGCAATGCGACGTACCACGCGCGCTCGGCGAACGACATGTGCGGCGCAAACAGCGGCCTGGTGAGTTTCATGGTCGGCTTCCCCTTCCCGTTTTCCTGTCCCCGGCGCTCAGCCGAGGCTCACGTTGGTGCGCGTGAAGCGCCCGTACACCGCATACAGCACCAGCGTCGCCGCGAGCAGCAGCCCGCCGAGCGCGCACGCCATGCCCCAGTTGATCGTCACGTTGGTGAAGTACGCGACGTAGTAGCTGACCATCTGGTCGTTCGGCCCGCCGAGCAGCGCGGGCGTGATGTAGTAGCCGATCGCGAGGATGAACACGAGCAGCGCGCCCGCGCCGACGCCCGGATAGGTCTGCGGCACATACACGCGCCAGAACGCGGCGAACGGATGGCTGCCGAGCGACACGGCCGCGCGCTGGTAGGTCGGCGGGATCGACTTCATCACGCTGTACAGCGGCAGGATCATGAACGGCAGCAGAATGTGCGTCATCGAGATGTACACGCCGACGCGATTGAACAGCAGCGTCAGCGGATGCGAGATCAGCCCGGCGCCGATCAGCGCGGTGTTGATCAGCCCCTCGCTCTGCAGCAGCACGATCCATGCGGCGACGCGCACCAGCACCGAGGTCCAGAATGGAATCAGCACGAGGATCATCACGAGGTTCGCGCGGCGCTCGGACAGCGTCGAGATCCAGTACGCGAGCGGATAACCGAGCAGCAGCGCGAACAGCGTGACCGCGACGCCGATCACGAACGTGCGGCCGAAGATCGCCAGATAGATCGACTGGTCGGGATCGGCCCGCACGATCTGGCCGAAGCCGTCCTGCTTGTGGTCGAGCGCGGCGAGCAGGTAGAACGGCGACACCTGGCTGCCGTTCTTCGCGATCGCCTGCCAGTACGCGGGTTCGCCCCAGCGCGAATCGAGGTCGATCAGCTTCGCGCGGGTCTGCGCGGGTGTCAGCGCCGCGGTGCCCGCGCCCTCCTCGCCCTTTAGCGGCATCGCGCGCGCCGTCTTCGCGACGAGCGAGCGGTAGCCGGGAATCTCGGTGTTCAGGCGCCGCGCGAGCGCGCCCATCGCCTCGCTGTCGGCGACCTTCGTCATGTCGGCCGCCAGTGCGGCATACGCGGCATCGGCCGGCGGTGTCTTGCGGTCCCAGCCCGACAGCGCGGCCACCGTGTTCGGCAGCGCGGTCGCGATCTCCGGGTTCTGCACCGCGCGCGTGAGCAGCGTGCCGATCGGCACGACGAAGATGAGCAGCAGGAAGATCGCGAGCGGCGCGATCAGCAGCAACGCCATCGTGCGCTTGCGGGCCTCGGCGGCCTTCAGCTCGCGCTTGAGCGCGGCTATCGACGGCGAGGAAGGAGCGATCGTCATCGTGTTCAACGGTTCTCTCCGGCCGGGCTCGATCCGGCGGAATGCCGCGCGACGCGTTCGACGCGCCGCGCGGCAGGTTGCATCAGGACACCTGAGTAGCGGTTACTTCGTCGCCCACGCGGCGAAGCGCTGCTCGAGCTCGTCGCTGTGGTCGGTCCAGAAGCCGATGTCCTCCAGCACCGCGTTCTTGCCGTTGGCCGGCGAGTTCGGCAGGTTCGCGAGCGTCTTCGCGTCGAGCGACTTGATCGCCGCGACGTTCGCGGGGCCGTACGCGATGTGATGCGCATACTCTTGCTGCGGCTTCGGCGTCAGCGTGTACGCGATGTACTGTTCGGCCAGCGCCTTGTTCGGGGAGCCCTTCGGAATCGCCCAGTAGTCGAGGTCGTAGATGCTGCCGTTCCACACGACCTTCAGGTTCTTGCCTTCCTTCTGCGCGGCGTCGATGCGGCCGTTGTACGCGGTCGACATCACGACGTCGCCGGCCACGAGGAACTGCGGCGGCTGCGCGCCCGCTTCCCACCACTGGATGTACGGCTTCAGTTCGTCGAGCTTCTTGAACGCGCGATCCTGGCCAGCCTTCGTGCCGAGCACCTTGTATACGTCCTTCGTCGAGACGCCGTCGGCCATCAGCGCGAACTCGAGGTTGTAGCGCGCGCCCTTGCGCATCCCGCGCTTGCCGGGGAATTTCTTCACGTTCCAGAAATCGGCCCAGCCGGTCGGCGCGGTCTTCAGCTTGTCGGCGTTGTACGAGAGCGCGGTCGACCACACGAAGAAACCGACGCCGCACACCTGCGGCGATTCCGGAATCAGGTCGGACTTCTTCGCGATCTTCGACCAGTCGAGCTTCTCGTACAGCCCTTCGTCGCAGCCGCGGTTCAGGTCGCCCGACTCGACTTCGACCACGTCCCAGTTGACGTGCTTCGCCTCGACCATCGCCTTCACTTTCGCCTGCTCGCCGTTGTACTCGACGGCCGTGACCTTGTTGCCGGTCGCCTTCTCGAACGGCTGGTTGAATGCGGCCTTCTGTGCGTCGCCGTTCGCGCCGCCGAAGTTGACGACCGTGAGTTCGGCCGCCGTGGCCGATGCGCCGACGACGGCGAGCGCCAGTGCGAGCGCGGTGCGACGCGCGGTAGTGCTTGCTCCGTTCATGATGGTTCCTCTCCTCTCGTGGTGGAAGTGGGCAGTTGTTGTTGACGACGTGCAGCGATAAAGCGGGAAAACCCTGTGTCAGGCGAACACGCGCAGGTGCTCGGGCGCGAATGCGAGCGATACCGGCGCGCCGGGCGAGAACGCGTCGAGCGCGCCCGTGCCGAGCGGCACCTTCACGAAGCATTCGTCCTGGCCCGGCAGCGCGCAGCGCATGCGCACGTGATCGCCGAAATAGATGAGGCTGCGCGCCTCGCCGGTGACGCGGTTGGCGGTGCTGCCGTTCATGTGCCCGTTCGCGAGACTCATGCGTTCGGGGCGGATGCACGCGACGGCCGGCGCGCCTTCGGCCGCGTCGCCGATGCGGCGCCCGACGAGCTGCGTACCGTCGTCCAGCCGGAATTCGCAGAATTCGCCGTCGACGCGCGCGATGGTGCCGCGCAGCCGGTTGCTGTCGCCGATGAAGTTCGCGACGAATTCGTTGCACGGCGATTCGTACAGGCGGTCGACGGTATCGAGCTGCTGCACGATGCCCTTGTCGAACACGGCGACGCGATCGGACATCGTCAGCGCCTCGCCCTGGTCGTGCGTCACGTACACGAAGGTCACGCCGAGCTTCTCGTGCAGCGCCTTCAGTTCGTACTGCATGTGTTCGCGCAACTGCTTGTCGAGCGCGCCGAGCGGCTCGTCCATCAGCACCAGCTTCGGCTCGAACACGAGGGCACGCGCGAGCGCGATGCGCTGCTGCTGGCCGCCCGACAACTGCGCCGGATAGCGCTTCGCGAAACGCTCCATCTGCACCATCTTCAGCGCATGCGCGACGCGCTCCGCGCGCTCGGCGGCCGCGAGCTTGCGCACCGTCAGCGGATACGCGACGTTCTGCTCGACCGTCAGGTGCGGAAACAGCGCGTAGTTCTGGAACACCATGCCGATGTTGCGCTTGTGCGGCGGCACGGTATTCAGCAGTTCCCCGTCGAGGCGGATCTCGCCGCCCGTCGGGAACTCGAAGCCCGCCAGCATCATCAGGCAGGTGGTCTTGCCCGAGCCGGACGGCCCGAGCAGCGTCAGGAATTCCCCTCGGTGGATATCGAGGTCGAGCGATTTGACGACCAGCGTCTCGCCGTCGTAGGTCTTCCGCACGCCGCGAAAGCTGACGATCACATCATCGGACTTCATCGTGGCTGTCCCCTTGCTGCGCGACAAACGTTTTTGAGATGCGAGCCACTATAAGGCGCGCACGGTTCTATACTAGGGAACCATTTCAATATTCCTAGTAGGACCACTTTGGATACCGTGATCCTGGGCGACTGGCTCTCGGCCCGTCTCGACCGCGGCTCGTCCGAGCCGATGTACCGCCAACTGCTGCAACTGATGCAGCAGGCCATTCTCACCGGGGAATTAGGGCCAGGCACAAAGCTGCCGAGTTCGCGCACGCTCGCGGCAGACCTGTCGATCGCGCGCAATACCGTGCTGCACGTGTACGACCAGCTGACGGCCGAAGGCTATGTGCTGACGACGACCGGCAGCGGAACCTACGTGGCCGACACGCGGCCGGACGCGGCCGCGATCCGCGTGCCGGGCGCCGCCGCACCGCCGCCGTCCGATGCCGATGCGGCGCTGCAGCAGGACGCACAAGGCGGCCTGTCGATGCGCGGCCGGCAGCTGATCGAGCACGCGGGCGTGTCGCGGCGCCAGTGGGGCGCGTTCATGCCGGGCGTGCCGGACGTGTCGGAATTCCCGAGCCGCACCTGGAGCCGCCTGCAGGCGCGCCTGTGGAAGGAAGCGAATCCCGAATTGCTGACCTATGCGCCGGGCGGCGGCTACCGGCCGCTGCGCCGCGCGCTCGCCGACTACCTGCGCGTCGCGCGCTCGGTCAAATGCACGCCGGACCAGGTGATCATCACGACCGGCATCCACCAGTCGATCGATCTCGCGGTGCGGCTGCTGTCCGATATCGGCGATCGCGCGTGGGTCGAGGAGCCGTGCTACTGGGGCGTGCGCAGCGTGCTGCAGGCGACCGGCCTCGCGCTCACGCCGGTGCCGGTCGACCAGGAAGGCCTCGATCCGAGCGCGGGCGACATGCAGCATCCGCCGCGGCTCGTGCTCGTCACGCCGTCGCATCAGTATCCGCTCGGGATGGTGATGAGCCTCGCGCGCCGCCGGATGCTGCTCGAGTACGCACGCCAGCACCGCTGCTGGATCATCGAGGACGACTACGACAGCGAATTCCGCTATGGCAGCCGCCCGCTCGCGTCGCTGCAGGGGCTCGACGACGGCGGCCGCGTGATCTACGTCGGCAGCCTCGGCAAGATGCTGTTCCCGGGCCTGCGGATGGGCTACATGGTCGTGCCGGAGCATCTGGTCGACACGTTCCGCACCGGGCTGTCGGAGCTGTATCGCGAGGGCCAGCTGATGCAGCAGGCCGTGCTGGCCGAGTTCATCATGGACGGGCACCTCACTTCGCACGTCAGGCGAATGCGCACGCTGTACGGCGAGCGCCGGCAGTTGCTGATCGATGCGATCCATGCGCGCTTCGGCGACGCGCTGCCCGTGATGGGCGACGAGGCGGGACTCCATCTGGTGCTCGGCCTGCCCGACACGTGCGACGATCGCGCGGTCACGCAAAGCGCATTCGACGCGGGCGTGATCGTACGCCCGCTGACCAGCTACTACAGCAGCCTGGACACCGCGCGGCGCGGGCTGCTGCTCGGCTACGCATGCGTCGCGCACGAACGCATCGGCCCCGCGTTCGACACGCTCGCGGCCACCATCGAACAGCATCTGCCGCGGCGCTTCACGCGCGCGGCATGAGCGCGTGCGCGATTGCGCGCACTACTGCGCGGCAGCCGCGCCGCGGTCGAGCGACGCCGCGCGCAGCGCTTCGCCGGGCTTCGTGAACATGCGCTGACGCAGCGCGGCGATCTGCGCGTCGCGATCCTGCGGCGACAATCCGGCCGCGCCGATCTGCGCACGCTGCGCCGCATAGTCGGCGTAGCGGCTCTGCCACGACGCGTCCTCCTGCTGCATCTGCGCGACGCGCGCGGCGGCTTCCGGGCCGAGTGTCTGCGTCAGTTGCGCGCGCATCGCATCGGGTGTCGCCCCGCTCTTCCGTAATTGCGCGATCTGGTCGATCGTGGCTTGCTGCCGGTCAGCCTTCTGCCGTGCCGCGCGTTCGTCGGCCGGCATCTGCTGCGCGAGCGCCGCGAGCCGCTCCGCCTTTTGCGCCTCCGTCAGCGCAGGGTCCTGCGTAATCTTCAGCCGCGCGAGATCGTAGCGCTGCCGCCACTGCTCGGTGCCGAAGAACGGCTGGCTCCAGTCGCCGAGCGTCCGATACGCGATCGACGCGCGCTGGTCGAGCGCGAGTTGCAGCGCGCCGAGATCGGACTTGTCGACCGCACCCGCCTCCGGCAGCTTCGCGAGCGCGTCGAGATACGCGCGGTATCGATGCCAGACATCGAGCGCCTCGGATTGCGCGACCGTGCCGTCGAGCTGGGCGGCGATCTCGCGCACGACGAGCGCATCGAGCGCGGGCGCGCTCAAGTCGCTCCGCGCGGTCAGGCAGTAGTCGAAGAAATCGCGCACCGCGCGCGACTTCGCGAGGTGGCCGCCGGTGTCGAGCGGCAGCCGCGGCGCACTGGAACCGGCGAGCGGCGGCGGCAGGCCAGCGCTCGCCGGCAATGCGGGCTGCGACAGCGCGGGGTTCGCGCCGCCGAGGGCTGCGGCATCCGCCGACGCATGCGTCGCGTCGGCACCGCGATGCGATGCCGTACCGGTCCAGATCGCGACGCCGGCGATCGCCGCCAGCCCCACCGCGCCGTAGACCACGACGCGCCGCGCGAGCGGCGCGCGTCCTTCACGTGTCGTCATCGATCACACGCCCGCGAGCTGCAGCCGGTTCGCATGCGTGCGGATCACCGCGACCGGATCTTCCGCATACGCACCGCGCACGCCGAGCAACTGGTTGATCTCGTCGAGATGGTTCCACTTGTAGCTCGTGCCCAGCACCTTCCCGTACAGCGCGCTGCACTTCGACACGAGCCCGTCGTTCTGGCCTGAGCCGCGATTGATCATCACCGTGCCCGTGCCGAACAATGCGAGTGTCGACAGGTCGAGCGCATTTGCCGGATCGATCACCGGGATCGTGCTGGTATCCGTCGCGCCGGTGACGCCGAATGCGGAAACGGTCGGCTGGACCGCCGTGCCGGCCCACGAATACAGCAGGTGCGTATTGCCGCCGACGGTCTCGGTCGGCGCGCCCGTCTGGCAACTGCCCGGCGCGCCGAGCCCGGCACTCGGGTAATTCCGGTTGTACGCGGCGGCCTGGGCGGTCGTCAGCGTCTTCAGTGCGGCGAGCGCGTCCTGGTTCGTGTTGTTGCTGCTGCTCGTCAGGATGCCGAACACATTGACGAACGCGGCGATCACCGACGACGACAATCCGGTCGGATCGTAGGCGAGCACGCCCTGCACGAAATCGGCGAACTCCGAGCCGCGATGCGGCGTGCCGATCGTCGTGACCGACGCGACGAGATCGGGCGCGACGGCAGCGACATAACGCGACGTGAGGCCGCCCTGGCTATGACCGACCAGGTTCACCTTGGTCGCGCCGGTCGCGGCAAGCACCGTCTTCACGTAAGCGAGCAGCTGTTCGCCGCGCCCGTTCGGCCCGTCGTCGCTCTGGAACCCGGACAGGTTCGCGACGTAGACGGTCGCGCCGTGCTGCTGCAGGTCCTCCTGGATGCCGTACCAGTACTCGAGCACGCCCGCGTACTTGTCGGTGCCGGTGAGCCCGTGCACGAGGATGATCGGGTAACGCGTCGCCGCGTAATTGTCCGCCGGCGCGGTTGCCGCCATCGCCGCGTGCGTCGTCGCGAGCGTCATCACCGCGGCCGTCCCCGCGAACGGCGCGACGCTCATCGCGCATGCCACTGCCCCTGCCACCATCCTGGAACGCATCGATCTGGCCATGCATGTTCTCCTGATTATTGTGCTGCCGGTGCGAATGAGATCGGATCGACGCGCACGGCACGTCGCGAACGGTCGCGGGTACCGTGTGCATCGAATGCGGGAGTGAATCACGAGTCGCGAACGTTTGCGCCCTGACTAGATACGGTTCTCTAATCGGTTGACGCGCCCCGCCCGTTCGGGCGGGGGCTGCATTCACGCGCCCGCATGCTGCATCGCACACGCGCGCCGCACGTCACAGTTTCGCGCTCACGCGCACCCATGCCGTGCGCCCCGGCTCCATTACCGGCGCGTTCGCCGGATAGCCGAAGCCCGCGTTGCCGGCGAGGTTGAGGTGCTCGGTGTAGGCCTTGTCCAGCACGTTGTCGACGCCGATCGAGATCTGCACCTTCTTGCTGACGTTGTACTGCGCATGCAGCGACAGCACGCCGAAGCCGGCGCTCGGGCCGAAGTCCTTGCCGACCACGTTGCCTTCGTTCACCGCATAGCGATGCTGCGGCGCAACGACCCGCCACAGCCCGCCGGCCGACCATGCGCCGCGCGTGTACTCGAGCCCGAAGCGCGCCTCGAGCGGCGGCATCTGCGGCAGCGGATCGCCACTCGTCGCGTTGCGCCCCCACGCATACGCGAGCGACGTCTCGACGCGCAGCGGCGCGACCGGCCGCCACGATACGCCGGCTTCGCCGCCCATGATCTGCGCGTTGACGTTGGTTGCCTGTGTGGTCGTTCCCATCATCCCGGCCGCGTAGTTGAACAGGATGTAGTCCTGTACATATCCCGCGTAGGCCGACACCCATGCATCGAACCGATCGCTCTTGTACTGCGCGCCGATGTCGAGCTGCGTGGTCTTCTCCGGCTGCACTGCCGAGAACGCGTTGATCGAGCCGGCGGGCCCGCGCTTCGCGGAGAACAGCTCCCAGTAGTCGGGATAGCGTTGCGCATGGCCGATCCCCGCATACCATGTGACCGGCAGCGACGCGAGATCGCGCTCGTAGCGCACGAATCCGCTCGGCAGCACGCGCGCGCGATCGTCGTCGAAAGTCGGATTCGGCTTGCTCGCCATCATCCCGCTCGTCGTCGCACGCTTGTCGCGCGCGCTCGCGTAGTCGACCCGCGCGCCGCCGATCACGCGCGACGCATCGCTCGCATACCACGTCAGCTCGCCGAACGCACCGGCGTTCCACATCGTCGCCTGCGCATTCCACGGCTGGTCGCCGTAGTTCTGCCGCCCCATCGCCGAGCGCGCGTCGAGCCGGTTCGACTGTGCGTCGACGCCGGTCACGAGCTTGAAGTCGTCACCGAAACGGAAGGTCGCCGCCGCCCGCGCGCCGAGCGTGCGGCGCCGCACCTCGGATGCCATTCGCATCGGCATGCTGCTGGTCGGGTCGGGCTGCCGCAACGTATAGTTGTCCATCACGTGGTCGGCTTCGTTGTAGTACACGCGCGCCTCGATCCGGTCGAGCACGTCGCCGAGATGCCGCTTGTCGAACGACAGGCCGAACGTCTCGCGGCGGAAATGCGCGCCGTCCATCCCGCGCCCGGCGTAGCGCGCGTAGCCGTCGCCGGTGCCCGCCGTCAGCTCGACGCGTGTGTGATCGTCGGGGGTCCAGCCGAGCGCCGCGTCGGCGTTCCACTTGTCCCATTGCGACGGCACGGCATTGCCGTTGCCGTCGTCGTAGTCCTGCGCATGCGCGTGGTTCGCGGTCACGCGGCCGTAGACGTCCGGCGTGCCGGCCGTCACGTCGACGTTCTGGTCGTTGCGGCCGAACGAGCCGCCGACCACGCTGCCGTCGAACCGCATGCCGGGACGCTCGAAACGCGGCGTCACGCGTTCGAACAGCACGGTGCCGGCCGAGGCGCCGGGGCCGTACAGCACGGTCTGCGGGCCCTTCACGACGGTGACCTTGTCATAGCTTTCCGGCGCGATATACGAAGTCGGCGCGTCCATCCGGTTCGGGCAGGCGCCGAGCGTCGGCATCCCGTTCGCGAGGATGTTCAGCCGCGAACCGAACATCCCGCGCAGCACGGGGTCGCCGTTCGTCCCGCCGCTGCGGATCGACGTGAAGCCGGGAATCGTCTTCAGGTAGTCCGCGCCGTCGCTCGCCGGCAGCGGCTGGCGCGGCGTCTTCGGATCCGTGACGACGACGAGCGGCGTCGTCAGCGGCGACGCAACGACTTCGACGGGCGGCAGCAGCGTGGCCGCGTCGTCCGTGGGCGCCCCGGACGCACGTGCGGATTCGGTCGCGGCCGCCGCCGCGGTCATCGCGCCGACGGCGAGCGCGGGAACGGTGAGTTTCAGCATGCGCGGCACGCGCCGCACACGGGAATGGCGCGACGCCCTCGGCGCGCGCAAGGAAAGAATGGTCATGATCGAAAGCCCGAGTGACGCCCTCCACGCGGCCTCGACGGACCGCACGGATATCGGCGATGAAAGAAACGGAAGGCAGCGCGTCAGGCGCGCTCGGGCGGTGCGCGTGGATATGCGCGCGGGTAGCGGTCGGCGCGCGCCGCGACGGCATGCGGCGCGGCGGCGGAAACGGCATGAGCGGGGACGAAGGCGAACGATACGGCGGCCGCGCCGCCGATCGCTGGACTGTGCGCGAAGAAGCCGCAGTAGCCGCACGCATCGAGATGCCGCGCGTAATCGTGCGCGTGGCCTGCATCGGGCGCACGGTGCGCACCATGCTCTGCACTACAGACGATTGCGTCGGGAGTCGTCGCCTGCGCGATGCGCCACTGCGACACCAGCGGCGCCGCGATCGCGAGCCAGATCGCGAACACGCCGAGCCAGGCGGTCAGGTGACGATGTCGGTGCAGCATGCGCGGCGATGCGTAAGCGGAACGTAAAAACAGCCGAGATGTTACAGAATGTTCGCCGCGATGGCCAGCCGCGCATCGGGGTAAACGGATCGGGGGCGCATGGTTGCGTCAACAACCATGCGCCCCCGGATGCTGCGCGGCTTCAGCGCGCGGCGATCACGGCGCCATGCGTCGCAGCACGTCGTCGCGCCGGATGAAGTGGTGGTAAAGCGCGGCCAGCGCATGCAGGCCGATCACGAAGTAGAACGCGTTGCCGATCAGTTCGTGCGCTTCCTTGATCGTCGGCCGCAGCGCCTTGTCGGGGCCGAACAGCGTGAACGACACGCCGATCCAGTCGAGCGACACGGGCTTGCCGCCCATGTTGACGAGCATGATGCCGAGCAGCGGCTGCGCGATGATGAAGACATACAGCGCGACATGGGCGAGCATCGACAGCCACTTGAGCAGCGTCGCCTGCGGAATCGGGTCCGGCACGCGGCTGATCATCCGCCACAGCACGCGCAGCACGGACAGCACGAGCACGAACGTGCCTGCCAGCAAGTGCACGTTCATCCAGAACACGCGGCTGTCGCTGCCTTTCGGTCCGCGAATCTCGATGGCCAGGTAGGCGAGTGCCACCAACAGGAAGATGACCCAGTGGAAGAAAATTGCGGGCGCGCTGTAGCGCGTCTGTTTCGCGAGGATGTTTTTCATGCGTTGTCTCGTGTTTCTCGTGTGGTATGCGGGGGAGGCCCGTGCCGGGCTGGCCGGTGCCCGGCGGCTGCCCCGATTGTAGCCTCGCGCGTGGCCGGCGTTGTGCGACCGGATCAAATATCCGACGAATCCGCGCGGCCCGTTCCACGGTGCCGCCATATGGAAAATCCGCATCGCGCGCGTGCGCGGCTGTGGCACGATGAAGCTTTGGTGCGACGTTGCGCGGGCATCATGAGCAAAGCGATCTTCGTTGCGGCCTACCGGCTGATCGCCGCGTTGCTCGCGGTGTCCACCACGCTGCACAGCGTCGCCGGCAACTGGGGCATGCCGGCCTTCCATCTCGGCAACTACCTCAGCTACTTCACCCAACTGAGCAGCCTGTATGCAGCGGCCATGCTTGTCGCGGGGCTGTCGCGCATCACGCGTCCCGGCTCGGCCCGCTACGAATCGATGCGCGGCGCCGCCGTGCTCTACGTGCTGATCACCGCGATCGTCTACGAACTGCTGCTCGCACGGCTCGATGCGCTGCGCCACGTCACGCCGGCCCTCAACAACTGGGTCCTGCACCGGATCGTGCCGCTCGTGGTGCTGTGCGACTGGCTGTACGTGGAGCCGCGCTCGCCGATCCCGTGGCGCAGCGCGGTCGCGTGGCTCGGCTTTCCGGTCATCTATCTCGCCTATACGCTCGTGCGCGGCGCGCTGGAGAACTGGTATCCCTATCCGTTCGTCGATCCGCGGCCGCACGGCTACCTGCCGGTCGCGATCCAGTGCTCGCTGATCGCGCTCGGCGCGGCAGGGCTCGCGCTAGGCATCCGCTGGCTCGGCAATCATGCGAGGCAGTCCGACGCCGCGGCGCTCGAGGAAGGGTGAAGGCCGGAGCGGGAGCGTGTGCGCCGCACGGCGCACACGTCGTGAAGCGGCGTGTCAGCCGCCGTTGCGCGGCAGGAAGTTCATCGGGTCGACGACCTTGCCGTTCTGCCGGACTTCGAACTCGAACGTCGCGCGGCCGCTCGCGTCGGTGCCCATCTCGGCGACCGGCTGGCCCGCGCGCACCGCGTCGCCTTCGTTGACGAGCAGCCTGCCGTTGTGCCCGTAGGCCGTGATGAGCCCGTTGTCGTGCTTCAGGATCACGAGCGGGCCATACGCCTTGACGCCGGAGCCGGCGTACACCACCCGCCCGTTGGCCGCGGCCCGCACCGAACGGTCGGGCCCCGACGCGGCGATCACGATGCCGCGCGTCTTGCCGGCCGAGAACGGCGTCGCGACGATACCCATGGCCGGCCATGCCAGCGAGCCCGGCTGCGCGGCCGCCGCGGACGGCTGCCCGAGCGACGTCGCCGCAGGCGGCGGCGCGACGCGCAGCACCTGGCCGGGATACACGGCGTCATTCGGCGACATGTGGTTCCAGCCGGCCAGGTCCTGCACGCGCTGCCCGTAGGCGGCGGCGATGCCGGCGAGCGTGTCGCCCGGATTTACGCGGTAATAGCCGGCGATCACGCCCGGCGTGGCGACCGACGCAGGCGTCGACGGCCGCACCGGCTGCCAGCTGTCGGTCCACGGCGTCATCGTACAGCCCGTCAGCGCGGCGGCCGCGGCGACGAACGCCGCCTGCGGCAACCAGCGCGTGAGCGCATCGTGGATCGGAATCGTTTTTCTCAAGGGTCCTCCCGGATTTGCGTCGTTGCGCCGCCCACCGCCCTCCGGCGTGCGACGCACGATGTCCGGCCGAACGGCCGGACCAACCAGTATCCGACCGCTCTCGCGGCCGTCAGTTTCCACCGCGGGACGTCGACGCGAAAGGGCTCACCGGCCCCTTTTTCGCGCCATTTCTGCGTCGTCCCGACCGGCAAAGATACCATTTGTCGCGGTCAGGACCGCGGCAGGAGCCCCAGCCGGCAACAATCTTGCGGCGCCACGAACGGGTACCGGCGGGCTGCGGGCCGCGCCGCGCAGGGTGTCCCGCGGACTTCGGGCCGGCCGTCCCGCGGCGGGCAGCCGTATCGCGCCCATGAGCGCCGCCCCGCTGCCGGCCGCCTCCTATACTCGGAGGAGCACCACACGTTCCAGCGATAACGAGGAGAAAAACCATGAACAATGCGACGTTTCTGTCCGTGCAGCTCAACGCCGAGGATTTCGCCGGTTCCAGCGGCCTCGTCGAACTGCTCAACCGGCACCTGCTGTTCGCGACGGACGTCGCCGAAGCCGCGGACGCCCTCGTCCAGTTGGCGAGCGTCGCGCACCTGAGCGGCGCTACCCGGCACAGCGTCGAGCTGCCGGTACTCGCAATCGAGCGGCTGCGCGATGCGCTCGACACGCTGAGCGGCTACGACGAAGCATGGCTGCAGGCGCTGGAACCGGGCGACGCGCTGTTCCGGGACATCGGCCGCGGCCCGCGGCCGCTGCACTGACGCGGCGGGCGCCGCCAATGAATACAGCCCGTCGTTCCGTGATTCGGAACGACGGGCTGTGTGTACTGCGCAGGGGTCAGATCAGGCCGCCCATGCGGCCGGCGATCGATGACGCTCAACGACCCTTGTAGACCGGTGCACCGTCCGACACGCGCTTGACCTGCCAGCCGGTCTTGGCAGCGGCCGGGGCGCCCGATTCTTGCTGGGCGGCCGGTTGCGCACCGTAGCCGCTCGTATCGGCAGCGGCGACGTTCTGTTGCGGGTTTACGCGGGCTTCAGCTGCCTGGATGCTTGCCGGGTAGTCGGTACGGTCGCTGCCCAGCTTGTAGCCGGCCTGTTGCAGCTGGGCCAGTTCGGCCTTCACCTGCGCACGGGTGACGGGGGCGTTCTGTTGGGCGAACGAGACGGCGGGAACGGCGAGGACGGCAGCTGCAGCGAACGTTGCGATCAGCGATTTCATGATTACCTCCGGGATTTTTTTGCTCCGCCGCACACACCATGTCTGCAGCGATGGAACAAAGTTTAGCCCCGAGATCACCTAGGGAAAACCATGAAAGAGCGAAAACACTGTTTCCTCGGAACCAACAATTGCGGGATCCGGGAACGAAAAACCCTACTCAAGGAATAGAATTTCGCAACAATACCGTCCTCGCCTGCCGGTTACGACCAGTTCGCGTGGAAGCTGCCCGGCTTGTCGGTACGCTCGAACGTGTGGGCGCCGAAGAAGTCGCGCTGCGCCTGCACAAGGTTCGCCGGCAGCCGCTCGGAACGGTAGCTGTCGAAGTACGCGACCGCCGACGCGAACGCCGGCACCGGCACGCCTGCCTTCACCGCGGCCACCACCACGTCGCGCAGCGACGCCTGGTAATTCGCGGCGATGTCCTTGAAGTACGGGTCGAGCAGCAGGTTCGCGAGCGCCGGATCCTTCGCGTACGCGTCCGTGATCTTCTGCAGGAAACGCGCGCGGATGATGCAGCCCGCGCGGAAGATCTTCGCGATCGTCCCGAGATCGAGGTTCCAGCCGTACTCTTCGGATGCCGTGCGCAGTTGCGCGAAGCCCTGCGCGTACGAGATCACCTTGCTCAGGTACAGCGCGCGGCGCACGGCTTCGACGAACGCGGCACGATCGCCGTCGAACGGCGCGGCGGCCGGGCCCGACAGGATCTTGCTGGCCGCGACGCGCTCGGTCTTCAGCGACGACAGCACGCGCGCGAACACCGACTCGGTGATCAGCGGCAGCGGCACGCCCAGGTCCAGCGCGTTCTGGCTGGTCCACTTGCCGGTGCCCTTCTGCGCGGCGCGATCGAGGATCACGTCGACGAGGTGCTTGCCGGTCTCTTCGTCCTTCTTGCCGAAGATCTTCGACGTGATCTCGATCAGGTAGCTGTCGAGTTCGCCCTGGTTCCACTCGGTGTAGACCGCGCCGAGTTCGTCGTTGGTCAGGCCCGCGACGTCCTTCAGCACCGCATAGCTCTCGGCGATCAGCTGCATGTCGCCGTACTCGATGCCGTTGTGGACCATCTTCACGTAGTGGCCCGCACCGTCCGGCCCCATGTACGCCACGCACGGCTCGCCGTCCGACGGCGCCTTCGCGGCGATCTGCTTGAGGATCGGCTCGACCAGGTCGTACGCGTCGCGCTGGCCGCCGGGCATGATCGACGGGCCGCGCAGCGCGCCCTCTTCGCCGCCCGACACGCCGGTGCCGATGAAATGCAGGCCCGATTGCGCGAGCTCCTGGTTGCGGCGGATCGTGTCCGTGAAGTGCGTATTGCCGCCGTCGATCAGCACGTCGCCCTTCTCGAGCAGCGGCTTGAGCGATGCGATCGTCGCATCGGTCGCTTCGCCGGCCTTCACCATCATCAGGATCCGGCGCGGCGTCTCGAGCGACGCGACGAACTCCTCGAGCGTATAGGTCGGCACCAGATTGCGGCCGGGGAATTCGGCGATCAGTTCGTCGGTTTTCTCGCGGCTGCGGTTGTACACCGACACCGCGTAACCGCGGCTCTCGATATTGAGTGCGAGATTGCGGCCCATCACCGCCAGCCCGATCACACCGATTGCTTGTTTGCCCATTAGTCAATTCTCCGGAAAAAACGGGGCGCGACCCGAGCCGGGCCGCGCGCACAGGCGAAAGGATAGTGGAAACCCGGCCGCGATGCGCGCTTGCGTGTCATTGCTCCGCGTGCGGCAGGCGCCGGAACACGACGCTCAGGTTGTTCGCCGGCATGTCGACGACCTCGATGCAGTCGAGCCCGCGGTCGAGGCCGAGCGCGACGACTGCCTCGAGATCGCGCACGCCCCACGACGGATCGCGGCTGCGCAACTGCTGGTCGAATGCCTCGTTGGACGGCGCGGTGTGCCGGCCTGCGCGGCGATACGGGCCGTACAGGAACAACACGCCGCCCGGACGCAGCACGCGCGACGCGCCGGCGAACAGCGCATCGGTGCAGGCCCACGGCGAGATGTGGATCATGTTGATGCAGACGATCGCGTCGAACGCCGCGGCCGGCCACGACGCGTCGCGCACGTCGAATGCCAGCGGCTCGGCCAGGTTCGCGAGGCCGGCATGCGCGACCCACGCGGCGATCGAGCGGCGCGCGTGCGCGTCGGGATCGCTCGGCTGCCAGCGCAGCCCCGGCAGCGCCTGCGCGAAATGGACCGCATGCTGCCCGGTGCCGCTCGCGATCTCGAGCACGTCGCCGGTAGCCGGCAGCACGCGGCGCAGCACGTCGAGGATCGGCCCGCGATTGCGCTCGGCCGCCGGTGCCGACAGCCGCGCGGACGGATCCGACGACGACGTCGGCCCGGTCACGATGCGTGCTCCGGCGCGCTGCCGGCGACGCCCAGCCGCGCGTTCAGCGCGTCGAGCGCGGGCGCGCAACGCGCCTCGACCTTCAGCGTCAGCATCGGATCGGCACGCGTATGGCCGAGGTTCAGCGCGGCGACGGGCTTGTTCTGCGCCTGGGCCCACACGCAGAACCGGTAGCCGGAATACACCATCAGCGACGAGCCGACGACGAGCAGCGCATCGGCCGCATCGAGCGCCTGCGACGCCAGCGCGACGCGCTCGCGCGGCACGTTCTCGCCGAAGAACACCACCGCCGGCTTCAGCAGCCCGCCGCAGGCCGGGCAGGCAGGAATGCGGAACGTGTCGAGCGCGGCCCATTCGAGATGCGCGTCGCCGTCGGCGGCGGGTTCCGCGTGCGCGCCGAGCAACTCGGGGTTGTCCGTTTCGAGCACGGCCTGGATCGTCGCGCGCGCGTGATGCGCGCCGCAGTCGAGGCACGTGACGCCGTTGATGCCGCCATGCAGTTCGATCACGTCGCCGCTGCCCGCGCGCTGGTGCAGCCCGTCGACGTTCTGCGTGACGAGGCGCTCGATCCGGCCGGTGCCGCCGAGCCGCGCGAGCGCGACATGCGAGCGGTTCGGCTGCGCACGGCCCACCACGGGCCACCCGATCATGCTGCGCGCCCAGTAGCGGCGGCGCGCAGCGTCGGAACCGAGGAATTCGTGGAGCTGGATCGGCGGCGAGCGCATCCATTGACCGTTGCGGTCGCGATAGCCGGGAATGCCGGAATCCGTGCTGATGCCCGCACCGGTCAGCACGAGCAGCCGCGGATGGCGCTCGACGAACGCGTGCAGCGCATCGAGTGCGGCCGGTTCGATGCCGGCGGATGAGGGGTCGGGCAAGGCGATGTCGTTCATGTTGGCGGCGCGTGATCGGGCGCAGTGGCCGGCCGTGCGGCCGGCGCGCCAGCACATGATACAGAACGCCGCGCGATCCGGCCGGCGGTCCGCGCGCGACACCGGCGCCGCAAAAAAAGACGCCCATCGACCACATGGCGATGGGCGCATCAACAATTGATCCATCGGGGTAGTGGATCAACTGACAGCACAATGTCGTCGGATCCGCCGCAACGCCGCCGGCAGACCTTCCCCGGGACTACACCTTCGAATTCCTGAAATTGCCCTGATGTTTGCGAGGATCGCCGCGCGGCACGGCGCACGGCACACGCACGCATGCTTCGCGTGCGGCGCGCGTGCGTTTCGCGCGTCGGCATGACGATCCGGAAGTCATAGTCGCCCATCCGCGCACCGGCGGTTCATCCCCGACGGCCGACCGGCACGGGTCGGCCTCGTGCGTCACGCCTGCATGTCGTCGTTCGGAACGAACCGGATGGGTCCGGATGAAACGAAAAGCCGCGCGCTCATGTCGCCGTAATCAACGGCGACGCGAAATCACGGGCAGGTCGGCGATTCATGTTTGCAACATGGCACGTTGCGATTCGGTCTGTTCTCATTCTCTTGTCCCCGTCTTCGATGCGTCCGACCTACTGAAGCGACGGCCGGGCCCCTGCTGCGCCCGGCGATCGCGCTCACGGCGCATACAGACATGCAAGGAGCGCACCATGCTTCGCCGTGCAAGGCCGCGCGGGCCGTGAAACGACCCCGATGCAAATCGCACGGCGACAGACAGGCGTGAACGTTTCGAAAGTGAAACGAGGGGAAACGGCCCGCGCGATCGATCGCACCGGATGCGACGCCGGTGTTGCACGCATGTGACGCGTGCGCGGGCGGCGCGTTTGCGTCGGTTCGATGCCGACGATCCGCTTACAGTCAGTCGTGCGACCCTGGCCGCGCATGCATGGTCGAACGCGCTCGTCGAACCCGCGAGCACCGCCTGCAACCACGGACAGCACGCTGCTCGCCGCAAGACCGGCTACGACGCGCCGACGTACGTTCATGCTGATTGATTGCCGGATGACCGACGGTGCCGATCATGCCGGAATCGCCGATACCGCCGCGCGCCGCAGGCGGCGCGCAAACACGTTAGCATTCGGACACGGTGCGGCGCGCGCACCGGCTTCGCCCCGTCTCCAAGGAATGGACATGACCCTGCCCGCCTCCGGCCGCGCCGACGTCGCGCGGCGCGTCTTCTCGGCCGAGCGGCTGTCGATCGGCCTGACGCTGCCGCTGCTGCGCAGCGGCCGTACCGTCGCGGATTTCAACGAGCAGCTCGAACTCGCGGCGCTGGCCGATTCGCTCGGCTTTCGCGCACTGTGGGTTCGCGACGTGCCGCTCAACAGCGCCGATTATCCCGACCCGGTCGGGCATCTCGATCCGTGGGTGCTGCTCGGCGCGCTCGCGTCACGCACGCGCCGGATCGTGCTTGCCAGCGGCGCGATCGTGCTGCCGCTGCGTCATCCGCTGCATATCGCGAAAGGCGCGCTGTCGGTCGCGACGCTGTCCGGCGGGCGCTTCCTCCTCGGCCTCGGCTCGGGCGACCGGCCACCCGAATATGCGGCGTTCGGCGTCGACGCGCAAACGCGGCGCGACCGGTATCGCCGGCATTGGGACATCGTCGCGGCCGCGCTCGGCGTGCCGTCCCGTGTGCTGCCCGACGAGACTCCACCCGACGCGCCCGAGTTCACGCTGCTGCCGCTCGGCGACGACGCGGTGCCGATGCTTGCCGTCGGCTCCGGCGGACAGAGCGTCGACTGGATCGCACGGAACGCGATCGGCTGGATGACCTATCATCGCGACCCGGACACGCAGCGCGCTCGTTATTCAATGTGGCGCGCGGCCGTCGACCGGCTTGCACCGCCGGGCTTTCGCGCGTTCGGCGTATCGATGCGGCTCGATCTCGATGCGAATCGCGATGCACCGCCCACCGCGCTGCCGCTCGGCTATGCGACCGGTCGGAATGCGCTCATCGACATCCTGCGGGACATGCGGGCAGCCGGCACGCACCACGTCACGCTGAATCCCGGCTCGGACCGGCCCGTGCGCGAGGTCATCGAGGAAATCGCCGAGCATGTATTGCCGGTCTTTCACGACGATCGCGGTTGATTCATCAGGAATCCGGAATTCTCCACCCATGGCCCACAGTCGAAGCCACGGTTGGCCATCCATCGAGTCACCGGCGAGCACGTTTCGTTCCCGATCCTGCGCTTTCGCTTGCGGCGGGACCGCATGCCAACACCCGACGACCCGCCCTCATCATGGATCGTGAACGGCCGGCGCTAGACACCGCCACGCGAAAGGAACCGCACGGCAGCGCGCAAACGCCCGCACCGCCTGCCGCATGCCCGATTCGAATATTCGTCGACGGAACTATCCGGTTCCGATGGCAATCATGTTAACTTCCGTCCATCGTCCAGACCGGCGGGTCACGTTCCGATGCGCGCCCGCACGCCTACCCATGCGATATTTCCTGCTCGGCTGGCTGCTCGCCGCCGTCGTATCGGCCGCCCACGCGGCCGCCCCTGCCCCGGCCGCCGCCTCGGCCGCCTCCGGCGCCGTGCCCGCGCTGACGCCGCAGCAGGCGCAGCAGGCCCTCTCCGTCCTGCAAAACCCGCGCGAGCGCGAGCAGGTCGAAACGACATTGCGCGCGATCGCGGCCGTCGGCGTGCTGAGCACGCCCGCGCTCGCGGCGAGCGCCGCGGCGCCGGCCAGCGCGGCATCGGCTGGCACCGCTCCGGCCGCACTCACGACGAACGGGCTCGCGTCGATGCTCGTGCGGCAGGGATCGCGCTGGGCCGGTGAAATCGGCGGCGCGCTGAACGAATCGCTGCGCTCGCTGCTCGACGTCGGCTCGGTCGGCAACTGGTGGCACGAGCGGCTCGTACGCGCCGACCAACGTGCCGATCTCACGCGCGCGATCTTGATCATCCTCGCCGTGCTCGTGCCCGCGCTCGCCGTCGAATGGTTCGCGAAGCGGCTGCTGCGGCGCGCGCTGGCCGCGCTGAGCGCGCGCCGCACCGAATCGTCGCGCCGGGCCGATGCCGATGCCGATGCAGATGCCGACGCCGATTCAGCTGAACCCGAACCGCCCGGTCCCGGCGACCGCGCTTCGACGCCGGAACCGGCCGCCACCGCTGCCCGCGCCGACGGCACCGGCACGCCCGATACGTCGTCGCAAGGTCGCGGCCATGCGCGGCGCCACACCACGCTGCTGCGCCGGATGCCGCGCGCGCTGGTCAGCCTCGCACTGCGGGTGATACCGCTGCTGGTATTCGTCGGCGTCGCGAGCCTGACGATGTCGGTCCTCGACGGCGCCGGCACGCCGACCCAAACGGCACTCGAATCGCTGATCGACATCTACGTGATCTGCCGCCTCGTGACGATCGTCAGCCGGCTGTTCTTCCAGCCCGACGCGCGGCAGCTGCGGCTGCTGCACATCAGCGACGCATGGGCCGCGTTCGCGCAGCGCGCGATCGCGCGGATCGTGACGGTCGTCGGCGCCAGCACGGCCGCGGTCGAGATCGCCGCGAGCTTCGGCCTCAGCGACGCCGGTCACGTCGCGCTGCTGAAGGCGGTCGCGCTCGTCGGCCACTTGATGATCTCGGCGCTGATCCTCCGGTGCCGCCAGCCGGTCGCCGCGCGCATCCGCGCGGCCGGCGAGGATCGGCCGGCCTTCGCGATGGTCGGCAACGCGCTTGCCGACGCGTGGGCACCCGTGTCCGTGTTCGTCGTGATGGCGTTGTGGTTCGTGTGGGCGCTCGACGTCCACAACGGCTACCGCGTGCTGATCACGCTCGGTGGCCGCTCGATCGCCGTGATGATCGGCATGCGGATCGTGTCGATCGTCGTGTTCGGCGCGCTCGCGCGGGTGTTCCAGCGCCGCGACGACGACCGCACGCTCGTCCACCTGCACGCGTACCGCTACTACCCGCTGGTGCGCCAGGTCGTGTCGGCGGCGATCGCCGTCGTGACCGTCGTGCTGCTGCTGCAGACCTGGGGCGTGCCGATCTTCCACGCGTTCGCGACCGGCACGATCGGCCATCGGCTCGCGTCGGCGCTGATCACGATCGCGATTGCAGCCGTCGTCGCGCTGATCGTCTGGGAAGCCGCGAACATCGCGATCGAGCGCCGCCTGCAGCAGTGGACACGCGAAGGCAACCTCGTGCGCGCGGCGCGCTTGCGCACGCTGCTGCCGATGCTGCGTTCGCTGCTGTTCATCATGATCGCGCTCGTCGTCGTGCTGACCGGCCTCAGCGAAATCGGCGTGAACATCGGTCCGCTGCTCGCCGGCGCCAGCATCTTCGGCGTCGCGCTCGGCTTCGGCTCGCAGAAGCTCGTGCAGGACTTCATCACCGGGATCTTCCTGCTGATGGAGAACGCGATGCAGGTGGGCGACTGGGTCACGCTCGCCGGCGTATCCGGCACGGTCGAATATCTGTCGATCCGCACCGTGCGGCTGCGCGCGGGCGACGGGTCGCTGTACACGATCCCGTTCAGCTCGGTGACGACCGTCAACAATACGAATCGCGGGCTCGGCAACGCGGCCGTCAAGGTCAGCATTGCCTACGGCCAGGACATCGATCGCGCGATCGCGACACTGAAGGAGATCGGCGCCGCGTTGCGCGACGATCCGGATTACAAGGACGGCATCCTGTCGGACTTCAGCTACTGGGGCATCGACCAGGTCGACGGCGCGGCGATCGCGCTGGCAGGACAGATCCAGTGCAAGGACTCGGCGCGCTGGGGCGTGCAGCGCGAATTCAATCGGCGCATCGCGGTGCTGTTCCGCGAACGCGGAATCCGGATCGCGAATCCGCAGCGCAGCCTCGTCGCGTATGACGACGGTTCGCGGCCCGTTGCGCCCGAGAACGATGAGAACAGCGACCACGCCGCCGGCACGCCGGCCGAGCCGCCGCCGCCCGTTGCGCCGGAGCGCAAGCCGGACTGATCGTACGGATGCCGCTGGCGCGACCACCGCCGGTCGCGCCGTGCGCGCGCCAACGAACGACGGATAGCCGCGCTCAACGCGCGGCGGTTTTCTTCGCGCGCCGAACGCGCTTCGCTGCGTTCGCCGGCGCGGCCGGCGTCGCGCCGGCATCCCGCTCACCGCCGCGCACGCTGCCGGCCGGATCGTCGCCGACGATCTTTCGATGCGCGCGGTTTACCGCGACGGTTGCCCGAGCGCCATGTCGCAATTCATCGAGGACTTCAATGCCATGACCGCTCGCCTCAAGCACGCAACTGCCTTCGAAACGACCTCGCCCGCCGATGCGGACTGCATCGTGCGCGCCCCGCTTGCGGAACTCGAAACGCGGCTCGACGAGATCAAGACACTTGCGTCGGCAAGCGGCGACGCGCCGGACGAACGCCTGCTGCACTGTATCGACGGCCTGTTCCGGCTCGTCGACGACCTGCAGGCCGTCGAGCGGCACGACACGCCGAAGCTCGAGCTTCGGCGACGGGAGCGCCGTTGAAGTTTCCGTGCGGATGGCAGACCGGATTGCGTTACGCATTCGCCGGCGAGCGCGCTGCGCGACGCGTGACCGGAGCAGCCGGCGTCTGCGGCTCGAATGTTTCCTCCACAACTATTCGCTCATTACGAATGGAATCGTCAATTATCCGGCGCGCCGATCCGTCATTACATCCGACAGTGTCTTTGAAAATTACAAAATACCCCGAAACTTTTCAAAATCATTTCATCTTATTCAATTTAATTTTGTTTCATATAATCAGAAAAAGTTTGACACCGAACTTTCGTTCTTGATACCGTCCGATTCAAGCAATCTGACGAATTGTCCATCACGCAATCGATTCCGCTCGACGCATTGCGCTTGCGCCGCACCGACGTTCTCGCCGCCGACCGCCTCTTCTTCCGTTGGCGCATGCAACATCCCGATGCAATTGATTGGGCAGCTGCCGTCCGGCAGCAGGCCGAAGGACCGAACCGAATGAGCAGGATACCGAAACTGTTGCTCTAGTCATCCCGCCTGCATCAAACCCGCTGGCGCGGCCGCCCTGCATCGCGGCGCAGCGCCTCCATTGCCGAGCATTCCAGCATTTCGCCCCCGGAGGATCACCACCCCTGCGGATCGGGCGAAAGGCCCCGTCGCGTCCGCGCCATCCGCGCGAGCGCGGCGGATATCGGCGGCGCACGATCCGCGCCGCTGTCGACCGTCGTTGTTCGTGCCGTTCGATGTTCAACCGGAGGGGTAATTCAACATGAATCAGGTTGCAGACAAGAAACAAAAGCACATCCGCTTCGTCAAGCTCGCCTTCGCCGCCGCGGCAGCCGCTTCGTTCGGCATGGCGAGTGTCCATGCCGCACCGGCCGCCGGCTGGACGGAAACGCGCACCAAGGGCTTCCTGCCGCTCGTCCAGCAAGGTGAAAGCAGCAGTACCGCCGGCGCGCCGGCGGCCAGCACCGCCGCCGCTGCCGCGGCTGCCACCGAGATGGCGCCCGGCGAATCGGTCGACATCGTGCTCGGGCTGAACCTGCGCAACGAAGCGCAACTCGACCAGTACCTGCACGACCTGCATACGCCCGGCTCGCCGCACTACAAGCAGTTCCTCACGCCGGCGCAGTTCGCCGCGCAGTACGCGCCGACCGACCGGCAGGTCGCCTCCGTCGTCGCGCACCTGCGCCAGGCCGGCTTCGTCAACATCGTGGTTGCGCCGAACCGCCTGCTCGTGTCCGCCTCCGGCACCGCGGCAACGATCAAGTCGGCGTTCCGCACGACGCTCAAGCGCTTCACGCGCAACGGCCGCAGCGTCTACGCGAACACCGATGCCGCGCAGGTGCCGAACGCGATCGGCGGCATCGTCGGCGCGGTGCTGGGCCTGCAGAACGTCGAACTCATGCACACCGGCGCGGGCAGCAAGCCGCAAGGCAACACCAGCAACCTGACGATCCCCGCGGGCGCATCCGCGGTGCCGCACAACCCGACGGAATTCTCGTCGCTCTACGGCGGCGACGGCACGCCGACGGCCTCGCAGACCACGGTCGGCATCATCGCCGAAGGCGACCTGTCGCAGACCGTCAGCGACCTCAACACGTTCGCCGCGAACAACGGTCTCGGCACGATCAGCAGCAGCGTCGTGCCGACGGGTCCGTCAGGCAGTTCGTACACCGATACATCCGGCACCGTCGAATGGAACCTCGACAGCCAGTCGATCGTCGGCGCCGCCGGCGGCAGCGTGAAGCAGGTCGTGTTCTACGTGGCACCCTCGATGACGCTCACGGCGATCACCGCCGCGTACAACAAGGCGGTGAGCGACAATGTCGCGAAAGTCATCAACGTGTCGCTCGGCGTGTGCGAATCGTCCTCGTACAGCACCGGCTCGCAGGCGACCGACGACACGATCTTCAAGCAGGCCGTCGCGCAGGGGCAAACCTTCTCCGTGTCGGCCGGTGACCACGGCGCGTACGAATGCGCGAGCGGCACGCCGTCGCGCTCGACCTACACCGTGAGCGAGCCCGCGACGTCGCCGTACGTAATCGCGGTGGGCGGCACGACGCTGTTCACCACCACGTCGACCAATGCGTACAACAGCGAAATCGTCTGGAACGATCCGAGCTGGCAGCCGGGCACCGTGTGGTCGACGGGCGGCGGCTACAGCAAGTACGAAGCTGCGCCGACGTGGCAATCGTCGAGCCTCACCGGGTCGACCAAGCGCGCGCTACCGGACGTCGGCTTCGACGCCGACCTGCGCACCGGCGCGATCCTCGTGGTGAACGGCCAGACGTCCGACACGCTGTGGGGCTCGGGCTACCTGAACAACGAAGGTGGCACGAGCCTCGCCGCGCCGATCTTCACCGGCATCTGGGCGCGGCTGCAATCGGCGAACAACAACGCGCTCGGGTTCCCGGCGTCGAGCATCTACAAGTACTTTCCGAGCAATGCGGCGCTGCTGCACGACGTGACGTCCGGCAACAACGGCAGCGGCACGTACGGCTACAAGGCGAAGGCCGGCTGGGATGCGACGACGGGCTTCGGCAGCGTGAACATCTCGAAGCTGAACGCGTTCATCCAGAGCACGGCGGATTTCGCGCGCTGATCGCGCGCTGATCGTGCGATGAGGTGCGGTTCCGGGTGCATGTCGTTGCGCGCACCCGGAACCGTGTCGGCGGCTGTGCATGCGGCGCGTCCCGATCGACGACGACCGTCGGCACACGTCGCCCGCGGCTGTCGCGCGCAGGCGAAATCACAGCTGCGATTCGATCGGAAACAAGCCGAGAAACCACACTTCCATGCGCCGCGCCGCCGACACTTCCGGTTCGTGATCGAGTTCGGTCACCTTCCCGTCCGCGTCGGTCTGAATCCACTTGAGGCGCCCTTTCCCGGCCGGATCGGTCCGCAACTCGATGCGCCACGCGATTCGATCGAGCCGCGGCTCCAGATCCATCGCGACTTCGGATGCAATCGCCGGGCTCTCGCAGTAAACGCCGATCTCGGTATTGAGGTTCAGCGAGCGCGGGTCGAGATTCATCGACCCGATGAAGATGCTCTTGCGATCGAACACATACGTCTTCGCATGCAGCGATGCGCGCGACGAGCCGATGATGACCTGCTTCGAGATGCTCTTGTCGCCGGACGGGCGTCGCTCGTAAAGCCGCACGCCGGCTTCGACGAGATCGCGCCGATAGCGCCTGTAGCCGGCATGCACGGCCGCGACGTCGGTCGATGCGAGCGAGTTGGTCAGGATCGTCACTCGGACGCCGCGCGCCGTGAGCGCACGCAGCCGTTCGACCATGTCCTTGCCCGGCACGAAGTACGGCGACACGATCAGCAGCTCCTGCTCGGGCCGCAGCGCGAGTGCGCGCAGTTGCGGCATCAGGTGCCCGTTGCTGTCCTTCGGCGAGCGTGCGATCTTCGCCGGATCGTCGTACAGGACCGTCGCCTGCCCCCACGACAGCTCGGTCCCCTGCCCGTGCACGATCTGGTCGAGCCGTTGCCGCGCTTCGAGCACGTACGGATTGTCCTCCATCGCGCGCAGGTAATCGCGCAGCCGTTCGCGCTCCCGGTCGAGGCCGCCGGGCGCCGCGTCGTGCCCGACCAGCGCATCGACCGGATATGCATACGGCGAATTCCAGAACGTATCGAATTCGGTCGAGATGTCGTTCACGACCGGGCCGTGCACGACCACGTCGAGATCGCCGAACTCCAGCATCGACGACGCGCCGAAGTACTCGTCGCCGATATTGCGGCCGCCGACGATCGCCGCCTGGTTGTCCGCGATCATCGCCTTGTTGTGCATGCGCCGGTTGACCCGCGAGAACTCGAGCACCGTGCCGATCTTCTTGAAGTGGCGCGTGGCGACCGGATTGAAGAGCCGGATCTCGATGTTCGGATGCGAGCTGATCTCGAGCAGCTTGCGGTCGTCCGCGTTCGTCCCGAGATCGTCGAGCAGCGCGCGCACGCGGACCCCGCGATCGGCCGCGCGGATGATCGCATCCGCGAGCTCGTGTCCGGTCAGGTCGTCGTGCCAGATGTAGTACTGAAGGTCCAGCGAGCGGTCCGCGCGATCGGCGAGCAGCACGCGCGCATCGAGCGCATCGACCGGGTCGCGCAGCAGATGAAACGCATCCTGCCCGGGATGGGCGGCGGCCTGCTGGCGGAACGCCGCGCCGAGGCGCGTGTTCTCGGTATCGGAGAACGCATGCGTCGGCGCACGATCAGCCTGCGGCGGCAGGCTGGCGCACGCGGCAAGCATCAGCAACGAGAGAATCGCACTCCACGAACGCAACATGATCATGATGGCCACCCCACGGTCGGGCGAAGTCTGTTTGTGTTTGTTCTGGCTGCCGGACGGGGCGCGGCGCGGATCCCCGGTCCGCGCGCTGGACGAATCCCGAGCGCGCGCGCCGGTCGCGCCACAGCATACTTCGATTGACATCGGGACGGCACGCGCTCCGTGTTTCCCGGTGGCGGCGATACGACATGCGACACGGACGTGAACACGTTCGACACGTTCGCCACGTTCAGGCGGCGCGCAAAAGAAAAACCCGCGAGGCCTTGCGGCGTCGCGGGTTTCGAGATTTTGCCGAAGGCCAAAGAGTCGCCAGAAAGCGGGAAAAAAAGCGGCATGCCACGCATGCCGTTTCGGGGATCGGACCGTGCGCAGCGATACCTCTGTCCGGCGCTCCGTGCGAACAGCAACGCGTGTTAGTTCGGCAGCGCGTAAGCGATCACGTAATCGCCGAGCTTCGTGCCGAAGGAGCCGTGGCCGCCTGCGGCGATCACGACGTACTGCTTGCCGTTGATCGAGTAGCTCATCGGCGTGGCCTGGCCGCCTGCCGGCAGGCGGGCTTCCCAGAGTTGCTTGCCGTCGTTCACGTCGAACGCGCGGATGTAGTTGTCCGCCGTTGCGCCGATGAACGCCACACCACCGGCAGTGATCATCGGGCCGCCCAGCATCGGCATCCCCATCTTGAACGGCAGCGGGATCGGCGAGCTGTCACGCACCGTGCCGATACGCTTCTTCCAGACGATCTCGTTGGTCTTAAGATCGATACCGGCGATGTAGCCCCATGCCGGTTGCTTGCAGGGCAGGCCAAGCGGCGAGAGGAACGGGTTCAGCGTCACGCCAAACGGCACGCCGTACTGCGGCTGGATACCCGATTCCGTACCGCTCCCCTTGGCACCCGATGCCGGTTCGATCGGGTTGCCCGGACCGCGTGGGATCAGACGCGACACGAACGGCAGCGCAATCGGGTTGGCGATGGCGATCTGACGATCGGTGTCGAGCGCAATGCCGCCCCACTCGAACATGCCCAGGTTGCCCGGGAACACCAGCGTGCCTTGCAGCGACGGCGGCGTGAAGGTGCCTTCATACCGCAGCTTGTGGAACATCACGCGGCAGACCAATTGGTCGTACATCGTCGCGCCCCACATGTCCTTGTCCGTGAGCAGGTTCTTCGGACGGAACGTGAGTTCGGAGAACGGCTGCGTCGGCGAAGTACGGTCGCCAGGCGCGGCGCCTTGCGGCACCGGCAGTTCCGGAGCCGGCACGACGGTTTCGCCGGTGCGGCGGTCGAGCACGAACAGGTTGCCGGTCTTGGCCGGCCCGTACACGACCGGCACGGTCTTGCCGTCCTTGGTCGTGATGTCGGCGAGCGTCGGCTGCGACGGCATGTCCATGTCCCACAGATCATGGTGAGCGGTCTGGTAGAACCAGGCCAGCTTGCCCGTCGACGCGTGCAGCGCGAGCAGGCCGCTTGCGTATCGCTCCATCTCCGGCGTACGGTCGCCGCCCCAAATGTCCGGCGTACGCACGCCCATCGGCAGATAGACGATGTCGAGCTTCGCGTCGTAGGCGGCGGGCGCCCATGAGTTCGGCGAGTTCCAGGTGTAGTGCTCGTCCGGGCCCGGGATATGGTTCGGATCACTCGCGCCCGGATCGAACGCCCACATGAGCTGGCCCGTGCGCACGTCGTAACCACGGATCACGCCCGACGGTTCCCGATTCGAGAAGTTGTCTTCCACCGCGCCCGCTACGACGATCACCTTGCTGGTGACGACCGGCGGCGAAGTGGGCTCGTACATACCCGGCGTGGTGACCGGCATGGCATGCTGGAGATCGAGGTCGCCATTGCTGCCGAAGCCCGCGCAGCGCTCGCCTGTCAGTGCGTCGAGCGCGTACAGGTGGCCGTCGTTGACCGGCAGGTAGATACGGCGCGAGCACGCCCCCGTAGCCGATACGGCTGCGTCGCTTGCCGGTGCGGCGGCCTGCGGCGCCGAAGCAGCAGCGTCGCTAGCCGGAACAGCCGTTGCCGATACATCGGCGCTCGCCGTCAGATCGACATACGACACGCCGCGGCAAGTCACGTGCTGGAACGACGGATCGGTCTTGAGCTTCGGATCGAAGGTCCACTTGAGCGCGCCGCTCTGCGCGTCGAGCGCGAAGAGCTTCTGGTGCGGCGAGCACAGGTAGAGCAGATTGCCGATCTTGATAGGCGTGACTTCGTCGGTGATTTCACCCGGATCGTTCGGGCCTTTCATGTCGTTCGTGCGGAACGTCCAGGCCACCTGCAGGTTCTTCACGTTGTCCCGCGTGATCTGCTGCAGCGGCGCGTAGCGCGTGCCTTCCTGAGTGCGGCCGTACGCGGGCCAGTCCGAGGTGTCGATGCCGTTGGCGTTCGCGGCGGGCGAACCGACAGACGAAGCCATCGTGCCATTGACCGTCTGCGGATCGTTGAAGCAGGCGTACACGAGCACGCCCGCCCAGATCACCAGCGCGCCGACGAGCGACTGCACGCCGAGCTTGCGTGGCGCGTCGAGACGCCAGCTCACGAGCAGCAGCAACCACACGCCGAACACGACGAGCACCCCCGAGCGCGGCGCGAGCGCCCAGAAGTCGGGACCCGACTCCCACAGCGACCAGATGGCAGTGCCCCCGAGCACGAGCGCGTAGAGCACGAGCGCAGTGGGACTGCGGCGATACAGCAGCCACGTCACTGCCAGCAGCACGACGCCGGTCACGACGTAATATGCCGAGCCACCGAGCGAGAGCAGGTACGCGCCGCCTATCAGCAGAAAGAGCGATGTAAGCGCGATAAACAGGAGCGTTACGACGCCGATGAACCCCGGCGATGATGATTCGCTTGATCTGGTCATGATGATCTCAACCTTCTTTTGAGGACGGCGCCAGCATCGCTTGTCAAGCGATGCCTGTGGCGAGGCTCGCCCGCGCGAACACCGGCGAGTCGTCCAGCCACTGCGCTGTGCCCGCAGTGGCCGGCTGTGCGGAAAACGCTCCGCGAAACGGCCTGTTGCTTTAGAAGACGTGCATCATCCCGACGTACGCGCCGGTTTGCCCTTCGTCCATGTTCGGACGGGTCGGCGAGCTGGAAGCTGGAATCGCGAGCCGTCGCAAACACCGGGAATTTACCGTTCTTGCTGTTGTCCACGTGTGCGACCGTGCCGTACAAGAAGGCGCGCTTGCTCGGATTATAGGTGGTAGCGAGTGCGTCGAGCTCGCCTGCGTATGCCGATGGTCGGCTTCGATGCGCACCGGTCTGTCGTCGAATACGCAGACAAGCGATCGCTCGCCGCGAAATCTTCGGGAAGGCAGTTTAGGGATGGGGAACACGAACGGTCCCTACCCGTTCGGGTAGTCCGGAGCCATGGATTGCCCGGATCCGACGCGTTGAAGCCCAGAAACGAAAAAGCCGGCCCACCGGGCCGGCTTTTCGCGTCCAATCGCGGTCGGTTGCACCGCGTGGAAACTCTCGAACAAAGCGAATCTGGTGGGCCCCCCGGGAGTCGAACCCGGCACCAACGAATTATGAGTTCGCTGCTCTAACCAAGCATGAGCTAGGGGCCCAGACGGGAAGCAACCTGTGCTACACGCCACCCCGGCAACGAAGCCGGGCCGGCATTGTAACAACAAAGCCGCTAAAGAGGACAAACGCCACCGGCATCACGCGGATACCGGCGGCGTTCGCAAGTGAGACGCTGGAAATCAGTTCCCTTCGAGGAACGACTTCAGCTTGTCGGAACGGCTCGGGTGACGCAGCTTGCGCAGCGCCTTGGCCTCGATCTGACGGATCCGCTCGCGGGTAACGTCGAACTGCTTGCCGACTTCCTCGAGCGTGTGATCGGTGCTCATCTCGATACCGAAGCGCATCCGCAGAACCTTCGCCTCACGCGGCGTCAGCGAATCGAGCACGTCCTTCACGACGTCGCGCATGCTGGCATGCAGCGCGGCATCCGCCGGCGCGACCGTGTTGTTGTCCTCGATGAAGTCGCCGAGATGGGAATCGTCGTCGTCACCGATCGGCGTTTCCATCGAGATCGGCTCCTTCGCGATCTTCATGATCTTGCGGATCTTGTCTTCCGGCATCTCCATCTTCTCGGCGAGCGTTGCCGGATCCGGCTCGAGACCGGTTTCCTGCAGGATCTGCCGCGAGATGCGGTTCATCTTGTTGATCGTTTCGATCATGTGAACCGGAATACGGATCGTGCGCGCCTGGTCCGCGATCGAACGCGTAATGGCCTGGCGGATCCACCACGTCGCATAGGTCGAGAACTTGTAGCCGCGACGGTATTCGAACTTGTC
The DNA here is from genome assembly GCF_003857805.1 of Burkholderia sp. Bp9099. Taxonomy (NCBI): domain Bacteria; kingdom Pseudomonadati; phylum Pseudomonadota; class Betaproteobacteria; order Burkholderiales; family Burkholderiaceae; genus Burkholderia; species Burkholderia sp. Bp9099. The sequence goes on from NZ_QTPU01000018.1 coordinate 164,228, forward strand.
CACCGCCTTCATCAGGCCGATGTTGCCTTCCTGGATCAGGTCGAGGAACTGCAGGCCGCGGTTCGTGTACTTCTTCGCGATCGAGATCACGAGACGCAGGTTCGCCTCGGTCATTTCACGCTTCGCCTGACGCGCCTTCAGTTCGCCGGCCGCCATCTGGCGGTTGGTTTCCTTCAGGTCCTTCAGCGGCAGCACGACGCGCGCCTGCAGGTCGATCAGACGCTGCTGCTGCTCGCGGATCGCCGGAACGTTACGCGACAGGACCGCGCTGTACGCATGGCCTTCGGCCGCGATCTTCTCGGCCCAGTCGAGATCCGTCTCGCTGCCGGGGAAGCGCGCGATGAATTCCGAACGCGGCATGCCGCACTTGTCGACGACGATGTGCAGGATCTGACGCTCGACCTGACGCACTTCGTCCACTTGCGCACGCAGCGTGTCGCACAGACGCTCGACGGTACGCGCGGTGAAGCGGATCGTCATCAGTTCGGTCTGGATCGTTTCCTGCGCCTTCAGGTAGGACTTCGACTTGTAGCCTTCCTTCTCGAACGCGCGGCGCATCTTGTCGAACCACTCGCTGATCTGCGAGAACTTGTCGAGCGAGGCACGCTTGAGGGCTTCGAGCTGGGCGGCATTGGCCGACGCCTGAGCGGCACCGTCGTCTTCCTCCTCTTCCTCTTCTTCCTCTTCCTCTTCGGCTTCCTCGTCCTCGTTCTCGATCGCTTCCGCTTCCTTCGCGGAGAAACCGTCCGTATCGGCGGAGTCCGAAGCATTCGGATCGAGCAGGCCGTCGACGAGCTCGTCGACGCGGATCTCTTCGTTCGCGACGCGCTCGGCCATCGCGAGGATGTCGGCGATCGTCGTCGGGCACGCGGAAATCGCCATCACCATGTGGCGCAGGCCGTCCTCGATCCGCTTCGCGATCTCGATTTCGCCTTCGCGCGTGAGCAGCTCGACCGTGCCCATCTCGCGCATGTACATCCGGACCGGATCGGTCGTGCGGCCGAATTCCGAATCGACGGTCGACAGCGCGACTTCCGCTTCTTCCTCGACTTCATCGTCCGACGACGCGGCCGGCGCGTTGTCGTTCAGGAGCAGCGTTTCCGCGTCCGGAGCCTGCTCGTAAACCGCCACGCCCATGTCGTTGAACGTGCCGATGATGCCTTCGAGGGCTTCGGTCTCGGTGAAGTTGTCCGGCAGATGGTCGTTGATTTCGGCATACGTGAGGAAGCCGCGCTCCTTGCCGAGCTTGATCAGCGCGCGCAGTTTCACGCGGCGCTCTTCGAGCTCCTCGGCCGTGCCGGGCGTGCTCGTCGCGAACGCTTCCTTCAGCAGCGCCTTTTCCTTGGCGCGACGATCGCGCACCTTGGATTTGCCCGGGGCAGCCGCGGCTGCGGGCTGCTCGTCGCTCTGATTTGCGTCGTCATCGACGGATACTTCGTTCAGCTTTTTGGTCATGGAGTTCGCCGTACCGGCTATATCGACTCGCGGCTGCTGGACGACAGCCGGTTGAACCGTAGGTGCATGAGTAGTACGTACTGCCGTTTCGTCCGCGGCGGCAGTCGTGTCCCTTGCGCTTTTCGCACTTGCCCGCTTCGCCGCCGGCTGGGCCGGCCCGGAGTCGGGTCTGGCGGCAGCCCGTGTTCTGGCTGCCGGCGCCGGCGCAGCCTGAGCAGTGCCGGCCGCGGTTTTCTTTCCTGCAGGGGCTGACGTGGCTGAAGACGTTGTCCTGGTGGAAGAAGCAGACTTGGCCGCTGTGACCTTGGTGGTCGGCTCCGTCGAGCCCTTGCCTGTTGCTTTCTTTCCGCCTGTCGTCTTTGCCATCGCGAATCTCGCCTCTGCTTAGAAAACAAACCGCTGGAAACCTTATATTATAGCACGCTGGGGCGCCCTCTCTCAGCGCCCCGGCCGCCTACAGCCCGAGCCGACGTTTCATATCGGTTCGCTGCTGGTTCAATTCCGTCAATTCGGCCAGTTCCTCGGGTGTGAAGGTCGATTGCCGCGCCAGCCGATCGAGCCGGTCGCAGCAGGCGTCATAGCGCATCTTGAGCACCGCGGCCTGCAGTTCCTCCCCCGCGATCCGTTCCTGTTCACGCTGCCGCTCGGGCACCGTCTCGTCTTCCGGATTCTGTAACAGCAAATCGCGGACGTTTTCATCATAGTCCAGAATTTCGCGGAAGATTTCCTCGTAAGTCGCGCCGTTCGAGGAGGTCCGCAGGACATCGGACAGCAGCCGGAACTCCGCGCCGTCACCCAGCGCACGCGCATGCTCGACGACTTCGGCGAACAGCTCGCCGATCCGCGGCAGCGCGCGCAGGGTCGCAAGCTGTTCGTCGTCGAGCTGCGACGCGATCCGCGGATGCATCACGAGCGTGCGCAACGCGCGCTTTTCGCTGTCCGTCACGCGCCGCCGCTCGCTGCGCGCGGGCGCCTGGCGCGGCGGCGCCGCGATGCGCGCATCGACGTCCGACAATCCCGCGACTTCCTCGAACGGGATATCGAGACGGTCGGCGAACATGTGCATGATCTGCGCGCGCAACGCGTTCGCCGGCAGCGCCTGCAACAGCGGCTTCGCGTCGAACAGCGCCTTCGCGCGACCTTCCGGCTGATCGAGCGCCTTGCCCGCGATTGCTTCGTTCAACAGAAATTGCGACAGCGGCATCGCGCGCTCGACCTGCTCGGAGAACGCGTCCGCACCGAATTCGCGTACATAGCTGTCCGGATCGTGCTCGGCCGGCAGGAAAAGGAATCGGATCGTCCGGTTGTCCGCCGCATGCGGCAGGCACGCTTCGAGCGCGCGGCGCGCCGCGCGCCGGCCGGCCGAGTCGCCGTCGAAGCTGAAAATGACCGTGTCGGTCTGGCGCAGCAACTTCTGTACGTGGATCGGCGTGCATGCCGTGCCGAGCGTCGCGACCGCGTTCGGGAAGCCGAGCTGGGCGAGCGCGACGACGTCCATGTAGCCTTCGACGACCAGCACGTACTTGCGCTCGCGGATCGCGAGGCGCGCCTCGAACAGCCCGTACAGTTCGCTGCCCTTGTTGAACAGCGGCGTTTCCGGCGAATTCAGGTACTTCGGCTCGCCGCTGCCGAGCACGCGTCCGCCGAACCCGATCACCTGCCCCTTCACGTTGCGGATCGGGAACATGATCCGCTCGCGGAACCGGTCGTAGCGTCGCGCCACACCCTGCGCGTCGGTTTTCTCGCTGACGATCACGAGCCCCGATTCGACGAGCGAGTCGTCGCGATAGTCCGGGAACGCCGTTTCGAGGTTCTGCCAGCCGTCCGGCGCATAGCCGAGCCCGAAGCGCGCGGCGATCTCGCCGGTCAGGCCCCGGTTCTTCAGGTACTGGATCGCGACGGTCGCGCCACGCAGTTGCTTGCGGTAGTAGTCGCACGCGGCGGACATCACGTCGGACAGCGCGGTCGCGACCGATTTCGACACGGGCGCCGGATAGTCGCCGCCGCCTCCACCGCCGCCGCCGCGCATCGACGGCTCGTGCGGCACGGTCAGCCCGACCGACTGCGCGAGCTCCTGCACGGCTTCCGGGAACGTGAGCCCCGCATGCTCCATCAGGAAGCCGATCGCCGTGCCGTGCGCGCCGCAGCCGAAGCAGTGATAGAACTGCTTGGTCGGGCTGACGGTAAACGACGGGCTCTTCTCGTTATGGAACGGGCACAACCCCATGAAGTTGGCGCCGCCCTTCTTGAGCTGCACGTACCGGCCCACCACGTCGACGATATCGACGCGGTTCAGCAAATCCTGCAGGAACGAATGCGGAATCACCGTGGGATCGAGCGAAAAAAAGACAATACGACGCCCCGGCGCACGCGCATGCGACGCGCCGGGAAGCGGGTTTTACTTCGACAGCGCGGCCTTGACCTGCGCGGAAACGGCCGTCATGTCGGCGCGGCCGGCGAGCTTGCCCTTCAGCACGCCCATCACCTTGCCCATGTCCTGCGGGCCGGCTGCGCCGGTTGCCGCGACCGCGGCCTGGACTTCGGCGGCCACTTCGGCGTCCGACAGCTGCGCGGGCATGTAGGCGCCCAGCACCGTCAGTTCGGCCTGCTCCTTCGCGACGAGATCGTCGCGGCCGGCGGCCTCGAACTGGCTGATCGAGTCCTTGCGCTGCTTGATCATCTTGTCGATCACCGCGGTGATGCCCGCGTCGTCGAGGGTCACCCGATCATCGACCTCGCGCTGCTTGATCGCGGCCATCAGCAGGCGAATCGTCGCCAGACGCTCGCTTTCCTTCGCGCGCATCGCGGCCTTCATGTCTTCGCTGATCTGCTCTTTCAAACTCATCTTGCACCCGGGATGGAAACGTGACTTCGACGCCCGCGAACGGGCGTCAACACAAAAACCCGCTTGGGACTAAGTCTCAAGCGGGTTGCTCGAATCCGGCATCGGCGACTCGCGGCCCCGGAACGAGGCCGATCGTGCGGAGGTCGCCGGTGCGCCGCTCAGCGAACCGCGCGGCGCTCAATCGTTCAGTACAGCTTCTTCGGCAGCGTCTGGCTGCGAATCCGCTTGTAATGACGCTTCACCGCAGCAGCCTTCTTGCGCTTGCGCTCGGCGGTCGGCTTTTCGTAGAACTCCCGCGCACGAAGCTCGGTCAGCAGACCGTTCTTCTCGATCGTGCGCTTGAAGCGACGCATGGCGACTTCGAACGGCTCGTTTTCTTTAACGCGAATGATCGTCATGATCCGACACGAATAAAGGTTTGCAGGGAAGACTTACGAGTATAGCAGAGCGTCGTGCAAAGACATAAGGGCCGGGTCCCGTCAACGGCAGGGCGCGCAGCCGTGTCAGACGCCGCGCGAGAACTCCGCCGCAGCCTGCCCGGCCGCCGTGCCGGACGCCCATGCCCACTGGAAGTTGTAACCGCCGAGCCAGCCCGTCACGTCCACCGCCTCGCCGATGAAGAACAGCCCCGGCACCCGCGCGCTCATCATCGTCGCCGACGACAGTTCGCGCGTATCGACGCCCCCTTTCGTCACCTCGGCCTTCTTGTAGCCCTCGGTGCCGTTCGGTGTCAGCGTCCAGCCGGACAGCGCGTCGCCGATCTGGCGCAGCGTCTTGTCGGGCAGGTCCGCGAGCCGCGCGTCGGCCGCGACGCGGTGCGTGTCGAGCCAGACGTGGGCGAGGCGCGACGGCACCCAGTCCGCGAGCAGCGAGCCGATCTGCCGCTTCGACGTGTGCTTCGCGTCGAGCAGGTCGGCCACCGCGTCGCGCTGCGGCAGCAGGTCGATACGGATCGGGTCGCCCGACTGCCAGTAGCTGGAGATCTGCAGGATGCCCGGGCCCGACAGGCCGCGATGGGTCAGCAGCAGGTCCTCGACGAATTCGCCGCCGCGCTTCTTGTCGCCGGTCGACACGCGCACTTCGAGCGACACGCCGGACAGCGCCGCGAACGGCTCCCAGTCCTGCGACGCAAAGGTGAGCGGCACGAGCGCGGGCCGCGTATCGACGAGCTTGTGGCCGAACTGCTTCGCGAGCCGGTAGCCGAAGTCGGTGGCACCGATCTTCGGGATCGACAGGCCGCCGGTGGCGACGATCAGCGCGCGTGCGCGGATCGGCCCCGCCTGCTGCGTGTCGAGCGTGAAGCCGTCGGACGGCGCGTGGCGCACCGCGTCGACGACCACCGGCCGGCGCCAGGCGATGCCGCCCGCGTCGCATTCATGCTTCAGCACGTCGATGACCGCGTCGCTGCCGTGATCGCAAAAGAGCTGCCCCTTGTGCTTTTCGTGCCAGGTCACGTGGTGGCGCTTGAGGAGCCCGAGGAAGTCGCGCGGCGTGTAGCGCGCAAGCGCCGAGCGCGCGAAATGCGGATTCGACGACAGGTAGTTGTCGGGACCCGCATGGAGGTTCGTGAAGTTGCAGCGGCCGCCGCCCGAGATGCGGATTTTCTCGGCGAGCCGCGGCGCATGGTCGATCAGCACCACGCGGCGGCCGAGTTGCCCGGCGACCGCGGCGCTCATCATCCCGGCGGCGCCCGCGCCGATCACGGCGATGTCGTAAGTTTCCATGGCGCGGTTTGTTCAGGAACTTTGCATAGGCTATGAATTATGCATATTTATCAGCCACTTAGAGGTAGGCGACTGATGAATATCTTGAGGAAGGGCGAATGATACATGCGACGGCGGAGAACGCAACGCTTGGATGGCCGCAGCTTCGATTCTCAGGTAGGGCGCATGCAACCGCGAATCGACAGCCTTCGTCCTTGCTGATCGCCAGGAGAACCTGAATGCGGCTGAACTCCGCGACCAGCGACTCCTCATCAGCAGCCGGCCCTATCCCGGTTTCCCGATCCTGCTTTGGGACAGCATGGAGGGTTGTCGTTCGGTCAACAGGTTTCAGCTCAGCCTGCGTGATATCCAAGAGCGGCTGTTCGAGCGCGGATCAACCTTGTATCGATACATTCCGGACAACCGAAGCTCGCGACATTTTCCCAAATTCAAATCGTGGCTCCGATTTCGAATCGGCACGTTGGACGGCCGTACCCGTGCGACAGCACTGGATCAACATTTGACGCGTCGCCCAGCTATTCCAAGCGACTCCATACCACTCAACGAGTCTACAAGGTATTGACGGAAGCCCTCAGCGGCTGGCGAGACCGCGCGGCTTGCTGAATGGTAAAGGCATACTTGGCGCATGACTTCCGGCTCTACAATCCGGCGCATAACCAAACCAAGCGGTCGCGCCAGCAGGCCGACATACGCCGGCGCCAACGTCAACGCAAGTCCAACCGCTGCCATCCCAAGAGCGGTGCTGATGTTGTCGACGACGTCCATAGGCGCGATACGCTCGTCGTCAGCGACGCCTGCGCGCATCAGTGAAACGTTACGTTCATAGTCTCGACCCGCCGCGACAACCGGCTGCTTTCGCAGGTCGGACCACGTAATCCGTCCACGTTTAGAGAGAGGATTGTCCGGCGCGCACCAGAGCACCCAGGGGCTTTTGAACAGTTCGATACGCGCCACGTCATCACCGACCGTCTGATCGGGGCCGACTCCGAGGTCGACGTCTCCGTTGGCAACCATGTCTACAAGGTTATCGACTGCCGCATCCCGAATCCGTATCACCACCTTGGGATGCGTTTGCCCGTATCTCTTAATCGCAGTGGGCATCATCGTCGTCGCGATTACAAGCGGAGCTGCAATCCGAACGATCCCTGCGGCGCGATTCCGTATATCGTCCGCCGCGGCCTGAGCCAGTTCGATATTCCTCATCACGCTCTTCGCGTGAACGACGAACTCCCGGCCGGCCGGCGACAGTGCCACGCTACGCGTGGTGCGATCGAACAGGCGAAAGCCCACACCGCTTTCGAGTTCCGCAATCAGCAGACTTACGGCGGACGGCGACAAGTTCAGGCGCTCGCCAGCTCGCGCAAAGTTGCGAACATCCGCCACGGCAAGGAAAGCAGCAAGCTGCCTCGGCGTGAATCTGGCCCCGGACATGCGCCCTCCATTGAACAGTTTTTCTCGATAATAGGTCAGAAATCATCGTTTGTCTTATTGAATAGCCCGACGCAAACTTTCGCCACAAAGACCGACTATTCCAACTCAGGAGACACACTGTGGCGCAATCATTCACCGCGCACCTCGAGCAGGAGGAACAGCTCGAAGAACGCGCTTACTCGATCGTTACCTGGCGGCTTGTGCCGTTCCTCTGTCTGTGCTTCGTCATCGCGTTCCTCGATCGCGTCAACATCGCGTTCGCGAAATTGCAGATGGTGTCGGAGCTGGGCTGGAGCGAGCAGATCTACGGTTTCGGCGCCGGAATCTTTTTTCTCGCGTATTTCGTATGCGAGGTTCCGAGCAATCTGATCATGCATCGGGTCGGCGCACGCCGCTGGATCGCCCGAATCATGATTTCCTGGGCCGTGCTGACGGGCCTCATGGCATTCGTGCACACGACGACGGCCTTCTATGTGATCCGCTTCCTGATTGGCGCCGCCGAAGCGGGCTTCTTCCCTGGGATCATCCTCTACCTGACATATTGGTATCCAGCGAAGCGCCGAAGCCGCGTGATCGCAACATTCATGACCGCCATTCCGATCGCCGGCGTCTGCGGCGGCATTCTCTCAGGATGGATTCTGTCGACGTTTCACGGCGCGGCTGGTTTATCCGGGTGGCAATGGCTGTTTGTGCTCGAGAGCGTACCGTCGCTGATTGTCGGCATCGCTGCATTGTTCTATCTCGACGACAGTATCCGCAACGCGAAGTGGCTGGACGACGAAGCGCGCGTCCGGCTGATTGCAAACATCGAAGCAGAGTCGAAGAACAAACAAACGGTATCGCTTTCCGAAGCGTTGCGCCGGCCCGCAGTATGGCTGCTGGCGTTCGCGTACTTCGGTGCCGCGATGGGTCAGTATGGTTTCGGTTTCTGGCTTCCGTCGATCATCAAACACATGGGCGTCGCGTCTGCGCTGAATGTGGGCCTGCTGTCGGCAATTCCATACGCGTTCGGCATCGGCGCGATGCTGGTGGTCGGGCGTAGCGCGGATCGAAGCGGTGAGCATCGCTGGCACTATCTCATACCGTGCGCTGCCGCGGCTCTCGGGCTCGTCGCGAGTGCGCTGTACAGCGGCCAGCAGGTGGTTTCGCTTGTGGCGCTGACGGTTGCCTGCATGGGATTGCAGTGCCTTGCGCCTGTGTTCTGGCGCATTCCAACTTCGTTGCTGGGTGGGGTTGCTGCGGCCGCTGGCATCGCACTGGTCAATTCGATCGGCAACCTTGCCGGGTTCGTCAGCCCTTACATGATCGGTTGGATCGTAGACCGCACGGGCAGCGCGAGCGTCGCGCTTTACGTCACCGCAGCGTTTCTACTGCTGTCGGCCGGCATCGTCGCTGCGATGCCGCGCAATGCCGGGCGGGATCGGCAACTCAACATCGGACATACTCAATGACTCCATTCATCGAACAGCCTGTCGACCTATTCGTCGCAGCGCTCGAAAGCACGCTCGGCGACAGCTCGGTCGTGCTCGACTCGTCTGTCGCGTCGGCTCACGCCGGCGACTGGAGTGAAGCACCACATTGCATGCCGAGCATCGTCGTGTTCCCGCGCACGCCGCAACAGGTGGCGGCGACACTTGAGATCTGCAGCCGCTTTCGTCGCCGTGCTGTCGTGCAAGGCGGCTTGACGGGTCTCGCCGGTGGCGCGACGCCGCGCGAAGGGGAAATCGCGCTTTCGTTATCGAAGCTCGATGCAATCGAGGAAATCGACACCGTAGGCGGCACCGCCACCGTGCAGGCTGGCGTCGTTCTCGAAGAATTGCAGCAACGCGTCGAAGAACAAGGCTGGTACTTTCCGCTCGATCTCGGCGCTCGCGGTTCATGCCAGATCGGCGGCAACGCCGCTGTCAATGCTGGTGGTAACCGTGTGATCCGGTTCGGCACAATGCGCGATATGGTGCTTGGCCTCGAAGTCGCGTTGCCCGACGGGCGTCTGCTCAGCATGCTCAATCGCGTCACGAAAAACACAACAGGCGTAGATCTGAAGCACCTGTTCATCGGCAGCGAAGGTACTTTGGGCGTGATTACCAGACTCGTCCTCAAGCTTTCTCCGCTGCCAACGAGCGCATGCACTGCGCTCTGTGCGCTTCCGTCGTTTGACGCCGCAACGCAGCTCATACGCGACGCTCGCGCCACACTGCCGGGCCTCTCCGCGTTCGAGGTCATGTGGGACGACTTCATGGCCGCCGCTCGCGAAGTCCACAAGTTGCGGCCAGCCTTCGATGCCCCCGCGCCGGTGTACGCATTGCTGGAGACGCTCGGTACCGACGAAGCGGACGAACGGCGACAACTCGAGGAGTTTCTGGCCAATGCGTTCGACCACGGTCTCGCGACCGATGCCGTCGTAGCCCAATCGATCGACGACGCGCAGCGGCTTTGGGCCTATCGCGAAGCCATAGGCGAACTGCTGGCGCACCTCAAGCCGCATGCCGCTTTCGATGTTGGCGTTCCGATGGCAGCAATGGAGCGGTTCGTTGATTCGACGCGCAAAGCGCTGACGCAGCAGTTTGCGCGCCAACGTCACCTGTTCTTCGGCCATATCGGCGACGGAAATCTTCACGTGCTTTCGGGTCCCCACGACAGCCCGGACGACCTGCATCGCGTTGAAGATCTCGTCTACCGGGCAGTCGCCGACGTGGGCGGCTCGATCTCTGCCGAGCACGGCATCGGAGTCGTGAAGCGAGACTTTCTGCACCATAGCCGTTCTGCTGACGAGATTGCGTTGATGCAGGCGATCAAGGACCTGCTGGATCCGGCAGGCGTACTGAATGCTGGTCGGATTCTACGAAAAGACTGAACGGAAGATACATGAAGATAATCGTCGCAGTGAAAAGAGTGGTCGATTACAACGTGAAGGTCCGCGTGAAGTCGGACAACACGGGCGTCGACATCGCGAACGTG
>NZ_QTPU01000019.1:0-163609 GCF_003857805.1 Burkholderia sp. Bp9099
CAGCCGCGCGGGCTTCCAGCGCCAGCCGAGCACGACGAGCGCCGGCACGGTGCCGATCATCACCGCCTTGTCGTAGTCATTCATGTGTTCGTTGTAATGCACGAACGCATGGCCTGCGCCCGCCACGAGTGCCAGGGCGAACAGCCAGTCGATGACCGACCGGCGTGCGAGGAACGGACGGTCGTCGCCCGGCCCGCACGCGCGAACCGCGGCCGGCGCGCGAAGTCGTCGAGGCAGCCGATACAGTGACGCGGCAACGGACATCATGCCGCCGCGTGACGATTGAATGGCTTTCATGAGCGTCACCAGGATGGAACCATCGGATGCAAATAAAAAGAGGCGCCCCGCCCCGGGGGAGACGAGACACCTAAACGATCGCCGCCGGCGCCGCTCGTCTGCCCGCCCCGCGGCACCTGCCGCATGTGACGCCGGTTCGGCGCCGGCGGCTCATTGCTCGACCGACGGGCTCGCCGGGCTCGCCGGAGCGTCGGCTTCCGGCGGAAAGGCCTCGACATAGGCCGCGACCGCGCGCATTTCCTGCTCGGTCATGTTCGCGCACACCCCCTTCATCACCGCACCGCGTGGGCGCGTGTCGGTTTCCCGGAAAACCCTCAGCTGCTTCAGCACGTAGTCCGCGTGCTGGCCGGCGAGCCGGGGAAACCCGGTCATGCCCTCGCCATGCTGGCCATGACAGCCGACACAGGCCGACACGCCCTTGTCCGGCAGTCCCGATACGAAGATCGCCTTCCCCGCGTCGAGCAGCAGCCGATCGCCGACCTCGCCGAGCACCGCCGGCTGGCTCGAGAAATAATCCGCGAGCTGGTCGATCTGCGCATCGGTCAGATGCGTGAAGCCCCACATGTAGCGCTTCGCATTCGGATCGGCGCGCGCGTGATGCTTGAAGTCGGTCAACTGGTCGACGAGGTATTCCTTGCGTTGCCCGGCGAGCTTCGGAAACATCGGCGATACCGACACGCCGGTCGCGCCATGGCAGTTCGAGCACACCTGCAATGCAATGGTCTTGCCCGACACGGCCGGATTGTCGACTTCCCGCGACCGCTCCAGGTCGTGACAACCCGATGCCGCCAGCACCAGCGCAAGCCAAGCGAAATGGGTCACCTTGTTCATGTCAGCGCTCTCCCTGCCGCAATGTCCGTCGCCCCGCCGGGTGTCAGAATGAAGCCAGCCATAGATAGATGAACAGCGTGTCGTTGTCCCTTGCATTGCGTCCGTTGCCGTCGTAGTTGGTCGTCGCGCCGAGGAACTTGGTGAAGTGCGTGTACTGGATACCGATTCGCACGTGCTGATCAGGTATCCAGAATATTTCCGGCGTCCACCCCTGCGTATTCGGATGGAAGTTCGCGCTCGCCGCATAGGCGGCGCTGTCCGCAGTCCCCGTCGTATTGAAGAACGACAGGCTGACGCCGTACTTCGACTGGTAGATGTACGACGCCTTGAGCCGCAACGAATTCAGGTTCGCCGCCGTGTTGTCGCTCACGACGAAGTTGTTCGGATCGTGAATGTTCTCGCGCACGTAGCGCGCCTGCGCGGTGATCGTGTGCGGCTCCAGCAGGTACTGGTACTGCGTGTCGAAACCGTAGTCGCGATAGCGCGTCACGCCCGTGCCGAAGATCGGGAAACTGTTCGGGTCGTTCGGATAGACGTTGACGCTCAGCCCGAACGCGCCGACCATCAGGCTGTGCGGCCCCCATTCGCGCGTCAGCGCGATGCGCGCATACGGGTTGTAGCCGCGCAGATAGACCTGCGGGTGGTCCGGGTTGCCCGCGTGGTTACCCTTGCTCAGGAACGACCAGATGCCGTCGGCGGTGCTGTAGGCGGTCAGCTCCGCATAGACCGTCTTGTTCCAGTACAGGTACCCGCCCATGCCGACGACCTGCATCGCGAGACCGCCCTCGATGATCGGCGTGACCGGAACGCCGGCCACCGGGCTGATCGCCGAGCCGATGTACGGATAGCTCCAGGCCGGCGCGGTATTGAATACATCCTGCACGGTCGGGTTGTTGTGGAGCGTCAGGCCGAGGATCAGATCGTTGGCCGGAGACATGATCCGGTCGACGAAGCGAAAGTCGGTGTTGTCCGATGCCCACCAGCCTTTCCATTTTCCGTTGGCATCCTGATGATCGTAGTTCGCATAGGTGAACTGTGCGAACCCGCCGAGATGGTCGGTGATCTTCCCGGCGAGGAACACGCTCGCGAAGTCGAAGATCGGCAGGCCGTTCTTCGGCGTGACCGGATTGCCGCTGGCGTCGCTGTTGGCTCGCGTCTTGCTCATGTCGGCGACGGCCATCGCCGCGAGCGGAATCGTGCGCTCGCCCAACGTATAACCGTTCAGCTTGAACATGCGCCCGTACGGCGTCAGTTCGGGAAACTGGCCGCCGGCGTGACACGCGACGCAACTTTGCCCGGTCTGGCGCGCGAAGATCGGCAGCGCCTGCCCGACGGACGCGTGCAGCAACGCGAGCGCCACGATCACGATCATCCAGCCGCGATGCGCCCGGCGATGACGCGTGTCATGCCCGACAAGAAACGTTGTCATGGCGGTTTCCCTCCTCACGCCGTGTGGCCCGCGCTGCGCCGGAACGTCGCGCGATGCCTTCATTGTGCGAAGCGTCCGCGAGACCCGGCATGGGGAGATTTCCTCCATTCGCGGTCTGATTCCTACTCCATCTCGACGCGCGCGGCCGCTCAGGGAACGATCCAGCCTCCGTCGGCGGCAAGCTTCGCGCGATCCGGCCCGGCGAACCGCGCGATATAGCCGCCCTTCGACGCGAAGCGCTGCCCGGGCGCGAGCGTCAGGCGCGGGTAGTAGCCGGTCAGGATGCGACGTTCGAGCATGTCCTCGATGCGCTCGACGAGATACTCGCCCACGAACGCATCGACCAGATGCTTCAGCGTCTCGGCGAGCAGGCCGCATGCGAGATACGTGTCGGCCTGCACCTGCGGCGCGACCATCGGGATGTGCCGGATCGTGAACCAGCCGAACGCGTAGTCGACGCGCACGCGCCGCCCTTCGGGCAAGTCGAACGGATAGGCGACGCGCGTCACGCCGCGCCAGCGCGTCGGCAGCGGCGTGCTGTCGAGCCCGCCGAGCAGCCCCGACATGAACACCGTGTCCGACGCGGGCGGCACATGCTCGAGCGCCGCGAGGTCGGGTGGCCGCAGCCACAGCACGAGTGCATCGTCGCGCGGCATCCCGTGCAACGCATGTGCGACATCCTCGTGAGGCGCAAGCGCACGGTTCGACACCGCGATGCCGTGCGCCTTCAGCGCGGCGGCCAGCGCCTGTGCGCCCCGCTCGCCGTTGTCGCCCGCGCGATAGACCTGCCTGACCGTCTTCACCGGCCGTGCACCGGCTTCGTCCAGGATGCGCTTCGCGATCAGGTCCGACTCGAGCAGCACGCCGCGCGAGAAGTACACGGAATAGAAATCGTGATCGGTCTCGACGGGCACCTCGACGTTCGGAAACAGGCACGGCACGGCCTGCTGTTCGCAGAAGTCGTGAACGGGCGCCCAGTTCCTGCCGCCGAGCCCCGACACGACGGCCAGGACCGGCTGTCGCGCGAAATACTGCCTGAGCTGCTCATGCCACGTGTCGGGCGGGCCGGTGAGCGACCAGACGTGCAGCTCCCAGCGCCGATTGACCATGAACATCATTTTTCGCGTCGAGCGCAGCGGCGGCGTCGCGCCGATCGGAAACGCGTTCTTGTCCGCGAAGTAGTGCTGCAGGACGTCGAGCATGCCCGCCCGCTTCACCGGGTCCGCATCGGACGTGACGATCGTCGCGAAATGCAGCACCGTGTCGGTCACGCCCGACGGCCGGCGGCGATCGAGGCGCTTCAGATAGGCCGTCAGCGCAGCCATGTCGGCATCGCCGAGCGCGTACTGCGGCATCAGCCTGCCGAGCGGCTGGCCATCCGGGGCGGTCCCGTCGCGCACGGCCCGCGCGAGCCGTTCCTCCGTGTACGGTTCGCGATCGGTGCGCATGCCGGCAACGTACGGGATGTCGAGATCCTCGTCGGTTTGCGCGCGCGGATGCGCCAGATAGCGCCACGTGATCGGCGGGACCGTGTTGTTGCCTTCCTTCGAACCGAGGCCGCTGCGCCGGTGGCAATTGATGCAGGCGGCCGCCGCGCCGCGCAGGCGCACGCCGTCCGGATGCACGGCTTCGAGCGGCGCGCCCGAACCGAGGATGCCGCGCTGGTAGATCGCCTCGCCCGCGTCCGCCCGCGCGACGGGCACGGGCACGGGCGCGACCGGCGCGACGGGCTCGGCGGGCGCCACCTCGTCGCAGCGCGCGTAACCGGCGGGCGCGCACAGCGCGGCCAGCAACATCCAGCGCGCCAGCCGGCGGCTCACGGCAAGCGGACGCGCCGCCACGAGGACGCGCAGCCGCCGCCGGATGCCGTTCATGGCCGTGCCGTCGGCAGGCCGGCACGCGGCGGCGCCGGCGACACGCTCGCATCGATCGCGACCGAACGGCGTCCGCCCGGCGACGCGGGCCGCGTGAAGATCGCATCGTCGAGCGGCGGATTCAGCGACACCTTGTCGATGACCAGCGTGTCCCTGTTCGGGGAAGCCGCCGTACGGCTTTCGATCCTGAACGGGATCTGCAGGCCGTCGACGCCCTTGAAATCGCTGTAGCTCACTTCGACGGTGACCAGGCCGCGCGGGCCGCGCAACTGACGGTCGATCTTCACGTCCAGGAACGTGCGGCCATCGATCCACACATGGCGAACCGCGCCGGAAGGCAGCGTCACCGCGAGGCGGTATGCATCGTGGCCGCCGATCTGGTCGACCCCTTCCAGCGCCACGCCGACGCCCTTCGCGTCGTGATCGATCAGCGGCCCGTCGATCACCTGCTCGTCACGCGCCGACCTGATCTCGTCGCCCGAATACGGCCGCGGACTCGCGCCCAGCTTCCAGCCTTCCCGGCCGTCGAAGACGCGCACACTCTTCTCGTTCAATACCGTCAGCTCGAAGCGCGTCTTGTTTGGCCGCTTCATCGCGAGGACGAACGGCATGTCCCGCACGGGGGCGTTCGCGCTGTCGACATGGCCGAACCAGACCATCGTCCGGACCTTGCGCCATGCGTCGAGCCCGCCCCGCGCGGCGACATTCTTCTCGACGATCTGGTCCGCGGTGAGACCCTGCCCCGGTACCTGCTTGCACGCGCACAAGGCTGCCGCCATGCAGGCGGCGAGCACCCACGATTCGATTCGCTTCATGGCCTCGGTCCTCGCCCAATCGTCCGGCTAGCGGCTCGACACCCTGGCCGCCCCGAGCTGCGGCTTGCCGAACGACGCATCGTCCACCGGCTGATTCACCGCCACGTGATCGATCGTCAACTTGTGCGTGCCCTTCACGCCGGCAACGGCCGTCTCGAGCGTGTGCGGCACGACGATTCCCCCCTCCTTGCGGAAGTCGCGGAAGAACACGGAGACGCCGTGCGTCCTGCCGTCGAGCACGCGCGGCTCGCCGTCGATCTTCAGCTCGAGGAACGTGGCCGCATCGATCCACACGCGACGCTCCGCGCGCTCTTTCGTCGTCACTTTCAACACGTAGGCGCGATGCCCTTCCACCGTTTCCGAGCCGATCAACTGAACCGTGCTGCCCTTGCTCGCGTAATCGACGAGCGGCCCGTCCAGTTCCGCGGACTGCGCCGCCGACTTCGCCTCGGCCGGCGTATAGGGCTCGACTTCGTCACGGCCGAGGAACGGCCGGACTTTCCAGCCCTGCGCACCGTCATAGACCTGGAACGCCGTCTGCCCGTTGAAGCGGACTTCGAAGCGACTCTTGTGCGGACGCTTCATCGTCATCACGAACGGCAGCGCGGTGTTCTTCTTGCCGCCGGCCTCCATCAGCCCCGACATCGTCAGCGTGTTGACCGTGCGCCACGCTTGCAGCCCGCCGCGCGCCGCCACGTTGCGCTCGACGATCTGCGCGGCGCTCGCTTGCCCCGCCGATGCTGCCTTGGCCTGGGCGGTGCCTGCCGCCGAGGCCGCGATCGAGTCGGGCGCCAGCGCAAGCAAACCCGCCAATGAGACCGCCCCCATTGCTACCGAAAGAAACCGGGTCATGAGTCTTCTCCTGTTCCCGTGCCGCGCATCGCGGCCGCATCGTCATTCGACCAGCAGCCCGTCGATATGCAACGATCCGATGATCACGTTCACGCGTTCGCCGACCTTGACGACGTTGCCCTTGTTCGAAAACACCATCCAGTATTCCCGGCCGGCTTCGAGCCGGCCGCTTTGCCGCAACTGGCCAATCTTGTCCATCACCGGCACCTCGAGCAGCGCGTGACTCGTCTGCCCGTACAGATACGGTGTCGCGCTCCTGTCGGCTAGCCGCTTCGCCGCGGCCGGATCGGTCACGCGGTAGCTGAAACGAATCAGGTTGTCCGATGTGATGCGGTGCACCTTCAGGTTGTCGATCCCCCTCGTCATCATGTAGTAGGTTCTCGCGCGCCGCGGAAGGTCCGGCCGGTATGGCGAATGCTTCGCACCGGCGCCGGGCGTAGCGGGCGCGCCCTGCTGCGCCGCGGCCGGCTCTGCGACGGCTGCGGCGGCGAGGCAGGCGGCGACGGCGTAAAGCGCCGCTCGCCTGCACGGCAAACGTGAACGGATCATGGCCCCCTCCCCTTCAAGGTCGATTCAGCGCCGCGCCGAACCCAAGCGGATTGTTTGGCAAGCCGCCCACGACACCGGCCGGCGCGGTCGGCGCCGCCAGCGGAGCGATCGGCAGGCCGCCCACGGCGCCGGCCGGCACGTTCGGCACCGCGAGCGGAGGGATCGGCAGGCCGCCCACCACGTCGGTCAGCACCGTGCCGAGCGCCAGCGGATCGATCGGCAGACCGCCCACGATGCCGGACGGCAGGAACTCGACCGCACCGATGTCGTACTTCCCCTGTTGCGGACGCGTCGTGCCGAAGAAATCATGATTCGGCGCACCCGCCTGCGTTCCCGCGTTGATCGCGGGCGAACCTGCGCGCGGCGAGTAGTTGCCGAGCAGCACGCCATACCCGGCGCTACCTGACGCGATCGACATGTTGAACAGCGACAGCGGGCCGTACGACATGTTGATCCACTGATTGCCCTCGTCCGGCACCGCCGATGGCAGCAGGCTGAACAGCGGGTTCGGAAGCACCGTGTCCGAGATGCCGGGCGGCACCGCGAAGCCGTTTCCGCCTCCTTCCGGCGGCACGCGCGCGCCATTGCAGTACTGGCTCACGACCGACGGGTTGGCCCCGCTGTTGTTCGCGCCCGGGTAGTCGCCCGCATCGGTCAGGATCGAGTACTGCGGGCTCAGCTTGAGACCCGACTGATGGTTGCCCGGGCCCGTGTCGCCATACGCACCGATGTCCCAATAAACCGCGTTCGGATCGCAATAGCCCGTCGCATGCCCGGCCTGGTTCAACGTCGGGTTCAGCGCAACCGTGTTCTGCAGCCCGGGTATGTTCGGATTCACTCCGGACACCGTGATGAAGAACGTACGGTTCTGCCAGAACACGTTGTTGGTCAGGATCGGGTTCGAGAACGTCGTGCAGTTCGGCAGACCCGCCGGACACGCGACGCCGGGCGCGGTGAACGCGGCGATGAAGTTCGCCGTATGCCGCGCGGTCTCGAGTCCGGCCGGCTGGTACGTCGACGTCGTGATCGGATTGCACGTCGTTTGCGCGCCGACCGTGGTGCAGTTCGGCGGCCCGACGTTCGCCTGGGTGGCCGCATCCGTGTTGAACAGCACGCCGGCGGACGCCGTCGCGTCGTTCGACATCACGGTGTTGTTGACGAAGCTCACGCGCACCGCGTCCTGCAGCGACACGCCGCCGCCGCCCCAGCCCGCCACGTTGTTCGCAATGATGTTGTTGATGACGCGAACCGTGTACCAATTCGCCGCATTGTCGGGGCTGCGCTCCACGTCCGTGCCGTTCACCTGCTGCAGCCGCAACCCGCCGCCCTTGCCGCTCTCCGCCGTGTTACCCATGATCAGGTTGCCGTCGATCACGAGCCGCGGCCCGATACCGTCGGACAGTTGCGGTGCGCAGTCCACGTCGACCGTCGAGTTTTCGCAGAAGGTGCCATCCGGCGGTACGCCCTGGGCGATGATGCCGCCGCCGTAGGTGGGCAGTGTCGGGTTGTTGCTCTGGTTGAACAGCACCCAGTTGTGCGAGATGTCGCCGGCATAGCTGAAGCCGAAGTGCGCGACGCCTCCGCCGTCGCCGCTGCTCATGTTGCCGCACACCCAGTTGTAGTTGAAGTGATAGTTGTCGGCGCCCGAGCAGAACACCACGCCTCCGGCCGACGACGGCGTGCTCGAATTGATTTCGTCGCCGTACGCCGCGTTCGACGTCACCGAGTTGTGATGCACGTTCACGGCCTTGTTGAAGCCGAACGGAAGCTGCGTGATGCCGTCGGCCGCGATCGTGCCGTCCGGGACCTCGACCTGGCCGACCGAGATGCCGCCGGAAAGCGTGCCCGCGTTCGCGAACACCCGGTTGTTCGACACCTCCATCAGATGGTTCCAGCCGTGCAGGAAAATCCCGCCGCCGCCTTGCGAGCTGTTCGTGACCGTGATGCCGTCGATGCGCGACGGATTGCACAGGAAGTTGCTCGGGTTATTCCGGCAATCCGGCGGGTTCGGCTGGAACCGCGTCGGGCCCGTGAGCGGCACGCAAATGCCGTTCGCGGTGCAGTTCGGGTCGGGTTGCGGCACGCCGCCCACCAGCACGTCCCGCACGCCCTTGCCGAGCACCGTGATGCCCGCGCCTTCGTACGCGCCCATCAGCGTCGGCTCGAGCAGCATTTCGCCAAGGTTGCCGTTCAGGTTCGAGTCCCACCCCACGGTCGGCTCGAACGGGATCGGGTCCACCTTGCGCTGCATCGCCGTCGGGCACGTGTACGTGCCGGTCGGATCGAACGGGTTCGATGCCGAGATCATCGCGCCGTTCATTGCGACACCGAACAGGCAGTCGACCTTCCTGCGCCACGCGTCCATCTTGCCCGACGGATGCGTGTTCGCGTTGATCACGACCGACGGGGCGCCGACGCCCTGCAGCCGCACCGGCTTCCACATCACGACCATTTCGTTGTAGGTGCCCGGACCGACGATGATCAGGTCGCCCGGGGTCGCGTTGTCGATCGCGGTCTGGATCGCGTCGTTGGTCGCGTTCTCGCCGTTCACGTAAGTCGGCGCCTTGCCGCCCACCGTCACGGTGACCGTATCGATCGTGTTCTTGCCGCTGGCGGTCGTGACGACCAGTTCGCCGCACGACGCCGGCGTCAGCACGCCGCGCTGGTCGACGGTGCAACTCGAGCCGATCAGCGGCGTGACGACGACATGGATCTCCGAGTCGGTCCACGACTGCACTGAAGCTACGTGGCCGCCGATCGTGACCTTCCCTTGCGTCGCACCGAAGCCATAGTGGCGCTTGACGAATTTCTGGTTGAACGGCGCGGCGGTCGCGGCTGGCCCGTTGTACGCGTTGTTCGGCACGACCTGGTCGCCGAGCGCCTTGATCGTCAGCTGGTGACCGACCGTGCTGACCCACGGGCCCGCCCCTCCGCCGCTCGAGTCGCCGGTCACGCTGGCGATCGCGGGCGTGCCGTCCGGGTACGCACAGTCAGGCGGGTTGTAGCCGGACGCAAACGCCTGCACCGGCACCACCGGCGTGTCCATGTACTGGGTCTGTCCGGGCATGAACGGGATCTCGTAGCAGAACTGGCTGTATGCCGGGTTGAACATCGGATCGCGGATCGTCTTCCCCGGATGCGCCGGGTCGGGCATGTCCGGATCGTTCATGCACGCGACCATCATCGTCGGCGCGTAGCCGGTCGGGTTCGGCGGGTTGACCTGCCACGTCGAATAGTTCAGCCCGTTGAAGATGCCCCACGAATCCGAATACGTACGCGCCACTTCATTGCCGGCGAAGTCCTTCATCGAGATCGGCACGTTCGGCACCGCGAACTTCTCGCCGAACTGCGGCGAGTACGGATCGAACTCGGACGAGAAGTCGTCGAGCATGAAGCCGGTGTAGTGCGCGGCGACATGCGTCGAGCTGAACAGCCAGAACTTCGCGAGCACCGACATCTCGTTCGTGAGCGTGACTTCCTTGCGGTCGCACAGGTGCCGCGAGGCACCCGCGAACGGCGCGACCTCCTTCGAGCCCGGGAACAGGCTGATGTAGTCCGGCACGATGCGCAGCGCGCCGACGCACGGCCAGAAGGTCTCGACACTGCCCGTGTCGCCTTCGTGCCGCGGTGTCGAACCGAGATCGGACGTCGGGTTCTGCGCATTGTTCGGGTTGAAGGTCGAATTCATCGCCGCCTGGTCGGGCAGGATGAAGATGTTGCCGAGGCCGCCGAACTGCTGCGTCACCGGGGCGATGTAGTTGTCGCCGATCAGGATGTTCTTGTCCTCCTCCTTCACGAGCTCGTAGCCCGGCGGCACCACCACCTCGACGACGTATTTCCCGGTCGGCAGCATCTTGGTTCCGTCGCCCGACGGATTCGCCACGCAGATCGTGCAGTTCGTGCCCGTCGGCAGGCCCGTCGACGGATCGCGCGACGTCACGCTCGGGAACTGGTACATCCCGTCGTAGGGCGCCGGCTGCACCTGGTTGAACGCATGCATGCCGTCATAGCACTTGAACTGCGAATTCGCAGGCAACGCGCGATGCGTCGGGTCGAGCCACTGAGGGCTGTTCTTCAACGTATAGAAGAACGGGTCGCTCGCCTCCTGCCCCGGGCAGTTCATGTTCGGAATGCCGTCGGAGCGGAAGCCCTGCGCCCAGTCGTCCCAGCTGCTCGTCTTCGTCGTGTCGACGAGCGCGAGCGTCGTCGTACCGTCCGTCGCCGTATCCTCCCGGTACAGGTTGACCGTCACGTTCGGAATGTTCGGCGTCCAGCTCGTGTGAATCAGCAGCGCCGGGTCGTCGAACGGCCGCGTCGACGCGTAGATCACCTCGCCCTTGATGCCGCCGTTCTCGGTCGGCCCGTACGGCTTCTTGCCGAACTCGATGAACGAATTCTGGCCGGAGAAGCCCTGCCAGCCTTCGGTCGTCACCCACGGCGGGTCGATCCGCGCGGTCGACGGGTTCGTGCCGGACTGGTCGGTGCAATCCGCGTCGTTGCAATACTTGGCGCCCGGCACGCGCAGGTTCGTCGGCAGATGCGCGGTCGAGGATTCGATCGTGTTGGCGAAATTCGCCGCGATGTTCGAGTTGCCGCCGCCAGGCGTGCCGTCGACCGGGCCGCCCGCGTCATACACCACGTGCACGCCCGTCTGTTTGTAGCGCGTCGTGTCGGCTTCGGCCACGTACCAGTTGAACAGCGGGAACACTTCGTTGAATCCGGCGAAGCCGTTCAGGTCCGTGTTGTTGAAATTCGAATAGCTCCCGTCGCGGAAACGGATGTTGGTCGGCACGAGCGTGAGCCCGGGCTCGCTGTCCTGCGACACGCCGTCGCCGTTCTGGTCGAAGAAGGTCCGCGTGTACAGATTCGTGTGCCACTGCAGCACGGGGATATCGCCGAGGTCCTTGGACTGTCCGCCCTTCAATTGCGTCGCCGTCGCCAGCCCGTCGACGATCTGGTCGTTCCACTGATCGAAGACCGTGATGCGGAACGTGCCGTCGGGCAGGCCGCTGATCTTGAACGTGCCGTCGGGATTGCACTTGGTAAAGGCGATGTCCTCGCCGTCGGTATCGCCGACGCTCACGTAGCACTGCGTGAAGCCGAGCGAATCGCGCGAGCCCGAGCCGTACAGGTTCTCGTTCGGCGGACGGCTGTAGTGCAGATTCGTGATCCGGCCGGCGACCGAGTTGTTGCAGATCGCGCCGGCGCATACCACCGGCAGCCGGTCGTTGATGATCTTCGGATTCGCGAAGCCGATCGACACGTGGAAGCCCGCGGGCCCGAACTCCTGGAAGTACGACGGGCCGCCGACCTTGATGAACGCGTCGTGCGCCTTCTGTCCGTCCAGCGTGTTGGTCTGCAGCCATTCCTCGCCGCGGCCGGTCCGGTCGGCGCCCGGCGTCGCGACGACGCCATAGCGTCCCGGCATCAGGTTCGCGATGACCGCCTGGCCGACCAGCGGCGACAGCGTCTTGCCGTCGGACTCGTACTTCGGGCAGGTCGGGATCATGCCGACGAGGCCGTCGGTCGACGTCGTCGAAATCGGGCAGGCGTTCAGGCCCGTGGCGGGATCGCGGGTGCCCTGCAGCGAGTTCGACAGCGGCATGTTGAACATGTCGTAGGTCATCTGCCCGGTGGCGTCGCCGGTGCCGCCGGCATCGTCGAACAGCTTGATCTCGAACCCGCCGAGACCCGGCTCATGCGCGCTGCCGAAGGCATCGTTGCCGCCGCTCACGTCCACTTCGCCGTTGACGGGCGCGTCGTCCTCGAACACGAATACCGAGATCTTCGCGGTCTGCAACGGCGTCTCCTGCACGAGCACGTTGACGTTCTTCTGGGCCGGTGCGATCGGCGCGCCGCCCATCGTATGACCGCAGGTGCCCGTGCCCGGCGCGAAATCCGCGCCGCCGGGGCCCGACGGGCAATCCTTTGAAATGTCGAACTGCCGCATCGCGCCGGTGGGGTTGTTCGGATCGACGGGTTTCGGGGCGCCCCCGCCATTCGAGAAACTGTTACCGGCATCGCCCGGCAGGATCGAGATGTAGTAGTGCTTGGTTGGATCGAGCGACACCTGGCTCGGATCGACCGGCACCTGCTGCGCGGCACTCGTGCGGCATGCGCCGTCGCCGATGTCGCACACCGCGGGCACGTGCGTGTTGGTGGCGGGATCGAACACCGTCTGCCCCGACTCGCACGCAACCGTGCCGACGCAACCCGCCGCGACCACCGGCATGTAGCTCGTATGGAAGCTGGTGCCGAGACTCGGCACCGGCAGCGGCGGACAGTTCGCGGGGCGCGGTGTCGTGTTCACCTGGCAGGCCGGGTCGATCTGGAACGTGCGGTCTTCCTCGATGATCCAGCGGTAGTCGGTGAGCTGCACGGGCGTCTTGCCCGGTGCCGTGCTCGGCCCGTCCAGCACCTTCACGGCGAGCCCGCTGCCGCCCTTGAACGTGACGGCAACGTTCGCCGGGGCGCTCGCCGTGTTCTGCGAGTTGACCGCCGTATACTTGAAGGTCACGCCCGCGGTCGCGGCGCCGACGGGCGGCGCGCTCGGCGTCACGGAGAACGAACCGTCCGCATTCAGCGTGACGGTGCCGCCGCTGACGCTGCCCGGCACCACTGCCGCGGTGAGCGGCAGCCCGCTCGGGTCCGTGTCGTTGACGAGCACGCCCGGCGCGCCGATCTGCAGCCGCGACGCGATGTTGCTCGTGTAGCTGTCGTCGTGAGCGACCGGCGGCCCGGACAGGCAGCCGGCGGCTTGCGTGCACGCGGCCAGCGTCACCATCGCGGTGACCGCGGGATTACCGTTCGCCTGATACACGAAGCTGTCCGACGTCGCACCGGCATTGGGCACGTAGCTGAACGTGCCGTCCGGGTTCAGCGTCACCGTGCCGTTGGCCGGCTTGGTCACGAGCTGCACGCCATAGACGCCGACGTCATTGGCGATCACCCCTTTCCCGGGGTCCGCCACGGTCAGCGTGTTGCCCGCCACGAGGAAGTACTTGTCGGGATTGGCGACGACGTTCTGGCCGCCTCCGCCTGCCGACGGAAGCGCGCCGTTGTTGATGCTGAGATATGCCTGCATGCCGCCGTCGCGCTGGTTGTTGGTGGACAGGCTCAGTTGCCGGTCGAACACCGGCAGCGCGGGCGCATTCAGGCCCGGCGCGGTCATCATCACGTCGTAAGTCTTGCCGGCCGCCAGGAACACGGACGACTGCACGCGCGGATTGCCGGGCAGCGGATTGCCGTCCTCGGCGACGAGCGTGAAGCCGGAGACCTGCGGGGTGCCGGTTTGCGCGCCGACCACCGACGGCACGTGCATCCGCAGGCCCGCGTTGACGAAGCGCAGGAGCACCTGGCCGGTCGACACGGAAGCCCTTGCGGGGAACGACGAGCGGTCAGGATGCGTACGATCGAAAGCGACGCCGTTGATCAGGTAATAACGCGGATCGTAGTTCACGGCCGGCGGATAGCAGGTACCGAACGATGAGGAGTGCGAATCCCCGCAGCCACCGGAAAGGCCGGACCATACCTTGGTTTCGCTGAAGCCGGTCGTCGCCACGGCCGCGGCGACCGCGGCGTTCTGCACCGGATCGATTTCGCTCAGCACGAGCGGGATGTCGGCATCGTATGGCACGCCCGGATATGCGACCGGTCGCGACGTTGCGGACGCCGGCGGCGTGCGCACCACCAGCACGCCGTAAAGGCCCATCGGCCCCTGGATCGACGGATGGGAGCCCGATTCGATCAGGTAGGTGCCGGGGCGCAGGTTGTTCCACGTCAACGCCGTCGTCGCGCCGTGCGCCACTTCGGTCGAGAACGACTGAACCCGCGGCCCTTGCGCGGGCGGCGTAAACGTCGCACCGCTGCCGGTGCCGGCGATCGGCCAGGTCGTCGAGGTCTGGGTCGGATGCACGGGGCTCGGGGTCGACGTCGCCGTCTTGCCGAGACCGCCGCCCAGCTGGCCGACGATCACGAGCGACGTCGGCACGGAGGCCGGCAGACTGTTCGTGAGGTTGATCGTCAGCGACGCGCCGGACGGCACGGTGATCACCACCGGCGACCAGCCCGATCCGGCGCCGGGATTGGCCGCCGCACAGGTTGCCGGCGCCACGGCGGCGGCCGAGCACGTGTAGCCCCACATCGGCACGATCTCGCCGTCGGGCATCGTGGCAGTCACGGCCTTCGCCGTCAGGTTCACGGTCTGGGCGAGCGATGCCTCGCTCGCTGCCAGCAGCATCGACGCGGCGAGGCTCGCCTTGGCCAGGCGGAGAAACGTCGCCTTGAACTGGATGAATCGCATTTCCGTTCTCCCCGCCTCTAGTTGCCTTCGTTGATCACGAAGACTTGTGGATCGACGAGCATCATCATCATCATTCCGCCCGGGAAGATGTTGTTCGTGGTGATCTCGCGTTCATTGTGCGAATGCCACATGAATGCAAAGCCCGCTTCGCTTCCCGGCGGATTCGCGATCGTGCCGCTCGGCGGCGTCGTGCCGGTCGGCGAGGTCGCGCGAATCGTCGCATCCGGTCCGAGATAGGGACTGCCGCCATACCACGCACCGTTCGTCAGGATGTGCGAGTCGGGCAGCGTGACCGGTCCGCCGCTGCCGACGTTGCCGAACGGATGCGCTTCGAGCGCCTTGTTGTGGTCCGCGCACCATTCGTAGTAGTTCGGCGCCGTCGGGTCCGCGGTGTAGTAGCCGTTCGCATCGGGAATGCAGACGCTGCCGTCGCCGGGCTTGTGCCCGTAGACGTCCCAGTTGAGCCCCTTGCCGGTCCAGTAGAAGATGCCGTCCAGGGTTTCGCCCGGCGTCGTGGTCGTGGTGAACAGCAGCGGGCCCGCGACCTTGGTCGCGTCCGTCTTGGCAAGCAGCAGGTTGCCGTCACGCGCGAGCACGCGGACGTGGTTGCCGTGCTCGTGGAACGGATGCTGCCAGCGGCCCGTGCCGATGATCCGCAACAGCACCAGCTCGCCGGGGTGCATGTGCGGATTGCCGTTGTAGGGCTGATGCGGATACTGCATCGCATAGTTCGGATCCATGTCGTCCGGCATCGAGCGGCCGTTGATCATGAAGTACGCGGGATGATAAGGCTCGGTCTCGACGGTCATGCAGCCCGTCGGCAGCGTGCACGTCTTCGCGGCCTCCTGCTCGGCCTGCGTATGGATGCGCGGATCCATTTCGGAGAACTGAAAAAGATACTCACGGTCGTAGCACGCCGAAACATGGTTGTATGCCGCCGCCGCGTTGCGGTAGTCCGGCTGGCCGTCGGGCAGCGTCGCGGCGACTGCGCGGCATCCGGCCGGCACGGCCAGCACGCCCGGCGCCGAGGTCGGCAATACGATGATCGCGCCATAGAGGCCCATCTCGATCTGCAGGTCGCCCCGTGTGCCGCTGTAGTAGGCATGCGTGCCGGGCGTCGCCGCGACGAAACTGTAGGTGACCGTGTTGCCGTGCGACGCCTCGCGCGTGAGCAGCCCGGGCACGCCGGTGAGCGCGGCCGGACACGAGCCGTCGGGATTGAGCGCCGCCGCGCACACCTGGAATCCCTGAAACAGGATCGACGTGTTGCCCGCGGCCGCGGGC
Organism: Burkholderia sp. Bp9099; assembly: GCF_003857805.1. Classification (NCBI taxonomy): domain Bacteria; kingdom Pseudomonadati; phylum Pseudomonadota; class Betaproteobacteria; order Burkholderiales; family Burkholderiaceae; genus Burkholderia; species Burkholderia sp. Bp9099. The sequence continues at coordinate 16,234 of NZ_QTPU01000019.1, forward strand.
AGGTTGTTCGTGAGCGTCACCGTGATCACGTCGCCCTGCCGCACGATCAGCGTCGGCCCGGGAATCTGCATGCTCGGGCAGTTCGCCCCCGTGATGCCCGCCGGCGAGAATCCCGCCGGCGCCGTGCGGCAGCCGTAACCCCACGAATAGACGCTCGTGCCGTCCGGCTGGCTGATGCGGCTCGCTTCCGCGCTCAGGTCGAAATGCGTGCCGGTGATGCCCGGCGCGGCGGCCAGAACCGGCCCGCAGAGCAATGCGGCAAGCATTGCCACGGCGAGCCGTACGAGCCGTCCGGCACCCGTGCACATAGCGGTCCGGATGTCATGAGTGAAGTGGCCCACGATATTTCTCCTAGATGCAGGACTTCGTAGCCGGGTTGAGCGCGGCCGGGCAGATGCGGACCTCCGTCATCAGCCCCCCGAAGTTCTCGGCGTCGTTCGACAGGTGATCGAGATTCGGCGTGTAGAGGTAGTAGACCGACCCCGGCGCGTACTTCGTCGTGTCGCTCGCATCGAGAATCACGTCGATGGATTCGCCGCCGCCGAGCGTGATCGAGTTCGTGTAGTAGGTCATGTCGTTGCCGGCCATGTCGCGCAGCAACCGGGCGTTGACGCCGATCACGTGCATCCTCACGCCCAGCGACGCGAGCGTCTGGAATTCGGTGACGTCGAGATCGGAAATCCTGAGCAGCGCGCGGCCGCCGGCCGGGATATTGATGATGGTCGGCAGCGGCTGGGAAACATGGGCCGTGCCGTCGGCCACCGGGGTCTGCATCGGCCCCTGGGTCACCGTGTCCGGATAGCTGCGCCCGTTCAGCATGAAGTACTTGTCCTTCATGTCGGTGAACGGTTCCGGGTTGAACGTCATCCCCACGAAATGGAAGTTCGGATCGAAGCCGTGGATCTGCACCGGATACTCGACGTCGTATGCAGTCGAACCGTCGCCGTCGTTGTACGCGTAGAGCGTCGGCTTGCCGCTCTTGTCGTTGACGTGCAGCACGCCATTCGAAGGCGGCAGCGGCGTCGAGCACAGAATGTCGTTGCCGCACCGCGTACGAAGATCGCCTTGCTGCGCCACCAGCGCGGCGTACAGCGAATGGCCGGACGGCACCCGGTTCTGGCGCGGCCGCACGAAGATCTGGCCGACCATCCCCATCTGGAGGTGCTCCGGCGGCGTGATGTGGCAGTGCCAGAAGTAGGTGCCGGCATCGGGCGCGAGATAGTAATAGGTGAAGCTGGCGCCGATGTTGATCGCCACCGACGCATCCGGCACGCCGTCATAGAACGACGACGCATTCGGATAACCGTGGAAGTGCACCGTGTGCTGCTCGAACAGGTCGGGGCGCATGATCATGCCGACGTTCGTGAGCGTCAGGAAGAACTCGTCGTCCTCGTCGATCGCCATCTCGGGCGCCGGCATGTTGCCGTTCATCACGCCGATGTCCATGATCGGGCGCGGATCCACATGGCCGGTCAACTGGCCCGGCGGCGACGATTCCGGGTCGGGCACGAGGCCGACCGCGCCGTTGTAGGTCGGGTCGGTTCTCGGATCGCCGACCGTGTTGAACACCGATGCGAATTCCGTACCGGCGCGGCCGGCCTGGATGTCGGCAATGCCGGACAACGGGCCGAAGGCAAACAGGTACGTCTGCGTGCCGTCGGCCATGGTGGCGTACCCGTCACCGCCCGAGATCTGCTGACACTTGATGGCGCCGTTGACGATACCGGTCGGCGTGGAGTTCAGCCCGGTGAAGGACGGTCCGGTGTAGGCGGGTTCCGCACCGCCGGCCGGCAGCGCCGTCGGATGGGACGGCGTGGTGAACGGACATTGAACGCGAAACGTTTGGGCAAACGAGGGAACGGCGCACATCAGGAGCAACAGTGCCGCCACACTGCTGCAACACGCGCGGGTACTGAACATATGACCTCCATCCAAGGGGTCCGCCAGCGACACGCGCTGGACGTCATGCTCTGCTGCAGACGCGGGCCGCGAAGCTTTCACGGCCCGTACCGGCATTCTGCGGACGCGCGCGCAAGGTCGGGATGGGTCACCCTCCTACTTTTGCATAGGGGGTCCCCGGCGAACGGGGAGCATCATTTGCCGCACGATCGGCGCACACCGCGCGGGCATGCCGGCGGCGCGGCCAGCCGAAAATCGAAATGACGGAAACGAGGGTCCGGCGCCGAACGACGCGGCGATTCGGGGGAGGATGGCTGGCGACGCGGTAGACTTCGCTGTGGCGCAACCGCGGCGTTCGGGCCCTGGTGGCGGGCTTGCCGGCCTGCGACAGGAAAACGACGGGCAAAAAAAAGCGCCACGGAGACCGTGGCGCTAAAAAAGTTCTAGCCATTCCGAGGGCCGTGCTAGAACCTGAGAGACTGCGCGAAACACCGTTGCCGGTTAAACTCCTGAAACGATGTTTCGAAAACGTGAGACATTCTTTCCGTTTCCGCCCGACAAGTCAAGCGGTATTTGCACCGGTTTGTTCACTTTCCGGCAATGCTCGTTTGAGCACTTTCCTAATAAACCAAGGGTGAACCCGTAAAATCGCATCGAATGAACGATTCACCCATGGAACATGCATCTTTTGACAATCATCCTACAATACCAACAAAATGAAATCGAGTTTCGGAAATAGAGAGAATCCCTCGTGTCGACATCTGTAACGCCTCCCGCGCCCCGAGACCGCGAATCGTCGCCGGACGAGATCACCGCGCTCGCGCGCGGCCTCGCCGTGCTGCGCCGCATCGCGGCCGCCGACGCCCCGGTCAGCAACCGCGAGCTGACCGAATTGACGGGCATCCCGAAGCCGACCGTGTCGCGCATCACGGCGACGCTCGTCAGCGCCGGCTTCCTGTTCCAGCTGCCCGACAGCGAGCGCTTCGTGCTGACCGCGTCGGTGCTGGAGCTGAGCCACGGCTTCCTGCGCAACTTCGACATCCGCGCGCGCTCGCGGCCGTTCATGATCGAACTCGCCGAGCGCACGTCGCTGTCGGTGCACCTCGCGGTGCGCGACCGGCTCGACATGGTCGCGATCGACGTGATCCGGCCGCGCTCGGCCGTGCTCGTCACGCGCCTCGAGATCGGCTCGCGGATGGACATCGCGCGCACCGCGGTCGGCCGCGCGTATCTTGCGGCGCTGGAGGACGACGAGCGCCGCACGCTGCTCGACGCGCTGCGCGCGACGGCCGGCGACGACTGGCCGCACGTATCGGCGCGCCTGACCCCCGGCCTCGAGGACGCGATGCGCGCCGGCCACGCGATCGCCATCGGCGAATGGCGCGAAGGGCTGAATGCGGTCGCGGCCGGGTTCGTCGGCCCGTCGGGCCAGCGCTATTCGGTGAACTGCGGCGGCGCATCGAGTCAGTGCCCGCCCGAATGGCTGCAGGAACACGTGGTGCCCGCGCTGCACGAGTGCATCGCGAAAATCACCCGCGAGATCGGCGGCGCGCCGGCCCGGCGCAGCGCCGTGTAATCGATCCGTCATCGCCCCGTCGCGTTCTGTAACGACCGTAACCCGTTGAAAGATAGACGACTGGACTGTAACGGGGACGGGACGTAGGATCATGCCCATCGTCGCGCCGCATTCGCGGCGCGCACCGCTCTTTTCTTTTTCCGCGCAGACCGGAAGGGCCCGGACCGAGCCGGCCTTCCGGCACCGCATGCCCCTGCGCCGCCCAGGCCCGTTTTCCAGCCCGGTTTCGAGCCCGTTTCCCGGCCTGCCGAGCCGTCTTCCTGACAGAACCCGATGGACAATCAACAAAAGCCCACGCCCCCTTCGAAGGATCCCGCCTCCCCCGCCGCGCGCCGACCGCGCCGCACGCTGGTGATCGGGACGCTCGCGGTCGTCGTCATCGGCGGCCTGCTGTGGTGGCACCCGTGGAACCGCACGCAGGCCGACGCGCAGGCGGCGGCCAGCGCGGCCTCCGGCGCGAGCGCAGGCGGCGGCCATCGCGGCCGCGGCGGCCCCGCCGCGATGGCGAACGTTCCGCAACCGGTATCGGTCGCGACCGCGACGCAGGGCGAGATGCCGATCGTGCTGTCCGCGCTCGGCACCGTGACGCCGCTCGCGAGCGTGACGGTCAAGACGCAGTTGTCGGGCTACCTGCAGTCGGTCGCGTTCCAGGAAGGCCAGATCGTCAGGAAGGGCGACCTGCTCGCGCAGATCGACCCGCGCCCGTACCAGGTCGCGCTCGAGAACGCCGAAGGCACGCACGCGCGCGACTCGGCACTGCTCGCGACGGCCCGCCTCGACCTGAAGCGCTACCAGACGCTGCTGTCGCAGGATTCGATCGCGTCGCAGACGGTCGACACCCAGGCATCGCTCGTCAAGCAATATGAAGGAACGGTGAAGACCGACCAGGCGGCGATCGATTCCGCGAAGCTGAACCTCGCGTACGCGCGCATCACGGCGCCGGTGTCGGGCCGCGTCGGCCTGCGCCAGGTCGACCCCGGCAACTACGTGACGCCGGGCGACACGAACGGGATCGTCGTGATCACGCAGCTGCAGCCGATGAGCGTGATCTTCACGACTTCGGAAGACAACCTGCCGCAGATCGTCAAGCAGGTGAACGCGGGCCGGAAACTGTCGGTCACCGCGTACAACCGCAACAACACGGTGCCGCTCGAGACGGGTTCGCTCGCCACGCTCGACAACCAGATCGACACCAGCACCGGCACGGTCAAGCTGCGCGCGACCTTCGATAACAAGGAAGGGCTGCTGTTCCCGAATCAGTTCGTGAACGCGCGGCTGCTGGTCGACGTGATGCGCGATGCGACGATCGTGCCGACGGCCGCCGTGCTGACGGGCTCGATCGGCCAGTTCGTGTACATCGTGAAGCCCGACAACACGGTGACGGTGCGCAAGGTCACGATCGGCCCGGTCGACGGCGAGCGCACGAGCATCGTCAGCGGCGTCGCGCTCGGCGAGCGCGTGGTCACCGACGGCTCCGACCGGCTGCGCGAAGGCGCGAAGATCACGATCCCGGCCGACAAGCCGAAAGGCGCGTCGGGCGCGCACGGCGCCGGCGCGGCGTCCGGCGCATCGGGCGCGGCCGCCCGCCGCGGCGGACACAAGCACGGCGCGTCGCAGGCAGCGGCCCCCGCGGCCCAGTAACGCGCGGGCCGCTCGATGAATCCCTCCCGCCTCTTCATTCTCCGGCCGGTCGGCACCGCCCTCCTGATGGCGGCGATCATGCTGGCCGGTCTCGTCGCGCTGCGCTTCCTGCCGCTCGCCGCCCTGCCCGAGGTCGACTACCCGACGATCCAGGTCCAGACCTTCTATCCGGGCGCGAGCCCGGAGGTGATGACGTCGGCGGTCACCGCGCCGCTGGAGCGGCAGTTCGGCCAGATGCCGTCGCTGAACCAGATGTCGTCGCAAAGCTCGGCCGGCGCGTCGGTGATCACGCTGCAGTTCTCGCTCGACCTGCCGCTCGACATCGCCGAACAGGAAGTGCAGGCCGCGATCAACGCGGCCGGCAACCTGCTGCCGTCCGACCTCCCTGCCCCGCCGATCTACGCGAAGGTCAACCCGGCCGACGCGCCGGTGCTGACCCTCGCGATCACGTCGAAGACCCTGCCGCTCACCCAGGTGCAGGACCTGACCGACACGCGTCTCGCGATGAAGATCTCGCAGATCGCGGGCGTCGGCCTCGTCAGCCTGTCGGGCGGCAACCGGCCGGCCGTGCGGATCCAGGCGAACCCGACCGCGCTCGCGCAGTACGGGATGAACCTCGACGACCTGCGCACGACGATCTCGAACCTGAACGTGAACACGCCGAAGGGCAACTTCGACGGCCCGACGCGCGCGTACACGATCAACGCGAACGACCAGCTCACCAGCGCCGATCAATACAACGACGCGGTCGTCGCCTACAAGAGCGGCCGCCCGGTGATGCTGACCGACGTCGCGAAGATCGTCGCCGGCTCCGAGAACACCAAGCTGGGCGCGTGGGTCAATGCGGAGCCCGCGATCATCCTGAACGTGCAGCGCCAGCCGGGCGCGAACGTGATCGCGACCGTCGACGCGATCAAGGCGCAGCTGCCGAAGCTGCAGGAGACGCTGCCCGCAGCGCTCGACGTGCAGATCGTCACCGACCGCACGACGATGATCCGCGCCGCCGTGCGCGACGTGCAGTTCGAGCTGCTGCTCGCGGTCGCGCTGGTCGTGCTGGTGATGTACCTGTTCCTCGCGAACGTCTACGCGACCATCATCCCGAGCCTGTCGGTGCCGCTGTCGCTGATCGGCACGCTCGCGGTGATGTACATGGCCGGCTTCTCGCTGAACAACCTGTCGCTGATGGCGCTCACCATCGCGACCGGCTTCGTCGTCGACGACGCGATCGTGATGATCGAGAACATCGCGCGCTACGTCGAGGAAGGCGACACGGGCCTCGAGGCCGCGCTGAAGGGCTCGAGACAGATCGGCTTCACGATCATCTCGCTGACGGTGTCGCTGATCGCGGTGCTGATCCCGCTGCTGTTCATGGGCGACGTGGTCGGCCGCCTGTTCCACGAGTTCGCGATCACGCTCGCGGTGACGATCGTGATCTCGGCGATCGTGTCGCTCACGCTCGTGCCGATGATGTGCGCGAAGCTGCTGCGCCATTCGCCGCCGCCGGAGAGCCACCGCTTCGAGGCGCGCGTGCACCGCGCGATCGACTGGGTGATCGCACGCTACGGGGTCGCGCTCGAATGGGTGCTGAACCGCCAGCGCTCGACGCTCGTCGTCGCGGTGCTGACGCTCGTGCTGACCGGCCTGCTCTACGTGTTCATACCGAAGGGCTTCTTCCCCGCGCAGGATACCGGCGTGATCCAGGCGATCACGCAGGCGCCGCAGTCGATCTCGTACGGCGCGATGGCCGAACGCCAGCAGGCGCTCGCGGCCGAGATCCTGAAGGATCCGAACGTCGCGAGCCTCACGTCGTTCATCGGCGTCGACGGCAGCAACATCACGCTGAACAGCGGCCGGATGCTGATCAACCTGAAGGCGCGCGACGCCCGCTCCGAATCGTCCGCGCAGATCATCCGCGACCTGCAGCAGCGTGTCGCGAACGTGACCGGCATCTCGCTGTTCATGCAGTCGGTGCAGGACCTGACGATCGACTCGACCGTGAGCCCGACGCAGTACCAGTTCATGCTGACGAGCCCGAACCCGGACGAGTTCGCGACCTGGGTGCCGAAGCTCGTCACGCGGCTGCAGAAGGAGCCGTCGCTCGCCGACGTCGCGACCGACCTGCAGAGCAACGGCCAGTCGGTCTACATCGAGATCGACCGCGCGAGCGCCGCGCGCTTCGGCATCACGCCGGCGACCGTCGACAACGCGCTGTACGACGCGTTCGGCCAGCGCATCGTGTCGACCATCTTCACGCAGTCGAACCAGTATCGCGTGATTCTCGAGTCGGAGCCGAAGGAGCAGCATTACGCCGAATCGCTGAGCGACATCTACCTGCCGTCCGCGGGCGGCGGCCAGGTGCCGCTGTCGTCGATCGCGTCGTTCCACGAGCGGCCGTCGCCGCTGCTCGTCGCGCACCTGTCGCAGTTCCCGTCGACGACGATCTCGTTCAACCTCGCGCCGGGCGCGTCGCTCGGCGAGGCCGTGAAGGCGATCGGCGCCGCCGAGCAGGACATCGGCCTGCCCGGCTCGTTCCAGACGCGCTTCCAGGGCGCCGCGCTCGCGTTCCAGGCGTCGCTGTCGAACCAGCTGTTCCTGATCCTCGCGGCGGTCGTCACGATGTACATCGTGCTCGGCGTGCTCTACGAGAGCTACATCCATCCGATCACGATCCTGTCGACGCTGCCGTCGGCCGGCGTCGGCGCGCTGCTTGCGCTGATGATCACCGGGCACGACCTCGACATCATCGGGATCATCGGGATCGTGCTGCTGATCGGCATCGTGAAGAAGAACGCGATCATGATGATCGACTTCGCGCTCGAAGCCGAGCGGGTCGAAGGCAAGCCGCCGCGCGAGGCGATCTACCAGGCGTGCCTGCTGCGCTTCCGGCCGATCCTGATGACGACGCTCGCCGCGCTGCTCGGCGCGGTGCCGCTGATCGTCGGCGCGGGTGCGGGCTCCGAGCTGCGCCAGCCGCTCGGGATCGCGATCGCGGGCGGCCTGATCGTGTCGCAGGTGCTGACGCTGTTCACGACGCCGGTGATCTACCTCGGCTTCGACAGCCTCGCGCGCCGCGTGCGCGGCTGGTTCGAGCGGCACGGCCCCGGCGCCGATGCCGGCAAGCACACGGGTGCGTAAATGAACCGCCCCCCACGCTCACTTCGTTCGCGTGGGGGGGCGCAGCCCCCCCATCTCCCGAAAACGCATCCGTCGGAACACGCGGCCGCCCAGCGAGTGCCAACATGAACCTGTCGCGCCCCTTCATCACCCGCCCCGTCGCGACGACGCTGCTCGCGCTCGGCGTCGCGCTCGCGGGCCTGTTCGCGTTCATCAGGCTGCCGGTGTCGCCGCTGCCGCAGGTCGACTTCCCGACCATCTCGGTGCAGGCGTCGCTGCCCGGCGCGAGCCCCGAGACGGTCGCGACCAGCGTGACGAGCCCGCTCGAGCGGCACCTCGGCTCGATCGCCGACGTCAGCGAAATGACGTCGACCAGTACCGTCGGCAACGCGCGGATTACCCTGCAGTTCGGGCTGAACCGCGACATCGACGGCGCCGCGCGCGACGTGCAGGCCGCGATCAACGCGGCGCGCGCCGACCTGCCCGCGTCGCTCAGGAGCAACCCGACGTACCGCAAGGTCAACCCGGCCGACTCGCCGATCATGATCGTGTCGCTCACGTCGGAAACGTCGTCGCCCGCGAAACTGTACGACGCCGCGTCGACGGTGCTGCAGCAGTCGCTGTCGCAGATCGACGGGATCGGCCAGGTGTCGGTGAGCGGCTCCGCGAACCCGGCCGTGCGCGTCGAGCTCGAGCCGCACGCGCTGTTCCACTACGGCATCGGCCTCGAGGACGTGCGGGCCGCGCTCGCGTCCGCAAACGCCAACAGCCCGAAGGGCGCGATCGAGTTCGGCCCGAAGCACTACCAGCTCTATACGAACGACCAGGCGTCGCAGGCGTCGCAGTACAGCGACCTCGTCGTCGCTTACCGCAAAGGCGCGGCCGTGCGGCTGTCCGACCTGTCCGAGGTCGTGGACGGCGTCGAGGACCTGCGCAACCTCGGTTTGTCGAACGGCAAGCGCGCGGTGCTCGTGATCCTCTACCGCTCGCCCGGCGCGAACATCATCGAGACGATCGACCGCGTGCGCGCGGCGCTGCCGCAGCTCACCGCGTCGCTGCCGGCCGACATCACGGTCACGCCGGTGCTCGACCGTTCGACGACGATCCGCGCGTCGCTGAAGGACACCGAGCACACGCTCCTGATCGCGGTCAGCCTGGTCGTGATGGTCGTGTTCCTGTTCCTGCGCAACTGGCGCGCGACGCTGATCCCGAGCGTCGCGGTGCCGATCTCGATCATCGGCACGTTCGGCGCGATGTACCTGCTCGGCTTCTCGATCGACAACCTGTCGCTGATGGCGCTGATCGTCGCGACCGGCTTCGTCGTCGACGATGCGATCGTCGTGCTCGAGAACATCACGCGCCACATCGAGAACGGCAAGCCGAGGTTGCAGGCTGCGTTCGACGGCGCGCGCGAGGTCGGCTTCACGGTGCTGTCGATGAGCATCTCGCTCGTCGCGGTGTTCCTGCCGATCCTGCTGATGGGCGGCATCGTCGGGCGGCTGTTCCGCGAGTTCGCGCTGACGCTGTCGCTTGCGATCGGCGTGTCGCTCGCGGTGTCGCTCACCGTCACGCCGATGATGTGCGCGCGGCTGCTGCGCGAATCTCACGAGGTGCAGGAGGAAGGCCGCCTCGGCCGCTTCCTCGAGCGCTTCTTCACGCGGATGCAGCGCGGCTACGAACGCTCGCTGTCGTGGGCGCTGCGCCGCCCGCTGCTGGTGCTGCTGATCCTGTTCGCGACGATCGGGCTGAACGTCTACCTGTACATCATCGTGCCGAAGGGCTTCTTCCCGCAGCAGGACACCGGGCTGATGATCGGCGGCATCCAGGCCGACCAGTCGACCTCGTTCCAGGCGATGAAGCTGAAGTTCGCCGAGATGATGCGGATCGTGCAGGCGAACCCGAACGTGAAGAGCGTCGCGGGCTTCACCGGCGGCACGCAGACCAACTCGGGCTTCATGTTCGTCACGCTGAAGGACCGCGCCGAGCGCAAGCTGTCGGCCGACCAGGTGATCCAGCAGCTGCGCAGGCCGCTGTCGGACGTCGCGGGCGCGCGCACGTTCCTGCAGGCCGCGCAGGACATCCGCGTCGGCGGCCGGCAAAGCAGCGCGCAGTACCAGTTCACGCTGCTCGGCGATTCGAGCGCCGAGCTGTACAAGTGGGCGCCGCTCCTGACCGAGGCGCTGCAAAAGCGCGCCGAGCTGACCGACGTGAACTCCGACCAGCAGCAAGGCGGCCTCGAGGCGATGGTGACGATCGACCGCGCGAGCGCCGCGCGGCTCGGCATCAAGCCCGCGCAGATCGACAACACGCTGTACGACGCGTTCGGCCAGCGCCAGGTCTCGACGATCTACAACCCGCTGAACCAGTACCACGTGGTGATGGAGGTCGCGCCGAAATACTGGCAGAGCCCGGAGATGCTGAACCAGGTGTGGATCAGCACGTCGGGCGGCAGCGCGAACGGCTCGCAGACCACCAACGCCGCGGCCGGCACCTTCGTCGCGACCTCGGCCGGCACGTCGAGCGCCGGCACGGCCGCGACGAGCGCCGCGGCGATCGCGTCCGATTCCGCGCGCAACCAGGCGCTGAACTCGATCGCGTCGAGCGGCAAGTCGAGCGCGTCGTCGGGCGCGGCGGTGTCGACGTCGAAGTCGACGATGATTCCGCTGTCCGCGATCGCGACCTTCGGCCCGAGCACGACGCCGCTGTCGATCAACCACCAGGGGCTGTTCGTCGCGACGACGATCTCGTTCAACCTGCCGCCGGGCGTGTCGCTGTCGCAGGCGACCCAGGTGATCTACCAGACGATGGCGCAGATCGGCGTGCCGCCGACGATCGTCGGCAGCTTCCAGGGCACCGCGCAGGCGTTCCAGCAGTCGCTGAACAACCAGCCGATCCTGATTCTCGCGGCGCTGCTGGCCGTCTACATCGTGCTCGGGATCCTGTACGAGAGCTACATCCACCCGATCACGATCCTGTCGACGCTGCCGTCGGCCGGCGTCGGCGCCCTCCTCGCGCTGCTGCTGTTCAAGACCGAGTTCAGCATCATCGCGCTGATCGGCGTGATCCTGCTGATCGGTATCGTGAAGAAGAACGCGATCATGATGGTCGACTTCGCGATCGACCAGACGCGCAACGGCAACAAATCGTCGTTCGATGCGATCCACGAGGCGTGCCTGCTGCGCTTCCGGCCGATCATGATGACCACGATGGCGGCACTCCTCGGCGCGCTGCCGCTCGCGTTCGGCCACGGCGACGGCGCCGAGCTGCGCGCGCCGCTCGGGATCGCGATCGCCGGCGGCCTGATCATGTCGCAGGTGCTGACGCTCTATACGACGCCGGTCGTCTATCTGTACATGGACCGGTTCCGCGTGTGGGGCGAAAAGCGCCGCAACCGCCGCGGCAATTCGGGCGGACCGGCGGTGGCCGGGGAGTAACGGCACGCGGCCGCTTCGAGAATCGCGAGCCTGCGCGCAAGCGCGGGCTCGCGATAGCGCGACGAGCCGTCATCCATGTCGCGCGAGGTCATACAGATCCTTTGCGTTGCGCGCATAGCGGCGCGGCGCCATTCCCGACCAGCGATGAAACGCGCGCGCAAATGCCTTCTCCGACGTGTAGCCGACCCGCTCGGCGACCTCGATCAGCCGCAGCTTGCCGTGCGCGAGCTCGCCGCTCGCCAGATACATCCGGTAGGCGGTCAGGTGGACGATCGGCGTCTCGCCGACCAGTTCCGCAAAACGCGCGCAAAAGCGCGAGCGCGACATGCCGGCCTCGGCCGCGAGACTCGCGAGCTGCCAGTTGCGGCGCGGGTCGCGGTGCATCAGCGCCATCGCACGGCCGATCTGCGGATCGGTCAGGCCGCGCAGCCAGCCCGTATGATTTGCCGACGACTGCAGGTGCGCGCGCAACAGCTGCACGAACAGCACGTCGGCGAGACGCGTCGCGGCGACGGCCCAGCCGGGCTGGCACGCCATCGACTCCTCGATGAAGCTCTGCAGCGTGCTCGCGAGCCAGGGCGCGACGGCCGCGTCGTTCGCGCGGACGTGGATCAGTGGCGGCAGCACGGATAACAGCGGGCTGCGCACGAGGTCGCGATAAATGACGATCCCGGTATAGAGGTCGCTGGTCGCGCCGCCGCCGCCCGCGGCAAATTCGAGCGGCGTGTCGAAGCGCGGCCGGATGCCCTTGTCCGCCATCAACGTATCGAACGGCACCGGTGGCTCGTCGAGCGACGACGCCATCACGTGCTCGTCGCCGTGCGGCAGCAGCACGAAGTCGCCCGGCCCCACGTGCACGGGCGCGGCACCGGCGACCGAGAGGAAGAACGGGCTGCCCGCGCAGGTGCGAAACGGTGCGCCCGCGACGGCCGGCTTGCGGATCGCCCACGGTGCGCTCAACGTGAAGCGCCCGGTGACGACCGCATCGGCCCGCAGATCGGCCAGCACGTCGCTGAGAAGATCAGTCGTCATCGTCGGAGTCTCCGTGGTGCGTGCCGCCGGCTCAAAAGCGCTGCTGGATGCCCGCCATCACGCCGACCTGGTTCCGGCCGGCGCCGACGGTGCCGCCGGCCGCCACCGCCGACGTGCCGAGTGCGCTGTTCGTCATATAGCCGACCGACGTATAGAGCATCGTACGCTTCGACAGGCTGTAATTGGCGCGCGCGACGAACAGGTTCGAGTCGTAGCGGCCGCGCAGCAGGTAGCGCACCGCCTGTGCGTCGAACGATAGCGCCGGCGTCGCGTAGACCGTGCCGCCCGCGAAGAAGATGTCCGACTGGCTGTGCGTCGCGGCCGCCGTGTTACGGCGGATCCAGCCCGCGCCGAGTTTCGCGATGCCGAATTTCACGTACGCGTCGACGATCGTGCGCGTGTCCGTATAGCCGGGGCTCGACAGCGGCGCCGACGCACCCGCGCCGCCGTGCATCACGTCGTACGAAGCGGCCGCGCCGAACTGCGGCGCGTCGTACGCGACCATCATCGTGTACTGGCGGCAGGCGACCGGATCGCCCGCCACGTTGCCCGCGCAGTTCGTGGCCGACGGGCCGGCCGGGCCCGCGCCGTCGCGCCCGGTGCTGTAGGTGCCGCCGAGCGTCAGGCCGCCGAAGTGGCCGAGATAGCCGACCGCGTTGTCGCTGCGCGCGTTCGGCAGATAGCTGTCGAAGCTCGCCATCGAATGAATCGACGGGCCGATCACGTCGGCGTTCAGCAGCACCAGCATCGACATGTTCATCTGCCGCCCGAGGGTGAGCGCCCCGTACGGCGATTCGATGCCGACGTTCGCCTGCCGGCCGAAGAGCCGGCCGCCGTAGTTCAGCGCGCCCGAGTTCAGCGCGAAGCCGTTCTCGAGCACGAAGAACACGCGATAGCCGCCGCCGAGATCCTCGACGCCGCGCAACCCGAAGCGCGACGGCACCTCGCCGGTCAGCGACGGCATGCCGGCGACCGAGCCGCCGCCCGCCGCGTTGTTGTAGTACTGGACGCCGGTATCGACGATGCCGTACAGCGTCACGCTGCTCTGCGCATGCGCGCCCGGCGACACGGCAGCGGCGGCCGCCGCGAACGAAACGGCCGTCGCGGCCGTGCGGAAGGTTTTCATGGAATTCTCCAGACCAGTCGTGTAGTTATGCTTGATATTGACCGGCGTCGCATCGCACGCCGCCGGCCTTGGGGGAACACCGGAAAGCTCAGGTCACGAGCGGCGTGGCGAACGGCATCGAGCGCGGCCGCTCGCCGGTCGCATGCCAGATCGCGTCGGCGACGGCCGGTGCGACCGGCGGCAACGCGACTTCGCCGCAGCCTTGCGGGTCGCGATCGCTGTCGACGATCACGACGTCGATCTTCGGCATCGCGGCCAGACCGAGCAGCGGGTAGTCCGCGAAATTGCGCTGCACGACCGCGCCGTGCGCGAACGTGATCTCGCTTCGGAACGTATTGGTCAGCGCGAAGCCGACGCCGCCTTCGACCATCTCGCGAATCAGCAGCGGATTGATCGCGCGGCCGCAGTCGATCCCGCACACGATCCGCTCGAGCTTCACGTTGCCGCCCGTCACGCGCACCTCGGCGATCGTCGCGACGTACGTGCGGAACGCGCCGCCGCGCCCCGTGTACAACGAATACGCGACGCCGCGCGACAGGCCGGCCGGCGCGCGGCCGAACCAGTTCGCGCGCGCGGCCGTCGCGTCGAGCACGCGCAGCGCGAGCGGGTCGTGCTTGAGCAACGCGCGCCGGTATCGCACGGGGTCGGCCCGCGCCGTGTGCGCGAGTTCGTTTACAAAGCTCTCGAGGAAAAACACCGTCGACGTGCTGCCGACGCTGCGCATGAAGCTGACCGGAATCGGCTGCATCACCGTGACCGAGTCGACCAGCAGGTTCGGCACGTCGTAGCAAAGGTCGTACAAGCCGTCGAGCATCGTCTCGTCCCAGCCACCCGCCTTCTCGTAGCGGTCGCGCTTGATCGCCGCATACAGCGAGTGGCCGGCGACGCGCGCATGCAGCGCGACCGGCAGCCCGTCGCTACCGAGCGCGGCGCGCAACCGCGCAGACGCGCACGGCCGATAGAAGCCGTGACGGATATCGTCCTCGCGCGAGCGGATCACCTTCACCGGCCGCCCCACCGCTTTCGACGCGACGGCCGCATGCACGACGAAATCGGGCACGTACTTGCGGCCGAAGCTGCCGCCGAGAAACGTCGTGTTGACGATGATGCGCTCGGCCGGCATGCCGAACAGCGCCGACAGCGCCCAGCGCACCTTGTCCTGCCCCTGGATCGGCCCCCACACCACGATCTCGTCCGCCCGCACGTGCACGGTCGCGTTGACGGGCTCCATCGTCGCGTGAACGATGTACGGCGTGTGGTAGTCGGCTTCGACGAGCGTGCCGGCCTCGGCGAGCCGGCGAGCGGGCTCGCCGATCGTCGTCGCGACCGCCGCGTGCTCCGCCTGCAGCGCGCCCTTGCACTGCGCGAGAATCGTCGCGCTGTCGAACGCCGGCGTCGGGCCCGCATCCCACACGATGTCCGCCGCATCGCACGCCTTCTTCGCCTGCCAGTAGGTATGCGCGACAACGATCACCGCGTCCTTCGCGAGCACGACGTCCGCGACGCCGGGCATCGCACGCAACGCATCGCGATTGTTCACGGCCGTCGGCCGGCCGTTCAGCGTCGGCGCCATCGCCAGCGCGCCGACCAGCATATCGGGCACCTGCACGTCGATGCCGTAGATCGCGCTGCCGTCGACTTTCGCGGGCACGTCGAGCTTGTGCAGCGGACGACCGATCAGCGTGTGCGCGGATTCCGGCTTCAGGCGCGGCTGCGGGTCGTGCGGCAGCTTCGCGGCGGCATCGACGAGTTCGCCATATGACAGCGACCGGCCGCTCGGCGCATGGATGACACGGCCGTCGCGCGTCACGCACTGCGTGTCGCGCACGCCGAGCCGCGCGGCACCGGCCCGCAGGAACGCCGAGCGCGCCTGCGCGCCCGCGATGCGCAGCCGCGTGTAGAACATCGTCGCCGACATCGATGCGCCGACGAACTGCTGCGGCGCCTCGTTCGCGGCGTCGATCCGGTACGCGTCGCGCCCCGTGACGAATTCGATCGTCACGCTGCGCCAGTCAGCATCCATCTCGTCGGCGAGCACCTGCGGCAGCCCCGTGTAGACGCCCTGCCCGACTTCGGCTTGCGACAGGCCGATGATCGTCGTGCCGTCAGCGTCGACGCGCACCCAGTCGTTGATCTCGCGAAAGCGTGCGCCGTCGCCGGCCGCCTGCACGACGTCGCCGATCGCGAGCGGCAGCAGCAGGCTGCCCGCCAGCGCGACGCCGCCCTTCAGGAATACGCGCCGCGATGCATTCGGCGTGTGCCGCACCCGCAGCGCGTCAGCCGGCCGCGACATGGATGGCCTCGCGAATGCGTTGATAGGTCGCGCAGCGGCACAGGTTCGTGACGGCCTGGTCGATCTGCGCGTCGGTCGGCTTGCGATGCCGCGCGAGCAGCGCGGCGGTGGCCATCACCATCCCCGACTGGCAGTAGCCACACTGCGGCACGTCCTTCTCGATCCACGCGCGCTGCACCGGGTGTGAGCGATCGTGCGACAGCCCCTCGATCGTCGTGACCGCGCGACCCGCGACGCTCGCGGCCGGCAGCACGCACGAGCGTGCGGCCTCGCCGTCGAGATGCACGGTGCAGGCACCGCACGCGCCGATGCCGCAGCCGTATTTGGTGCCGGTGAGCCGGGCCGTGTCGCGTATGACCCACAGCAGCGGCGTATCGGGATCGCCGTCGAAATCGAACGGCTGGCCGTTCAGCGTGAAGCGCATCGTCTGTCTCCCTGTTGCGCATCGCCGGTTCGTCATCCGGCGGATGGCGGCGATGGTTGACAGGGATTCTTGGCGGCGCAAAAAGCCACGCCAATGACCTTTGCTCCCGAAAAAGTAGCCGATCGTCCAGATCGTTGCAGACGACGATTCGCTGATGGCCGCCGCACCAGCCGCCGTCGTGGCCGCCGCGCTCGCCGCCCATCCGGCTTGCACGCCGGCGGTGATCGACTATCGTGTGTCCATGCCCACCCTCGCGCCCCGTCCCGGGGACCCGCCATGAACGTCCAGCTGAACCATACGATCGTCTGGTGCCGCGACAAGCACGCATCGAGCCGCTTCCTCACCGAACTTCTGGAACTGCCGGCGCCGACGCCGTTCGGCGCGATGCTGGTCGTCCGGCTCGACAACGGCGTGTCGCTCGATTTTTATGAAAAAGAGGGAGAGATCACGGCCCAGCACTACGCGTTCCTGACCGACGAGACCGGCTTCGACCGCGTGTTCGCGCGCATTCGCGCGCGTGGCCTGCCGCACTGGGCCGATCCGGCGAAGCGGCAGCCCGGTGAGATCTACCGCCATGACGGCGGGCGTGGTGTGTATTTCGACGATCCGGACGGTCACTTCCTCGAGGTGATGACGCGGCCGTACGTGCTGAACGGATAACGAAGCGCGTCGGCCGGTGTTGCACCGGCCGACGCGGCGGCGCGGGCAGCGCCCTCGGTCGGACGCCGTCCCGCCCGGACGCCCTCTGACGCCCGCTGACTCCGTTACTCGGCGGCGGCAGCCGTCTTGCGCGGACGGCGCGCGCGGGTCGCCGTCTTGCGGGCCGGCTTCTTCGGCTTGGCGCCGGCTGCTGCGTCGGCGGCCGCTTCAACGGTCGATTCGGCGGTCGGTGCGGCTTCGTGCGACGGCTGCGCGGCAGCCGCCGAGGCACCGTACTCGCCGGCCGTCGGCGCCGCGTGCTGCGCCGCGACGTGCCGGTCCTCGCCGTGCTCCGCGTCGCGATGTGTCGCTTCTGCATGCTTGCCTTCCGCATGCTTGTCGCCACCGTGCTTCGCACCGCCGTGCGCGGCCTCGTCCGGATTCGCCGCCGTGTGACGGCCGGCCCCCTTCGCATCGCCCGCCTGCTTCACGCCGGCCTTCTTCGCCCCTGCCTTCTTCGCCGCGGTCTTGCGCGCGCGCTTGCGGCCATCCTTCGCGTCACCGTGCGTGTCGGCCGCCTCATTCGCGTCGGCCGTCGCGGCCGGCACGAGCGCCGCTTCGTTCACGAAGTCGACGACGTCCGCCTCGTCGACATCGGCCCGCACGCTTTCGCCGACAGCCGCTTCCGCCCGCTGCCCGCGGCGCCGCGGCTCGCGCTCGGCCGTTGCGGCTTCCCCGTGGCGCCCGCCGTGACCGTGCTGGGCGCCGCCCGTATCGCGCGCCGCCGCCACCGGCTCGGCCGCCGCCGCGGACTGGCGCGGCCGCGACACGAACGCGCCCGACTTGTCGTCGCGTCCCACCTCGAGCAGGCCGCGCGCCTGCGCTTCGTCGAGCAGGTTGCCGAATGCGCGGAAACCGTAATACGACTCGTTGAAGTCCGGCTTGCGGCGCTTGATCGCGCTCTTGAGCACCGACGCCCAGATCTTGCCGACGTCGTCGCGCTCCGACGCCAGCGCATCGAACGTCTCGACCGCGAGCGCGATCGCCTCGCTGCGGCGCACTTCCAGTTCCGGCTTGCGCGACGGCTCGTCGGCGCGCTTCGCGCCGCCGTTGCCGGTGCGCTGCTGTTCGCGCTTCGCCAGCGCGCGCTGCTGCTCGCGCACCAGGTCGTCGTAGAAAATGAATTCGTCGCAGTTCGCGACCAGCAGGTCCGACGTCGACTTCTTCACGCCGACCCCGATCACCTTCTTCGCGTTCTCGCGCAGCTTCGACACGAGCGGCGAGAAATCCGAGTCGCCGCTGATGATCACGAACGTATCGACGTGCGACTTCGTGTAGCAGAGATCGAGCGCGTCCACGACGAGCCGGATGTCGGCCGAATTCTTGCCCGACTGGCGCACGTGCGGAATCTCGATCAGCTCGAAGCTCGCCTCGTGCATCGAGGCCTTGAAGCCCTTGTAGCGCTCCCAGTCGCAATACGCCTTCTTCACGACGATGCTGCCCTTCAGCAGCAGCCGCTCCAGGACGGGCTTGATGTCGAATTTCTCGTACTTCGCGTCGCGCACGCCGAGCGCGACGTTCTCGAAGTCGCAGAATACGGCCATGCTGACGTTGTCCAGGGGTAATGCCATGTGTACTCCAACCGGTTGGTCGCCGCGTTGTATTGCCTGGCGGCGAAAAATGCATCGCGCACATGATAGCCGGTCGGCGGGGCGATTCCGCGATCCGTGCGCGCGAGCGCGCGGAGACGGGGCGCCGCGCCGGCCGTTTCGGTGCGGTACAGCCCCAATTACCCGAGCGCCGCCGCCCCGATCGACATACACTTGAGTATCGGTCGTCCGTCCCTATCTGGAAGGACGACGCATCGAGCAAGGAGCGGTTTCATGACGACGAAGGTATTGCTGATTGGCGCGACCGGCCGCACCGGCCGGGCCTGCGCGGATCTGCTGCTGGAGCAGCCGGAATTCGAGGTGACTGCGCTGGTGCGCCGGCACGGCTATGCGCTGCCGGGCGCGAAGGTCGTCGAGGCCGATCTGACGGGCGATTTCTCGCACGCGTTCCAGGGCATCACGCACGTGATCTACGCGGCCGGCTCGGCGGAATCGGAAGGCGCCGCCGAAGAGGAGCAGATCGACCGCGACGCGGTCGCGCGCGCGGCCGAGCATGCGCTCGCCTACAACGTGCAGAAGCTGGTCGTGATCAGTTCGCTGACCGCGTACTGGCCGGAGCGCAGCGGCGACGCGCTGCGCCACTACTCGCAGATGAAGCGCGAAGGCGACGACCGCGTGATCGCGTCGGGCATCGATTACGTGATCCTGCGCCCCGGCCCGCTCGCGGACGGCCCGGGCGTCGGCAAGATCGCGCTGACCGAGGAGCCGCTCGACGCAGCGCCGCCGGTGTCGCGCCAGGATGTCGCGTGGGCCGCGATCGAGGCGATCAAGCTGGGCATTTCGCGCAAGGTCATCGGCTTCGTCGGCGGCAGCGTGCCGATCGAACAGGCATTGCGCGCCTGACGCTTGCCCGGCCTGCCCGCGCCGCCACGGGGCGGCCGCGTGTCATCGCGCCTGCGGCCCGCGAAGCGGGCCGCTTTACGGCGGGCTGACCGCCTGCGGATGGCTGCTTACGGCTTCGGATGCGCGTCGGCCCACGCCTTCACCGCGCCGAGCGTGTTCTCGACATGCTTGTCGGGCGACAGGCTCGTATATTGGTACAACACCTTCCCTTCCGGCGAAATCACGTAGGACACGCGGTTCGCGCGATCGAGCGCGGGCAGCTTCGCGTCGTATTCGCGGATGATCTTCGCGTCCGGATCGGCCGCGACCGGGAACTTGCTGCGGCACTCGCTCACCGAGAACTTCGTCAGCGTGTCGATGTTGTCCGCGGATACGCCGATCACCGTCGCGCCGTAAGCCTTGTAACGATCGACCGCATCCGCGAACGCATGCGCCTCGATGGTGCAGCCCTTCGTGAACGCGGCCGGGTAGAAGTACAGCACGACCGGCCCGTGCTTCAGCGCATCGGCCAGCGAGTACGTGTAAGTCTTGCCGCCCAGCGACGCCTGCGTCGTGAAAGGGGGCGCCGCGGCGCCCGGCTTCAGTTCCGCCTGCGCGACCCGCGCATGGCCGGCCACCAGCAGCGCCGCCGCGGCGCCCACCCATAGTTTTCGCTTCATCTGCGTCCTCATTTCTTATAAAGTCAGCCTCGATGTAGGCCGTATCGGCGTTCGCCTGTCGAACGCCGATGTGCGCGACCCGGTCCAGCGGCCGTGCCAGCCGCGGCCGGCCGGTTAAAGATTTTGCGCAGCCTGCCGTTATTTCTTCCGGACAACCAGTTCCAGCCCTTCACGTCAGCGAGACACATGGAAGCCAACAGGAAACAGACGCCACGCAAGGGCTCCTGGCGCAATGCCTTGCATACGCTGCGCCGCTTCGCCTGGTCGGGCGGCGCGCTGATGCCTGCGCGCGCCGGCGCGCCGCGCCGCGACGACACCGTGCGCAACTGGCTGGAACAGACGGTCGGCACGGTGGACTTCCTCGCCCATGTCGACCGCGAGCTGCGTTTCCTGTACGTGTCCGATGCGAGCCTGCGCTTCATCGGCTATCACCGCGACTACCTGCACACGCTGACGCTGCGCGACCTGATCGCGGAACAGGATACCGCGACGCTCGAAGGCCTGCTTGCACGCGCCGCGCGCTCCGGCCAGGTCGAGAAGGCGACGATGTGCATCGTCAAGTCGCTCACCTATCCGCTCGACGTCGAGGTCCGCGCGTTCAAGAGCCGCCACCACGGCGTCGACGGCTTCGCGATCGCGGCGTTCGACGTGTCGGCCTGGCGTGCGCTCGAGGCCCGCCTGACGTACGAGATGCACCACGACCCGATGACGGGGCTCGGCAACCTGTCCGCACTCGTGCCGGCGCTGATGCGCGCCCAGCAGGCCGCCGACGAAAGCGGCACCTGTGCCGCCCTGCTGCTGCTCGACCTCGACGACTACCAGCGCATCAACCGTGCGCTCGGCTACGACGCCGGCGACACGCTGTTGCGCGACACCGCGCAGCGGCTGCAGGCGCTCGTCGCGCCCGGCGAGCAGCTCGCGCGTGTCGCGAGCGACAAGTTCGCGGTCGTGCTCACCGCACCGGACCGCGCACACGCGAGCAATGCCGCGGACGCGCTCGCGCGCCGCCTGCAGGCCGCGGTGCGCGAACCTTACGCGTACCAGGGGCAGACCGTCCACCTGTCCGCGAGCATCGGCATCGCCGTGTACCCGGACGAACGGGCTGCGCCCCATCGCGCGCAGCACCACAGCCCGCTGCTGCGCCGCGCCGACCACGCCCTCGCGCAGGCGAAGGCCTCGGGCGGCAACGCGCTCGCGTTTCACGCGCCGGTCGACGATCCGGCCGACGCCGAGCGGCTCAAGCTCGAAGCCGACCTGTACGACGGCGTGCGCAACGGCGAGTTCTCGCTCCACTTCCAGCCGATCACGCGCAGCCAGTCGGGGGCGGTGGACGGCGTCGAGGCGCTGATCCGCTGGCGTCATCCGGTGCACGGCCTCGTGCCGCCGGCGACCTTCATTCCGCTCGCCGAATCGATCGGCCTGATCAACTATCTCGGCAACTGGGTGCTCAAGGCCGCGTGCATGCAGCTCGTCGCCTGGGATCGCCAGGGGCTCGCGCTGCAGTACGTGGCGGTCAACGTGTCGCCGCAGCAGTTCCGCGACCCGCGCTTCACGCAGAGCGTGCGCGAGGCGATCGCGCTGACGGGCATCGATCCGCGCCGCATCGTGCTGGAAATCACCGAAAGCCTGCTGATGCACGACCCCGTGCAGGCAAAGGGGCTGCTCGAGGAGCTGACCGAGCTCGGCATCCGCTTCGCGATCGACGATTTCGGCACCGGCTATTCGAGCCTCGCCTACCTGCAGCGCTTCCCGCTCGCGAAGCTGAAGATCGACCGCAGCTTCGTCGAGAACCTGCTGACGTCGCGCAACGACCGCGCGATCGTGTCGGCGGTGGTCGGCCTCGCGCAGACGCTCGATCTCGAACTCGTCGCGGAAGGCGTCGAGACCGAGGCACAGCGCGAACTGCTGACCGAGATGGGCTGCAACCACATCCAGGGCTGGCTCGTGTGCCAGGCGCTGCCGTCCGAGGAACTCGCACGGCGCTTCGAGGCGCAGCAGCTGCGCCTGCACGCCGCCTGACGCGCGCGGCGAACCGGATAGATCCGTATGTCAATCACCGCACACCTGCCCCGCACGGCGCTGCTCGACAAGCTGTGGGCCCGGATGAACGAACGGGGCGACTTCCCGCTGCTGTCGGAGTCGCTGCGCGCGACGATGGCCGCGATGAAGAACGACGACCTCGACTTCACCGCGCTCGTGCGCGTCGTGCTGTCGGATTTCGCGCTCACGCAGAAAGTCCTGCGGCTCGCCAATTCCGCGATGTACATGGCGTTCGGCGGCAACATCACGACCGTCACGCGGGCGCTGATGGTGCTCGGCATGGACACGGTCGGCCATCTGGTCGTCGGGCTGAAGCTCGTGGACCACTTCCACCACAGCACGCCGCGCCGCATCGACGCGAAGCTCGAGCTGAACCGCGCGCTGCTGTCCGGCTGCGTCGCGCGCAAGCTCACCGAGCATGCGGAGCTGCGCGGCGGCGAGGAAGCCGTCGTCTGCACGCTGATGCGCCAGGTCGGCAAGCTGCTGGTGGTCTGCTACCTCGACAGCGAATGGGACCGGATCCGCCGTCGCGCCGCCGAGCTGGACGGCGACGATGCGGCCGCGTGCATCGACGTGCTCGGCGTCGGCTTCGACGAGATCGGTATCGAGGCCGCCGCGAACTGGCGGCTGCCCGACGTGATCCGCGCCGGGATGGCCGACGGCGACGGCAGTACCGCGCATGCCGCGAGCCTCGACGAGGACGATGACGACGCCGATCGCCAGCGCTCCCGCGACGCGTGCGCCGACGACAGCCCCGGCCGCGTACGCTGGCTGCGCGCGGTGAGCCGCTGCTCGACCGATGTCGCCGGTGCGCTCGCGATGCCCGCGGGGCCGCAGCGCGACGCGCACATCGCGGTGCTCGCGCAGCACTACAGCCAGGAGCTGGACATCGACGCCGACGCGCTGGTGGCGATCGCCGACCGGCTCGCATCCGAGGAAGCGAGCGACACCGTGATGCGCGAGATCGTCGAGTTGCGCGCGAACGCCGACGCGATCGCGCGGGCGCAGCCCGATCCCGAGGCATGCCTCGAGGCCGGTCTCGCGGACCTGCGCGCGCTGCCGTCCGAGCACGTGCTGACGCCGGTGCTCGCGCTCGCGTCGGAAAGCCTGCTCGCGGGCCTCGCGTTCACGCGCACCGTGATGTTCGTGCGCCGGGAAGACGGCGCGTTCGCCGCGCGTCTCGGCTTCGGCCCGGGCGTCGATGCGGCGCTCGACCGGCTGTGCTTCGACGAGCGCTTCGAGCCGGACGTATTCCATCTCGCGATCACGAACTCGGTCGGCATCTTCATCGAGCAGGCGCAGGACCCGAAGATGGTGAAGCGCCTGCCCGCGTGGTATCTCGACGCGCTTCCGGACACGCGCGCGTTCGTGCTTCTGCCGGTGCGCGTCGGCGCGAAAACGGTCGGCCTGCTGTACGGCGACTGGGCCGGCGCGCAGCCGGCGCGCAAGATCACGCAGCAGGAGATGAGCGTGCTCAACGAACTCGCGCGCGAACTGGGGCGGTTCTTTCCCGCGTAATCGGCGTGATGCGGGCGGCGCCCCAAAAGCAAACCGGCCGCAAAAGCGGCCGGCTGCAGGTACGACGGATCGAAATGCTTACTTGAGCGTGACCGGCACGCTGAAGTACTTCTTCGCGAGGTTGTCGATCGTGCCGTCGGCCTTCAGTTCCTTCAGCGCCTGATCGAGCGCGGTCTTCAGCGCCGCGTCGTTCTTGCGCAGACCGAAGCCGACGCCCGAACCGAGGATCTCGGCATCGCTGACCGTGCCGCCGGCGAAGCCGAAGCCCTGGCCTTGCGGCTTCGACAGGAAGCCCTTCGAGCCCGCCTCCGAATCCTGGAACGCCGCGTCGAGACGGCCCGACTTCAGGTCGGCGTAGGCGAGGTCCTGCGTCTGGTACGGCACGACTTCGACGCCGGCCGGCGCCCACTTCTTCTTCGCGTACGCTTCCTGGATCGTGCCCTGCAGCACGCCGACGCGCTTGCCCTTCAGTGCTTGCGGGGTCGGCTGCAGGCCGCTGCCCTGCTTCGCGATCAGCTGGTTCGGGATCGTGTAGATCGGATCGGTGAACGCGATCGCGTGCTTGCGCTGGTCGGTGATCGTCATGTCCGAGTTGATCGCGTCGAACTTGCGCGCCTGCAGCGCGGGGATCAGGCCGTCGAAGTCGTTCTCGACCCACACGCACTTCGTCTTCAGCTTCGCGCACACCGCGTTGCCGATGTCGATGTCGAAGCCGGTCAGCTTGCCGTCGGGCGTCTTGTATTCGAACGGCGCGTACGAGGCCTCGACGCCGAACCGGATCTCCTT
Organism: Burkholderia sp. Bp9099; assembly: GCF_003857805.1. Classification (NCBI taxonomy): domain Bacteria; kingdom Pseudomonadati; phylum Pseudomonadota; class Betaproteobacteria; order Burkholderiales; family Burkholderiaceae; genus Burkholderia; species Burkholderia sp. Bp9099. The sequence continues at coordinate 40,928 of NZ_QTPU01000019.1, forward strand.
CAGATCCGCTGCCATCGCGCTGCCTGCCGCCACGGCCGATGCCGCCACTACCGCGTGCGCGGCCACTTTACGCCAATCCAACTTCATCAGGTGTTCTCCTCGATACTCGAATGTTCCGGAACTACGGGCGCATGCATCATCGCAGGGTCGGATGACGACGCCAATGCCGATGCCGCGCCTTGATGCGGCGCAACAGCCGCAAGGCCGCGATTGTACCAATCCGCGGGGCCCGGCACGGCAAAGCGGCCGCCGGCCCGCGATGCTGCGCTGCGTGCACGATGACGGCAGGATGCGCCGTCGAACTTGCAAGACGATGTCGCAAATACGCAAGCGCGACGCACGGGCCATCCGCGCGGCATGCGGGCGTCGATCGCAAAAAAGGAAATGCGGCCGGACGATGCGCGTGCCGCGGCCCCCGCAGCCACGCGCCACCGGCCTTGGATCAGACGAGTGCGGCCAGCGTCTCGCGCGTCGTATCGACCACCAGCAGCCCCGCGCGCAGGCCCGGCTTCACGGCCGGATTCGGAAACACGATGCGCTCCTCGTCGTGCTGCACCGTGTAGCGGTAGTCGCCGTCCTGCGCGAGTACCGTGCCGCGCGCGAACGCGGTGAAATTCGCGACGTCGGCCGCGACGAACAGCTCGAGCGCATCGCTCTGCTTCGTGATCTGGTCGATCACGGTGAACACGCGCGGCAACGCGGCGTCGACGTCGCGCGGCGCACCGGACACGAGCTTGCGCACCGCACGGTCCGCCGGCGCGAAGCGCGACAGGTCGTTCTGGCCGAACGGCCGCACCTTGCCGAGTTCGAGCGTGCACGCGAGCGCGCCGCAGTGCTCGGCCGTGTAATGCGAATACGTGTTGCCCTTCGCGGTATGCAGCAGCACGGCCGCGATGCGCGCATCGCCGAGCCATTCGACCATCTTGCGGGCCGGCGGCGTGCCCGTGTGGGGCAGCAGCGCGAACTGTTCGAACACCGATGCGCGGATCGCCGTGTGCATGTCGACGTGCCAGCGCGCGCTGCCGGCCGGCGCGTCCGCGAAGAACGCGGCGGCCGCCGCTTCGAGCTGCACCGCGCGCGGCGCTTCGCGGCTCGCGGGCACTTGTGCGTGACGGCCGCTGAACAGGCGGTTCAGGTCGTCGTCGAGATAGCGTGCGCCCGCGCGCATCGCCGGCACGTTGCCGAGCACGACGAGCAGGCGGCACGCGAGCGGCAACGTGCCCGCCGCGAGATCGCGCACGAGCATCGACAGCAGCTCGATCGGCGCGGTCTCGTCGCCATGCACGCCGGCCGACACCAGCACGCTCGCACGCGCCGCAGCGCCCGCTTCATTCGCTGCCGGCTCGAGCGCGAGCAGCCCGTCGCCGAGCCAATGCCAGCGCACCGCGCCGTTCGCGCACGCGCCGACCTTCACGGCCGGCGCGTCGCCCGCGAGCGTGAACGCGAGGAAGTCGTCGAGCAGCACGGCGGCCGGCACGCGGGACTCAGCGCTGGAAGTCATACAGCGACCCGACGCGCAGGATCTGCGTGAGCTCGTCGAGCGCCGTGCGCGATTCGTCGAGCAGCGTCGGATCGGCGAGGTCTTCCGGTGCGAGACGGTCGCGGTAGTGCTTTTCGATCCACGCGTCGAGCGACGCGAACAGCGTGTCGTTGATCCACACGTTCGACGTGACGGCCGCACGCTCGGCGTCGTTCAGCACGACGCGCAGGCGCAGGCAAGCCGGGCCGCCGCCGTTCTTCATGCTTTCGCGCAGGTCGAACACGAGCACGTCGCGGATCGGGCCGTTGCCGGCCGCGAGCTGGTCGAGATAGGCGGCAACGTTCGCGTTCTCGCGGCATTCCTGCGGCACGACGAGCACCTGCGAGCCGTCCGCGCGCGACAGCAGCTGGCTGTTGAACAGGTACGACGTGACCGCATCGTTCACGCTCACGGCCGCATCGGGCACCTCGATCACGTTCAGCCGCGCGCCGCGCGCGTCGAGCGCGGCCGTCAGCGTGTCGTAGATCGCCTGCTTGTTGACGAACGCGCGCTCGTGCGTGAACAGCGTGTCGCGGTTGCCGACCGAGATCACGTCGTTGTGGAACACGCCTGCATCGATCACGTCCGGATCCTGCTGCGCATAGACCGTCGCCGTTTCGGCGAGACCGTGGCGATGCGCAACCGCGCGGCTCGCCTCGAAGGTCTGGCGCGCCGGGAAGCGCTTCGGCTCCACGCCGCGGCGGTATTCCGCGCGGCCGTACACGAAGAACTCGACGCCCGGCAGGCCGTATTCGGCGCAAAAGCGCGTGTGGTTGGCCGCGCCCTCGTCGCCGAGTGCCGGCGTGCCCGTCAGCGCCTCGTGCACCGCGAAGTGCGCGGGATCGGCGAACAGCGTCGACAGCGTGCGGCGCGTCGCTTCGTGCTCGATCGCGCGATGCAGCTTGCTGCACAGGTTGGCCGGCGTGAAGTGCACGCGGCCGTCGCTCGTGTCGGCCGACGGGCTGACGGTCGCCGCATTCGCGGTCCACATCGCCGACGCCGAGCTCGCCGCGGCGAGCAGCTCCGGTGCCTGCTTCGCGGCCTTCGCGATCACGTCCGCATCCTTGCCGGAGAAGCCGAGCTCGCGCAGCAGGCGCAGCGACGGACGCTCCTGCGGCGGCAGCACGCCTTGCGCGAAGCCGAGGTCCGCGAGCTGCTTCATCTTGCGCAGCCCCTGCTTCGCGGCGGCCTTCGGATTCGCGGCCGACTTCTCGTTGTTGAGCGACGCCACGTTGCCGAACGACAGCCCGGCGTAGTTGTGGGTCGGGCCGACGAGTCCGTCGAAATTGGCTTCTTGTGCGTTCATCGTCGTTCCCTCGATCAGAAATGCAGGCCCGGCGACAGGCTCGCGGGCAAGGTCAGTTGGGTGCTTTCCACCGACGCCATCGGATACGCGCAATAGTCGGCCGCGTAGTACGCGCTCGGCCGATGGTTGCCCGAGCGGCCCGTGCCGCCGAACGGCGCGGCCGACGATGCGCCGTTGGTCGGGCGGTTCCAGTTGACGATCCCCGCACGAATCGTGCGGCGGAAGTGGTCCCATGCGTTGGCGTCGTCGGCGAGCAGGCCGGCCGACAGGCCGAACGCCGTGTCGTTCGCGCGCTCGATCGCTTCGTCGAACGTCGCGTAGCGGACGATCTGCGCGAGCGGGCCGAAGTGCTCTTCGTCGGGCAGGTTCGCCACGCCGGTCACGTCGATGATCGACGCGTTCACGAAGCCCAAGCGCGGATCGCGCTGCGTCATCGCGATGATCGGCTGCGCACCCTGCTCGATCAGGCGCGACTGCGCGTCGACGAGCTTGGCGGCCGCGCGTGCCGAGATCACCGCGCCCATGAACGGCTGCGGATCGGCGTCGAACACGTCGGCCGTGATCTTCGACGTGACGTCGGCGAAGCGTGCGAGGAAGCGGTCGCCGAACGCGCCGTGCGGCACGAAGATGCGGCGTGCGCACGTGCAGCGCTGGCCGGCAGACAGGAACGCCGACTGGATCGTGTGATGCACGGCCGCGTCGACGTCCTCGACTTCGCCGATCACGAGCGGGTTGTTGCCGCCCATCTCGAGCGCGAGCACGATTTCCGGACGGCCGCCGAACTGCTTGTGCAGCAGCGTGCCGGTATCAGAGCTGCCGGTGAAGAACAGCCCGTCGATCTGCCGGTGATTCGCGAGCGCGATGCCCGTGTCCTTCTCGCCCTGCACGAGGTTCAGCACGCCGGCCGGCAGACCGGCTTCCTGCCACACCTCGACCGTCGCGCGCGCGACGCCCGGGGCGAGCTCCGACGGCTTGAACACGACCGCGTTGCCCGCGATCAGCGCCGGCACGATATGACCGTTCGGCAAATGGCCGGGAAAGTTGTACGGACCGAACACCGCGACGACGCCGTGCGGGCGATGGCGCAGCACCGCGACGCCGTCGGCCATGTCCTGGCGCTTCTCGCCGGTGCGTTCCTGGTAGGCCTGGATCGAGATGCCGACCTTCGCGGCCATCGCCGCGACTTCGGTGCGGGCTTCCCACAGCGGCTTGCCGGTCTCGCGACCGATCGCGGTCGCGATCGCTTCCTTGCGTTCGGTGAGCAGCGCGGCGAAGCGCTTGACGATTTCGCAGCGCGCTTCGAAGTCGAGCGCCGACCAGCCGGCGAACGCGCGGCGCGCGCTCGCGACCGCGCGGTCGACGTCGGCCGCCGACGCGCTTTCGCCCTGCCATGCGATCGCGTCCGTGCCCGGGTTGCGCGAAGCGAAGACGGGGCCCGAGCCTGCGACCCAGGCGCCGTCGATGAAGAGTTCCGTCATGATTCGTTTATCCCTGTTTGACTTTGAGCGGCAGCACGCGGACCGGATCGCCGGCCTTCACGTCGAGCGCGGCGGCATCGTCGGCCGACAGCACGAATGACCCGTTCACGACCACGCCCGGCGCGACGCCGACGCGGAAATCGCCGAGCGACGTGTTCGATACGAGCGACTTCGGCATATCTTCCCGCACGTCGGGCACGCCGATCGCGACCGGCACGACGACGCTCTCGCGCACCGTGCGCAGGTCGTTGATGTGGCATTCGAGCACCGGGCCCGCGTCGAAGATGTCGACGTGGTTCTGGTAGCGCAGCCCTTCGGCCTCGAGCATCTTGCGGGCCGGCAGCGTGTCGCGGTGCGTGAGGCCGACCGCGTCCTGCGCGTCCTGCGGCAGCAGGTCGACGTACACCGGATAGCGCGGCATCAGTTCCGCGAGGAACGACTTGCGGCCGTGCGAGCTGAGGTAGTCGGCCGCGTTGAAATCGATCTGGTAGAAGTGCGAACCGACCGCGCGCCAGAACGGCGACGTTCCGTCCTCGTCGAAGTGGCCGCGCAGTTCCGCGCAGATGCGTTCCGGGAAGCGTTCGCGGAACTGCGCGATGAACATGAAGCGCGAGCGCGACAGCAGGCCGCCGACGCCGCCCGTGCGGTAACGCGGGCTCAGGAACAGCGAGCACACTTCCGCGTAGCCCGTCAGGTCGTGCGAGATGTTGAGCGCGGACATCCGCGTCCACACACCGAGCTCCTGGCTCGCGTGCACGACCGTGCTCACGCGATAGTTGTAGAACGGCTGTTCGAGGCCGACCTGCGTCTCGATCCCGCACACGCCCGCGATGTCGCCCGTCTTCGATTCTTCCATCACGAAGAAGTAGCCGGCCTCGCCCGGCGCGGCCTCGCCGTCGAGCGTGCGGCGCGTGCGTTCGATGCGCGCGGCGAGCGCGTCGCGATCGGGCTTGAACGTGGTCAGGCCCGGCCCGGTTTCCTTAGCGAGCGACACGAGCGCGTCGACGTCGCCCGTTTGTACGACCCGAACGACGATCATGCTGCGTCTCCCTTCATGTCTTCATCGTCGCGGCGGTGCAGCGGCACGCAGCGCACGACATCACCATCCTTCACATCGAGCGCCGCGCGCACGTCGCCGGCGAGCGGCGCGTCGGCCGTATCGCCCGGCAGGTCGGCCAGCACGCAGCGGAACGATTCGCCGCTGCCGGTCGACACTATGTACGCGACGTCGCCCTGCTGATGCGCGGCTTCGCGCACCGTGCGCTCCGCGCCGTGCTTCACGCATGCGGTGCGGTCGACCTGCGCGGTCAGCACGGGGCCCGCGTCGAAGATGTCGACGAAGCGGTCCGGCTCGAAGCCTTCCTCGAGATGGATGTCGTACGCGAGCAGCGCCGTTTCGTTCGGCTCGCCGAGCACGCGCTGCGCGGCTTCCGGCAGCAGCGGCACGTAGAGCGGATACGCCGGCATCACTTCCGCGATGAACGTGCGGCTGCGGCCGCCCGACGCGATGTCGACGTCGGTGAAGTTGCGGCCGAAGAACTTGCGGCCCACCGCTTCCCAGAACGGCGATGCGCCCGTGCTGTCGCTCACGCCGAGCAGCAGCGTGAACACTTCCGGCGTGAAGCGGCGGCGGTTCGCGGCGATGTACATCATCCGCGCACGCGAGATCAGGTGCGCGGCCGCGTCGCCGCGCAGCGACGGATCGACGTAGAAGCCCGCCAGCCGGCTCTTGCCGGTCAGCTCGTGCGACATCGTGAGCGCGTGGATCTTGCGGTTCACGTGCAGCTCGCGCGACGCGTGGATCAGTGCATCGTTGCGGAATGCGTAGAACGGTTCCGAGTAGCCGGCCGCGGCCACGATGCTCGCCGTGCCGAGCAGCTTGCCCGTCGACGAATCCTCGAGCACGAAGAGATAGAACTCCTCGCCGGCGAAGTCGACGTCCGCGCGAAACGAATCCTCGGAGAGCGCCACGCGCGCTTCGAGCGCCGCGCGATCGTGCGGCAGCGAGTGCAGGACCGGCTGCGCGGTGCGCGCCATGTGCGCGAGCGCATCGAGATCCGTGAGTTTGCCGGGGCGAACAAATAGCATCGTCGTTCCTGTCTGCGATGGGCGCGCCGCTCAGCGCGCGGTGGCTTCCTGGGCCGCGAGCACCTGCTCGACTGCCTTCTCGAAGCGCTTCACGCCTTCGTCGAGCAGGTCGAACGGGATCACGAGCGACGGCACGAAGCGCAGCACGTTCGGGCCCGCGATCAGCATGATCAGGCCGTTCTCGGCGGCGGCGGTGACGAAGTCCTTCGCGCGGCCGTCGAATGCGGCGGTGAGTTCCGCGCCGACCAGGAGGCCCTTGCCGCGGATGTCCTTGAAGATGCCGAAGCGTGCGTTGATGCGTTCCAGCGCGCCCTTCAGGCGCACGCTGCGTTCGCGCACGCCTTCGAGCAGCGCCGGGTCGCCGATCAGCTCGACGACCTTGTCCGCGATCGCCGACGCGAGCGGGTTGCCGCCGTACGTCGTGCCGTGCACGCCGACCTTGAAGTGGGCGGCCAGTTCGTTCGTCGTCAGCATCGCGCCGATCGGGAAACCGTTGCCGAGTGCCTTCGCGGTCGTGAGGATGTCCGGCGTGACGCCCGTGTCCATGTATGCGTAGAACTGGCCCGTGCGGCCAACGCCCGTCTGCACTTCGTCGAAGATCAGCACTGCGTCGTTGGCGTCGCACGCTTCGCGCAGTGCCTTCAGGAAGGCCGGATCGGCCGGGATCACGCCGCCTTCGCCCTGCACCGGCTCGACGATCACCGCGCAGGTTTGCGGGCCGATCGCGGCCTTGGCCGCTTCGATGTCGTTGAACGGCAGGTGCTTGATGCCTTCCGGCACCGGGCCGAAGCCTTCCGAGTATTTCGGCTGGCCGCCGACGCTGACCGTGAAGAACGTGCGGCCGTGGAACGACTGGACGAACGACACGATTTCGTACTTGTCGGCGCCGTGGCGGTCGAATGCGACGCGGCGCGCGAGTTTCAGCGCGGCTTCGTTCGCTTCCGCGCCCGAGTTCGCGAAGAATGCGCGGTCGGCGAAGGTCAGCGCTTCGAGGCGCTTCGCGAGGCGCAGCACCGGCTCGTTCGTGTAGCCGTTGCCGATGTGCCAGAGCTTGCGGCCTTGTTCGTCCAGGACCTTCAGCAGTTCCGGGTGGCCGTGGCCGAGCGACGTGACGGCGATGCCGCAGGCGAAATCCACGTATTCGCGGCCGGCCGTGTCCCACACGCGCGAGCCCTCTGCACGGTCCGGCACGAACGGCGCGGGGGAGAATACCGGCACCATCACTTCGTCGAATGTCTGGCGGGTCACGGTCGAGGTCGTCATGGTCGTTCCTTTCGGTTTCGTAAGAGGGTTCAACAGGATCAAGTTTAGGTAAGGGTGACGCAAGCGTCTTGCGGAATTGCGACGGGTTCTATCGGAAGCGGATAGGGCGCTTTATTTTGCCTCTCCCCGGCGGGGGGCGTGGCGTTTTGTGCTTGGTTGCTGTTTCGCGGTTTTTTGGCGGTGCGCTCGCCGTTTGGCGTGAAGCACCTGCGATCGTGTCGGTCTATTAGCGTCGCCCCTGCGCGGGGCGGCGGTTACTTTTCTTTGTCTTGCCAAAGAAAAGTAACCAAAAGAAAGGCGCCCGGATAACGCATGACTTCCCGGTGCCGTAGTCCACCAAGTGGCCCTCGCCTAAGTGTCCGCGCCAGTCGGGAACCCGGAGTGGTTCGAGCAATGGTTCCGACACCACTCACCACCCCGCGGAGTGGTATACCGCCCGCTAGCTCCGCCCTCGCTTCGCTCGGTCGACAGGTCCACACGTCCCGCTTCGCAAAGCTGTCGGTCGATTGATTTGCACAATTGCGGCAAGCGACGCATGAATTGAATAAATTGAAATCGTCGTTGTGGTACAGCGGCCCCTCACTGATTTGGGGAACTGATCAGTGGGTGTCCATGCGTGGCGCGGGCGCATGAATGCGGCCGAAGAACCTTGCAGCCGAGCATAGCGAGGATGGAGCTAGCGGGCGGTATACCGCTCCGTTGCGTAGGGAGTGGTGTCAGAACCATTGCTCGAACCACTCCGGGTTCCCGACTGGCGCGGACACTTAGGCGAGGGCCACTTGGTGGACTACGGCACCGGGAAGTCATGCGTTATCCGGGCGCCTTTCTTTTGGTTACTTTTCTTTGGCAAGACAAAGAAAAGTAACCGCCGCCCCGCGCAGGGGCGACGCTAATAGACCGACACGATCGCAGGTGCTTCACGTCAAACGCAAGCGCACCATCAAAAAAACAGAATCAATCCTTAGCCCCCCGCTCAACAAGCGCGCCCCCGCGAGGCTCCCCCCCACCGCCGGTCTGCTTCTCGAGCCAGGCTCTCCGATCCTCCCGAGGCGTGACCCCAAACCTTTCGCGGTACGCATTAGAAAAGTGCGCAGCAGAAGAAAACCCACAGGCGAGGCTCACCTGAACGACCGACTTGCTGGTCCGCTGCAACTGCGTGCGAGCCTTGAGCAACCGGAGATTGAGGTAATACTTGGAGGGCATCGCCCCGAGATACTGCCGGAAGAGCCGCTCCAGCTGCCGCCGCGACACGCCGACGAGCCCGGCGATCTCATCGGTCGTCAAAGGATCCTCGACATTGGCTTCCATCAAAAGCAACGCATCGTTCAGCCGAGGATGCCGCTCACCGGGCGCGGTCACAAAAGGAATCCGCTGCCGCTCCTCGCCGCTGCGCAGCGTGCCGGCCCCGAGCGCGTCGGCAATGCGCTCACCCAGGTCCGCCCCGTGTTCCCGGCCGATCATGGCCAGCATGAAATCGACGGTCGCCTGCCCGCCCGCACAGGTCGCCCGATCGCGATCGATCTCGAAGATCTGCTGCGTGACGATCGAGCGCTCGAACTGTTCGGCAAACTGCTGATACGTCTCCCAGTTCACGCTCACGCGATATCCGGAAAGCTGCCCGGCCATCGCGAGCCACCACACGCCGTGGTGAATCCCCGTGACGACCGGCGTGCGCTGCCCCACCCGCGCGAGACTCGCAAGAAACAACCGATAGTCGGCAAACTGCTGAAACCGCTCCGACACGACGATCAGCCAGTCGCACGCGATCGCATCGTTGAACGCCGCATCGGCATGCCACTGCGCGCCGCCGGCGAGCGGCACCGGCCGCCCGTCCCACGAACACACCTGCCAGCGATACAGCAAGCGCCCGTCGATCTCGTTCGCGAGATGCAACGCATCGACGATCGGACCCACACCCGACATCGACACGGGCGGCAATGCAACGATCGCCACCTGCGTCGTGCGGGTGGCGCCTGCGGGACGAGACACCGGTACCACGTATGAAACGCCCTTCGCGTTACTTGAGGCTACCCGACAGGAACTGCTTCAGACGCTCGCTCTGCGGACGCACCAGCACCTCCTTCGGATCACCCTCTTCCTCGGTCCGCCCCTGATGCAGGAACATCACGTGATTCGACACGTTGCGCGCGAAACCCATCTCGTGCGTGACGACGATCATCGTGCGGCCTTCCTCGGCCAGCTTCTGCATCACCTTCAGCACTTCGCCGACCAGTTCCGGGTCGAGCGCCGACGTCGGCTCGTCGAACAGCATCACGTCCGGATGCATCGCCAGCGCCCGCGCGATCGCGACACGCTGCTGCTGGCCACCCGACAAATGCGACGGATACTGCTTCTCGACGCGCGGCGGCAAACCGACCTTCTCCAGGTACTCGCGCGCACGCTCCTCGGCTTCCTTCTTCGCAATGCCGAGCACGTGCACCGGCGCTTCCATCACGTTCTCGAGCACGTTCATGTGCGCCCACAGATTGAAGTGCTGGAACACCATCGCGAGCTTGGTGCGGATGCGCTGCAGCTGCTTGTGATCGGCCACCTCGAGCGCACCGGCGCGGTCGGTCCTGGTGCGCACGGCCTCGCCGTCGACGACGATCTGCCCCGCATTCGGCCGCTCGAGAAAATTGATGCAGCGCAGGAACGTGCTCTTGCCGGAACCGCTGGCGCCGATGATGCTGATGACGTCGCCGGCCTTCGCGTTCAGCGACACGCCCTTGAGCACCTCGTTGTCGCCATAGCGCTTGTGAATGTCGACCGCGGCAAGCTTGGTGGAAGCGGACGCGCTCGTTTGAGTGATCTCGGCCATCTGGCTCTCCTCGAATGAAATCAATGACGGCCGGCCGCGAGATACGCGAGCCAGTGGCGCTCCGCCCGGCGAAATGCCGCGACGAGTGCGAACGATACCGCAAGATAGATCAGTGCGGCGATCCCGAACGACTGGAACGCCATGTAGGTCGCGGAATTGGCGTCACGCGCGACCTTCAGGATGTCGGGCACGGTCGCCGTGAACGCAACGGTGGTCGCGTGCAGCATCAGGATCACCTCGTTGCTGTACAGCGGCAGCGCACGGCGCAGCGCCGACGGCAGGATCACCCGGCGGTACATCGTGAACGGCGACATCCCGTACGCACGCGCCGCCTCGACCTCGCCGTGCGGAATCGCACGAATCGCACCCGCGAAGATCTCGGTCGTGTACGCGCAGGTGTTCAGCGCGAACGCGAGGATCGCGCAGTTGAAGCCGCTGCGGAAGAACGCGTCGAGCAGCGAGTGCGAGCGCACGAACTCGAGGCTGTACATGCCCGTGTACAGCAACAGCAGCTGCACGTAGAGCGGCGTGCCGCGGAACACGTACGTGTAGAACCGCACCGGCATCGACAGCCACTTCTTCTTCGACACGCGTGCGACCGCGAGCGGCACCGCGCACACGAAGCCGAGCGAAATCGACGCGACGAGCAGCCACAGCGTCACCGCAAGGCCGGAGAGGCGCTGGCCGTCCCAGTAAAGGAACGCCTGGCCGAATTCCTGGAGGATCTCGATCATAGTTCTGCGTGGCGCACGCCCGTGGAATAACGTTTCTCGAGCTGGATCAGCACGAGGTTGGAAACGGTCGTGATCGCGAGGTAGATCAGCGCCGCAACGAGGATGAAGAAGAACATGTTGAACGTGCTCTTGCCGGCGTCCTGCGCCGCCTTCACGACGTCCGCGAGACCGATGATCGACACCAGCGCGGTCGCCTTCACGAGCACCTGCCAGTTGTTGCCGATGCCAGGCAGCGCGAAGCGCATCATCTGCGGAAACATGATCCGCACGAACACGCGCAGCCCGCTCATCCCGTACGCCGAGCCGGCCTCGAGCTGGCCGCGCGGCACCGACAGGAACGCACCGCGGAACGTCTCGGTGAAGTACGCGCCGTAGATGAAGCCGAGCGTCAGCACGCCGGCGACGAACGGGTCGATGTCGATCTGGTCCCAGCCGACGAGGTCGGTGAACTGGTTCAGCCAGATCTGGATGCTGTAGAACAACAGCAGCATCAGGACGAGATCGGGCACCGAGCGGATCAGCGTCGTATAACCGGTCGCGACCGCTCGCAGCACCCGGTTGTGCGACAGCTTCGCCACCGCGCCGATCAGCCCCAGCGCCACCGCAGCGGCGAGCGACAGCACCGACAGCTCGATGGTCTGCACGGTGCCGGCCCAGAGGACAGGACCAAAGCCGTAAAGGAACACGCGCGTCTCCAGTGTTGATGTGAACACCGGCGCGCTCACTGTCCGGCGCCGGGCTGACGCGGATAGTCGCAAGCGAAATTGTTTGCCTCAAATCACCGTGCGCGCGATTGCTGCGTCGCAGCAATTCACCCTACCATTTGCAGGCACGGCCTATCGCGCTGTTTCAAAAGGAAAAAAGCCGCTTCCTGACAGTCGGATGACACGCAGGGAAGCGGACTTTTTGCAATTTTCCGGTCGCTTTTTCGATATAGCGCCGGACGCGGGTTCAGCGCCCTTTCAGGATGTCGGAGCGCGAAGTCGTATAGACAAGCCCGTCCGGGCCGAAATGGACGTTGAAGAACGCGTCGGTGTTGACGCCGTCCTCGAGCCAGCGCCAGCTCCATACGGTCTCGGGCTTCAGCGGATACTGCGCGACGTCGCCCGGCTTGCCGAGCAGGCGGCGCACCTCGTCCTCGGTCATCCCCGGGCGCACCTTCGCGAAGTTCTCGGCGGTCAGCACCTGCGTCGCGCCCGTGTAATACCCGCCCGGGTCGAGGTCGACGAACCAGGTCTGGTTGCCCATCGGGCCGCGCGGGTATTCGAGGCGCTTCGAGCCGTCGGTGAACGCGCGCTCGGTCTCGGGCTTGCCCATCGTGGCGCGCACGTCGGCTTCGGTCGAGACGCCGGCCTTCAGCCCCTTGAGCAGCAGCGGCGCCGGCTTGATCGCGTTGAAGAAGTCCCTGATACGTTGCACGTCGAGATTGCCTTGCTTGTCGTCGCAGCCGGTCAGCGCCAGCGCGGCGGCCAGCATCGTGACGGGAAGCAGCCGGAAACGGAAGATCATCGGAAGAAATGCGCGTCGAGAAAACACGCGGCAAGGATACCCGCGCAACGCCAAAAGCGCGAGACGGACCGCGCGGCCCGTCTCGTGATCAATGCGTCGTTTCGGTTTGCACCTGGGCCTCGCGGCCCGCTTGCGGGGTGCGCGGCCCGGCCGGCACCGCCTTGATCCGGTGGCGCGTGCGCACCAGCTCGGCCAGTTGCCACGACCCGAGCGCGAGACAGCCGAACAGCACCTCGCGGCCGCGCTTGACCAGCGCGAGCGACAGCGCCGTCTCGCGATCGACGCCGAACATCTGCGCGAGCAGCACGACGGTCGCCTCCTGCACGCCGAGACCGCCCGGCACCATGAACGCCGCATGCCGCACGGCCTGCGTCATCGCCTCGATCGCGATCGCGCCGCCGATCGAGACCGGATGACCGAGCAGCGCGAGCGCCCAGTAGATTTCGAGCGCGCCGAGCACGTAGCCGGACAGCTGCCAGAAGAACGCACTGAACAGCAGCGGCGTGCGCGACATCAGCGCGTCGATGTCGCCGTCGAGGCGGCGGCCGTCGACGCCCTGCAGCAACCGGTGCGAATCGCCGAGCAGACGCCCCGCGAACCGCTCGATCGCATGGAAGATCCCGCCGCGCCGCATCAGCACGACGCCGAGCACCGGCAGCGGCAGGGTCAGCAGCAGCGCGAGGCCGATCGTGCCGCCGCCCATGTCGTGCGTCGTCGCGAGCAGCAGCACGAGGCCGAGCGCCGCGAACGCATACTGGACGACGATCGTCACCAGCACCTCGACGATCACCGACGCGGTCACGCGGCTCGCGTCGGGCACCTGCCAGCGCGCCATCCGGATCCCGACCAGCTCGCCGCCGATCCCGACGACCGGCAGCAGCCGGTTCACCGCTTCACGCACGGTCGCGACCCACCACAGGAACGACAGCGACGCGCGCCGGTCGAGCAGCTGGTGCCACGCATACGCGTCGAGCAGCAGCGGCAGCGCATGGAACGGCACGAGCCACAGCAGCGCGAAGCCGGCGCGCTCGAGCATCCGCGTCACGTCGCCGATGCCTTCGTGCAGCCCGAGCGCGAGCAGGATCCCGATGCCGATCGGCCAGCCGAGCCATTTGATCCACTTGGTCATGACGGCTGCGCCCCCGCTTCGCGCGACGCGTGCGTGCCGCGCCGCGCCGCCGGCTGGCCGAACACGTCGGCAAAACCGCCGGTCGCGACGCCCGCGGCCTTCAGCGCGGCCGCGACGCGCGGCGACAGCAGCGCATCCAGTTCGTCGACCGGCCGGTAAGCGGCCATCGTCGGCGTGATCGGGCCGTCCCCGGCTTCCGCCGGATGACAGTAGATCTCGCCGACCCCGGGCGGCAGCGCCGCGAGCGCGTCGAGCAGCACGCGCTCGTCCATCGCGCCCGTATGCTCGATGCCGACCACGTAGTCGTTGTGCGCGAGCCCCGCACGGTCGAGCCGCGCGCGCACCAGCGCGATCCACGGCTTGAGCAGCGCGGGCGCGCGCGTTTCGTACGGCAGCCGCACCGCACGCAGCCCGTAGTCGCGGCCGATCTCGATGATCATCGACAGCACGGTCGGATGCAGGTGGAAATGCTTGTGCGCGTTCACGTGGTCGAGCGGCAGGCCGCTCGCCGCGAACGCGTCGAACTGCGCGCGGATCTCGCGGCGCAGCTGCGCACGCACGTGCGGCAGGAAGAAGAAGCGGCAGCCGTCCTTCGCCATCGCATCGCCGAAGCGCCCGTCGCGGCCGACGAGCGCGGGAATGTCATGCGCGGGCAGCGTGGCCGGCCCGTCCGCGAGGACGAGATGCAGGCCGACCGCGAGCGACGGCAGGCGCCGCGCGCGTTCGATCGCGTCCTGCGCCGCGGGCGCACCGACCATCAGGCTCGCGGCGTTCAGCACGCCGTCGCGATGCGCGCGCTCGACCGCCGCGTTGACGCGCGGATGCAGCCCGAAGTCGTCCGCGGTGAAGATCAGCGCCCGCGCCGCCCGCTGCGTCGCCACGAATCAGGCCTCGTGCGCGCGCAGGAAGCGGAAGAACTCGACGCCTTCGCGCAAGCGACGCTTCATCATGTCCCAGCTCGTCAGCATCTCGCGGACGATCTCCCAGATCTTCGACGGGCGGAAGTAGAACTGGCGATAGAACTGCTCGAGATGGTGATAGATCTCGTCGCGCGACAGGTGCGGATAGCCGATCGCCGCGAGCTGCACGCCTTCCTTGCTGACCAGGTTGATGGTCTTGTTCTCTTCCATCCAGCCGTTCTCGACGGCCTGCTTGTAAAGCGTCGTGCCCGGATACGGCGCGGCGAGCGACACCTGGATCGTGTGCGGATTGATTTCCTTCGCGTACTCGATCGTCTTCTTGATGGTGTCCTGCGTCTCGCCCGGCAGGCCGAGGATGAAGGTGCCGTGGATCTTGATCCCGAGCTTCTTGCAGTCCGCGCTGAAGCGGCGCGCGAAATCGGTGCGCACGCCCTTCTTGATGTTCACGAGGATCTGGTCGTCGCCGGATTCGAAGCCGACCAGCAGCAGGCGCAGGCCGTTTTCCTTCATGATCTTCAGCGACTTGTACGGCACGTTCGCCTTCGCGTTGCACGACCACGTCATGCCGAGCTTGCCCAGGCCGATGGCGATCGCTTCGGCGCGCGGCAGGTCGTCGGTGAAGGTGTCGTCGTCGAACATCAGCTCCTTCACTTCCGGCATGTTGTCGCGGATCCACTTCGCTTCCGCGAGCACGTTCTCGACCGAGCGCGTGCGGTAGCGGTGGCCGCTGACCGTCTGCGGCCACAGGCAGAACGTGCAGCGCGACTTGCAGCCGCGGCCCGTGTAGATCGACACGTACGGGTAGTTCAGGTAGCCGATGAAGTAGTTGTCGATCTTCAGGTCGCGCTTGTAGACGGGCGCGACGAACGGCAGTTCGTCCATGTTCTCGAGGATCGGACGCGCTTCGTTGTGCTCGATCGAGCCGTCCTTCGCGCGCCAGCTCAAGCCCTTGATCTCGGGGAACGGCTTGCCTTCGGCGATTTCCTTGCAGGTGTAGTCGAATTCCTCGCGGCACACGAAGTCGATCGCGTCGCTCGCCGTGAGCGAGTTGTGCGGATCGACCATCACCTTCGCGCCCACCATGCCGACCAGCATCGACGGCTTCATCTTCTTCAGATCCTGCGCGAACATCGCGTCGGTCGGGAACGACGGCGTGCTCGTGTGGATGATCACGAGATCGTAGTCGTTGGCGATCTTCAGCGTTTCCTCGACCGACAGGCCGTCGGCCGGCGCGTCGACGACGCGGCTGCCCGGCACGAGCGCGGCCGGCTGCGCGAGCCACGTCGGGTACCAGAAGGAACGGATTTCGCGCTTCGCCTGATAGCGCGAGCCGGCTCCGCCGTCGAAGCCGTCATACGAAGGGGCCTGCAAGAACAGCGTTTTCATGAATGCTCCGGTAGCCTGCATAGTTCGATTCGTTTCAACGATTCAGTCAATCAACCGCGGGCCGCCCTGCCGGCGCCCGCCTCTCTGTCATGTCGCGTCGCGCGACGTGGCCGCGCAACGCGTCTCGGCCTTCGGGCCGGATTCGATCGGGACCGGGCGCATCGCCGGTTCCCTTCGGGGAACGTACGTCAGCGGCCGTCCCCGCCCTCCACGATCACCGTCGCGCGTTCGCCGCCGACGACCGTCATCCGCGCGCCGCGCCACACGACGTGCGTGCCGAACACGGCCGCGAGCCATTCGAGCGCGAGCAGCGTGTCGCGCACCGCGACGAGCGGCAGGTCGCGCCAGAACGCGCGCCAGCCGTCCTCGCCGCGCGCGTGCAGCACCAGCCGCCCGAACGCGCCCACCACGGCCGCGCCACCCGCCAGCGTGCCGGCGATGGTGCCGTCGAGACGCAGCGCGAGCGCCGCGCCGATCGCGAGCCACGGCGCGGTAAACGTGATGAACAGGAACGCGAAGCCGGCCGGGTTCAGCGAACGGATCGTGCGCAGCCAGCGCGTCTCGCGGTGCCAGAGCGGCCCGAACGACGGCTCGATCACGTCGGTCGCGACCTCGACCTCGGACAGCACGGTGCGCCGCCCGAGGCGGCGCGGCAGCTCGGCCAGCCAGAAGTCGTCGGCCAGCTCGTCCTTCAACGCGAGAAAACCGCCGATCCGCTCGAGCGTGTCGCGCGTGAGCGCGAGCGTCGCGCCGAAACCGAAGCGGCTCGAGCGGCCGAGGTGCGTGATCCGTACCGACGGCGCGAACCACGCATCGACGAACTGCGCGCCGATCCGCGTCCAGAACCCGCCGACGCTGCGCGCATGATACAGGCACGTGACGACCCCGACCGACGCGTCGGCGAGCGGCGCCGTCACGCGCTCCAGATAGTCCGGCTTCACCGCGATGTCGCTGTCCGCGATCACGATGCGGCCGTACTTCGCGCGTTCGGCGAGATTGATCAGGTTGCTGACCTTCAGGTTCTTGCCGTGCACGCGCGCGTCGATCACGAGCGTGATGTCGCATTCCGGATAATCGGCGCGCAGCCGCTCGACCACGGCGACCGCCGGATCGGAGGCCGACGCGACCCCGAACAGCACTTCATGGCGCGGGTGGCGCTGTTCGCAGAACGTCGCGAGGTTCTCGTACAGGTGCGGCTCGGCGCCGCACAGCGGCTTGAGCACGCTGACGGGCT
The DNA here is from genome assembly GCF_003857805.1 of Burkholderia sp. Bp9099. Lineage (NCBI taxonomy): Bacteria > Pseudomonadati > Pseudomonadota > Betaproteobacteria > Burkholderiales > Burkholderiaceae > Burkholderia > Burkholderia sp. Bp9099. Next base: position 58,312 of record NZ_QTPU01000019.1, read on the forward strand.
CGAAACCGTCGCGTGCGGCGGTGCGCGGCGTGCGCGGGCGCGGCGCGAACGCCGCGACGAACGCATAGCCGGCCGCAGCCAGCGTGAACACGGTCAGGAGCCAGTCGAGCAGCGTGACGGTCGGCGTCATGCGCGACGCCCTCCGGCGACGCGGGCGCCCTGCCGACCGATCGAACCGGGTTGAACGTGATTGGGTATTCCGACAGCAACGAACGCGGGCACGACCCGACTCCTTGTTCCAGCAGCGTCTGTGTAATGGGGAGGCACGGCCCATTTCCCCGAAAGCGGCCATGCCCGGCATCGCGTGGCACATCCTCGCGCGATGCCCGGACGGGATGCGGGAAGATTCTAATGGCTACCGTCGGCACAACATGGACAGGCGCCGGATTTTAGCAGCCCGCGCCACCCCGCGCTTGGCACCACGCGAAACGGACTACTGCGATTTCGGCAAAGCTGTGCGGCCGGGGAACCATTCCGGTGCCACCTCGTTCACGTTAGCGTAAGCACTTTGCAGGCGGATTGCAGTCTTGAAAATCAAACGTTTCGTGGAAATTTGTATGTCGATGCGAAGACATGCCCAATCGCCGTAAAGATCGGTAATTATTCGGTGATTAGATTGATTTTTGCAACAGTTGCCCGCGCCACCTTGCGCCCCTGAAAGGCGCATGGGTATCCGCGCGTCGCCAGCGCGTTCCGGAACCCTTTGGCAAAATCATCGCCAACTGTTGCGCATCCGCATCACCGCGCCCCTCCCTTCCGAAGGCCACCCGATGATTCCGTTTTCCGTACTCGATCTCGCCCCCATTCCCGCCGGCGCAGACGCCGCGCAGGCGTTCCGCAACACCGTCGATCTCGCGCAGCACGCGGAGCGCCTCGGTTATCGCCGCTACTGGCTCGCCGAACATCACAACATGCCCGGCATCGCGAGCGCGGCGACGGCCGTCGTGATCGGCCACGTGGCGGGAGCGACGAAGACGATCCGCGTCGGCTCGGGCGGGATCATGCTGCCGAACCATGCGCCGCTCGTGATCGCCGAGCAGTTCGGCACGCTCGCGTCGCTGTATCCGGGGCGCATCGACCTCGGGCTCGGTCGCGCGCCCGGCACCGACCAGACCACGTCGCGCGCGCTGCGCCGCGACCTGATCGGCAGCGCCGACTCGTTTCCGGACGACGTCGCCGAGCTGCAGCGCTACTTCGCGGAACCGGTGCCCGGCCAGCGCGTGCGCGCGGTGCCCGGCGCGGGGCTGGACGTGCCCGTGTGGCTGCTCGGTTCGAGCCTCTTCAGCGCGCAACTCGCCGCGATGCTCGGGCTGCCGTTCGCGTTCGCGTCGCACTTCGCGCCGGACTACCTGATGCGCGCGCTCGAAGTCTATCGCGCGCAGTACCGGCCGTCGGCCGCGTGGCCGAAGCCGCATGCGATGGTCGGCGTCAACGTGTTCGCGGCCGATACCGACGACGAGGCGCGGCGCCTCTTCACGTCGCTGCAGCAGCAGTTCATCAACCTGCGCCGCGGCACGCCCGGCAAGCTGCCGCCGCCCGTCGACGCGCTCGAGGCGAGCGAGTTCGAACTCGCGAACGTCGCGCATGCGCTGTCGTTCGCGGCCGTCGGCTCGCGCGACACGGTGCGCGACAAGCTGCGCGACCGGATCGCGCAAACCGGCGCTAACGAGGTGATCATCACCGCGCAGATCTACGATCACGCCGCGCGCGTGCGCTCGTTCGAGCTGGCCGCGCAGATCCGCGACGAACTCGCGAACGAAACCCGCTGACCCGGCGGGCGGCCCACCCAGGCGGGTGCGCCCGCCTGCGCGTCACTGCGGGTGCACCGCCCCCATCCCGTCGAGCAGCGCCTTGTGGAACGCGTCCGGATCCTGGATCTGCGGCGCGTGCCCGAGCGCCGGGAATTCGACGAGCTGCGCGCCGGGAATCGCCGCCTGCGTGCGTTTCGCGAGTTCCGGGTAACGGCCGAGCTTCGCGTGCACGTCCGGCGGCGCCACGTCCTTGCCGATCGCGGTCGTGTCCTTGTCGCCGATCAGCAGCAGCGTCGGCACGCGTATCGCGCCGAGTTCGTAGACCACCGGCTGCGTGAGGATCATGTCGTAGATCAGCGCCGAGTTCCACGCGACCGCGTCGCGGCCCGGGCCGCGATACATGCCGGCGAGCATCTGCACCCAGCGCTCGTAGGACGGCGCCCACTTGCCCGCGTAGTAGGTCGCCTGCTCGTAACGGCGGATGCCGTCCGCCGTCGTCTTCTGCTCGCGTGCGTACCAGTAGTCGACCGACAGCGGCGGCACGCCGAGCGCCTTCCAGTCCTCGAGGCCGATCGGGTTCACCAGCACGAGCTGCTCGGTCGCCTTCGGGTACATCAGCGCGTAACGCATCGCGAGCATCCCGCCCGTCGAATGGCCGACGATCGTCGCCGATTTCACGCCGACCGACTCGAGCAGCGCATGCGTGTTGCGCGCGAGCTGCTGGAAGCTGTACTGGTAGCGCTCGGGCTTCGACGACTTGCAGAAGCCGATCTGGTCCGGCGCGATCACGCGATAGCCGGCGCGGCTCAGCACGCCGATCGTGTCTTCCCAGGTCGCCGCGCAAAAGTTCTTCCCGTGCAGCAGCACGACGGTGCGGCCGTTCGGGTGCGCCGGCTGCACGTCCATGTACATCATCTCGAGGGTGTCGCGCTGCGACACGAACGCGTAGCGATGCACCGGCTCCGGATAGGCGAAGCCTTCCAGGCGAGGGCCGTACGCGGGCCCGTCGTTGCCGGCCGGTGCCGGGACGGCGACCGCGACCGACGTCGCGCATGCGGCGGCGACGCCCGCGCCGAGCACGGCCGCGCGCGCGAGGGAGAACATCTTGCAATTCGAAGGCATGGCGCTCACGGTAATGGGAAATGCACGCGGTCAGCCGGGCGGCTTCACGCCCCGCGATTCTACGCGGTCGGGCTGACGACGGCGCGCAACACTCGTCGGCCGAGCGACTTCCGCGCACGCGACGAACTCGGGTATCGTGTGACGAGACCCTGAAACGCCTGCAGGCGAACGCTCATGAAAAACGTCCTCAGCATTCAGTCGCACGTCATCTACGGACACGCCGGCAACAGCGCGGCCGTGTTCCCGATGCAGCGCCTCGGCGTCAACGTCTGGCCGCTCAACACCGTCCAGCTGTCGAATCACATGCAGTACGGCCACTGGGCCGGTAGCGCGATCGACGCCGCGAAGATGGAGCAGCTGGTCGACGGCGTCGCCGCGATCGGCGCGCTCAAGCGCTGCGACGCGGTACTGTCCGGCTTCCTCGGCTCGCCGGCGCAGGCGCGCGCGACGGTCGAGATCGTGCGCTCGGTGAAGGCGATGAACCCGAACGCGTGGTACTTCTGCGATCCGGCGATGGGCCAGACGGGCGGCATCCGCCCCGAACCCGGCGTCGAGGAATTCATCGTCGCGGAGATGCCGGCGCTCGCGGACGGCATGTCGCCGAACCACACCGAGCTCCAGAAGCTCGCCGGGCGGCGCATCGAGACCGTCGCCGAAGCCGTCGACGCGTGCCGCGCGCTGATCCGCCGCGGGCCGAAAATCATCCTCGTCAAGCACCTGCACGACCGCAGCAGCCCGGCCGACCGCTTCAACATGCTCGCCGTCACCGAGACCGAAGCGTGGATCGGCCAGCGCCCGCTGTATGCGTTTCCGCGCCATCCGGTCGGTGTCGGCGACCTCACCAGCGCCATTTTCGTCGCGCGCCGGTTGCGCGGCGACTCGGTGCGCGCCGCGTTCGAGCACACGCTCGCGGCGGTGCACGCGGTCGTGAAGGCAACCTACGACGCACGCCGCTACGAGCTCGAACTCGTCGCCGCGCAGGACGAAATCGCGCGCCCGAGCGAATGGTTCGGCGCGTGGGTGACGGACGCCTGACGCCGCTGCATCCGCATCGCCGGCGCGCGTCAAGCGCCATCTGCTGCCTGCTGTCCTGCTGTCCTGCTGTCCTGCTGTCCTGCTGTCCGCTGTCCCGCTTTCCCGCTTTCCCGCTTTCCCGCTTTCCCGCTTTCCCGCTTTCCCGCTTTCCCGCTTTCCCGCTATCCGCGTCCCCGCTGCCCGTTGCACCGCGACCGTCGGCCGTTGTCCGTTCAACGCCGCGCCTGCAAACGTTTCCGGACTTCACATGAATGACACCGATTTCTCGCTATGCTCGCGGCGGCACGACCCGGCGCAGCCGCATCCTGCGCCACGGGGCGCGTCCATTTTCCGCATGTCCCGCCAACCGGCTCCCCCCTTTAACGCACGATAACGACCATGACCCGATCGAACCGTCGTGACTTCCTGCGCGTCGCCGCCGGCACCGCCGGCGCAGCCGCACTGAACCTGTTCCCGCCCGTGATCCGCGATGCGCTCGCCATCCCCTCGAACCGCCGTACCGGCACGATCCGCGATATCGAACACATCGTGATCCTGATGCAGGAGAACCGTTCGTTCGACCATTACTTCGGCACGATGCGTGGTGTCCGCGGATTCGGCGACCCGCGCCCGCTGCGCCTCGCGAGCGGCAAGTCGGTGTTCCATCAGCCGGTCGGCCCGGCCGAGCTGCTGCCGTTCCACCCGGGCGCCGACAAGCTCGGCCTGCAGTTCCTGCAGGACTTGCCGCACGGCTGGCAGGACATGCACGCCGCATGGAACAAGGGCCGCTACGACCAGTGGGTGCCGAACAAGGGCACCACGACGATGGCGTACCTGAAGCGCGACGACATCCCGTTCCACTACCAGCTCGCCGACGCGTTCACGATCTGCGACGCGTACCACTGCGCGATCCCGAGCTCGACCGACCCGAACCGCTACTACATGTGGACCGGCTACGTCGGCAATGACGGCACGGGCGGCGGCCCGGTGCTCGGCAACGAGGAAAAGGGCTACGGCTGGACGACCTATCCGGAAGTGCTCGAGCAGGCCGGCGTGTCGTGGAAGATCTACCAGGACGTCGGCACGGGGCTCGACGCGAACGGCTCGTGGGGCTGGACGCAGAACCCGTACATCGGCAACTACGGCGACAACGCGCTGCTCTACTTCAACCAGTACCGCAGCGCGCTGCCCGGCACGCCGCTGTACGACAAGGCGCGCACCGGCACCAACATCAGCGCCGGCGGCACGCTGTTCGACGTGCTGCAGCAGGATGTGAAGAACGGCACGCTGCCGCAGGTGTCGTGGATCTGCGCGCCGGAAGCGTACTCGGAGCACCCGAACTGGCCGGCGAACTACGGCGCGTGGTACATCGAGCAGGTGCTGAAGGTGCTCGTATCGAATCCGGACGTGTGGAGCAAGACCGCGCTCTTCATCACCTACGACGAGAACGACGGCTTCTTCGACCACGTGCCGCCGCCGTTCGCACCGCAGTCGCGCGAGAACGGGCTGTCGACGGTCGCGACGACCAACGAGGCATTCGCCGGCGACGCGTCGCACATGGCCGGCCCGTACGGGCTCGGGCCGCGCGTGCCGATGCTGGTGGTGTCGCCGTGGACCAAGGGCGGCTGGGTCTGCTCGCAGACCTTCGATCACACGTCGCTGCTGCAATTCATCGAAGCACGCTTCGGCGCGCAGTACGCGGTCACCGCGGCGAACGTGTCGCCGTGGCGCCGCACGGTGTGCGGCAACCTGACGTCCGCGTTCGACTTCGCGACGCCCGACGCAAGCTGGCCGCAGCTCCCGGACACGAGCGGCTACGCGCCGCCCGACCGCAACCGTCACCCCGACTACATCCCGGTGCCGCCGGTCGTCCAGCATCTGCCGAAGCAGGAGGCAGGCCTGCGTCCGGCGCGCGCGCTGCCGTACGAACTGTTCGTGCACGGCCGGATCGACAATGCGAGCGGCCAGTTCCGGCTGACCTTCGCGAACACCGGCACCGCGGGCGCGGCGTTCCAGGTCCAGGCGCGCAATCGTGTCGACGGCCCGTGGACCTACACGGTCGACGCCGGCAAGCGGCTCTCCGACCTGTGGAGCCCGGCGCCGTCGCTCGGCCTGTACGACCTCGACGTGTACGGCCCGAACGGCTTCTACTGCCACTTCCGCAGTCCCGCGGCGATGGCGGTCGGCCCCGCGAGCATCAACCCCGAGGTGATCTACGGCTACGACGTCGCGAACGGCAACATCACGCTGCGCCTGATGAACCGCGGCCACCAGGCCGTGCGGCTCAGGGTGACGAGCGCCTACGGCCACGGCCATGCGCGCGAGTTCGACCTCAAGCCGGGTATGCACGTCGACGACTACTGGGATCTGCGCGGCAGCCACGGCTGGTACGACCTGACCGTCAGCGACGGCCGCCCGCTCGGCTTCCTGCGCCGTTTCGCGGGCCACGTGGAGACCGGCCGCCCGAGCACGAGCGACCCGGCGATCCGCACGAACGCGTCGCATGACGACGCCGAAGCCGCGTCGGACGCCCTGTCCGACTGACGACGGCGAACGCGGCGCGGCCCCCTCTGGGGGTTGCGCCGCCCGCCCGCACCCGCCTCCCGTTCATTCGTGACGGGAAACTCCCGATACCAGCCGCCCGCGCTCGCGCGGAAGCTGTGCGCAAATCCGCATCGAATGCGCGGCAAATTGCCAAGACCCGCGCATATCGGCGACCTATATATCGAGACGATCGGGGCTCCTCGCAGAGCCTGACGGGAGGTCCTTTCCGGGAAGCATCAGCAAGCCGACCTCCACGTCCGATTCCGAGAAGCGGTCGAACCGCCCGCCCGTCGCACGCGCCCGGCCCGCCGGCTGCGTGCGGTACCCACCCGCTGGTGTTAGAACAAGAGGAACGAACATGACATTCCGTCATTCCCTGTTGTCGGTATCGGTCGTATCCGCGGTAGCCCTTCTCTCGCAACACGCCGCCCAGGCCGCCGACGCGTCCGACGTGAAGGTCGGCTTTGCCGCGCCGCTCACCGGCGTGAACGCCGGCTACGGCAAGGATCTCCAGAACGGCGTGCAGCTCGCGCTCGACGACGCCGCCGCGCAGAAGGTGCAGATCGCCGGCAAGCCCGTGCATTTCGACCTGGTCGTGCAGGACGACCAGGCCGACCCGCGCATCGGCGTGCAGGCCGCGCAGGCGCTCGTCGACCAGAACGTGTCGGTGGTGGTCGGCCACTTCAACTCGGGCACGACGATTCCGGCGTCGGTGGTCTACGACAAGGCCGGCATTCCGGTGATCGACCCGGCCGCGACCAACCCGACGCTCACGTCGCGCGGGCTCGCGAACATGTTCATGGTGATCGCGACCGACGGCCAGAACGCCGGCAACGCGGGCAAGTACGCGGTCGACGTGACCAAGGCGAAGCGCATCGCGATCATCGACGACCGCACCGCGTTCGGCCAGGGTGAGGCCGACGAGTTCGAGAAGGCCGTGAAGGCGGCCGGCGGCAACATCATCGGCCGCGAGTTCACCAGCAACCAGGCGGTCGACTTCCGCGCGCAGATCACGAGCCTGAAGGGCAAGAACCCCGACCTGATCTTCTTCGGCGGTCTCGACTCGCTCGCCGCGAACTTCATCAAGCAGATGCGCCAGCTCGGGCTGAACGCGCAGTTCGTCGGCGGCGGCGGTGTGAAGGACAACGAGTTCATCAAGATCGCCGGCCCGGCCGCGGAAGGCGCGATGGCGTGGGAATACGGGCGGCCGCTCGACGAGCTGCCGCAGGGCAAGGATTTCGAGCAGCGCTTCAAGAAGCGCTTCGGCGTCGACGTGCTGTCGTACGCGCAGTTCGGCTACGACGCGGCGTGGGCGGCGATCAAGGCGATGCAGGCGGCCAACTCGACCGACCCGAAGGTCTATCGCCCGGCGCTGAAGAAGGTCGACTTCGAAGGCGTCACCGGCCGCATCTCGTTCGCGAACGACGGCTCGCTGAAGAGCGGGATGTCGACGCTGTACCAGGTGAAGAGCGGCGCGTGGAAGACCATCGTGACGAAGGGGGGCTGATCGGGCAGGACCGGCGGTCCGGGTAGCCGGGCCGCCCCGGGGCGCGGGCGGCGGCGGGAACGCTGCCCCGCCGCCCCTCGCACGATGCAGGTGACCGGACGATCTGCCGCCGGCACTAAAACGATCGGCGCAATCGCACCGATCTCATACGATGACTGATGTTATGGCGATATTCGTCATGACCTGCGCCACCGCGCAGGCCGTGTCAGCGGCCACGCGTCAGCTGGCCTGCGTGTCGCGTTCCGCCTCGGCCGCTTCGTGCGCACGGCGCAGCCGCTCGCGGCTGTTGGTCAGGTGCGTGCGCATCGCGGCGCGCGCGGCTTCCGGGTCGTGACGCGCGATCGCCTCGTAAATGTCTTCATGCTCGTGATTGAGCCGGCCGACATAGCGCTCGAGGTCGTCGCCGGCGAAGCGCGCCGAATTCACGCGCGTGCGCGGAATGATCGACGCGCCGAGCTGCGTCATGATGTCGACGAAATAGCGGTTGCCGGTGGACTGCGCGATCTGCAGGTGGAACTGGAAATCGAGTGGTGCCGTGTCACGGCCGCCGCCCGCCCCCGACGCAATCGCGTCGAGCGCGCGCCGCAACGCGGCGAGGTCGGTATCGTTCGCGCGCTGCGCGGCGAGGCTCGCGCATTCGCTTTCGAGGCTGATGCGCAGCTCGAGCACCGCCAGCACGTCGCGCAGCGTCGTGATGGTCGCGGGATCGATGCCGAGCGTCTGCCGGCGCGCCGGCTCGAGCACGAAGCTGCCGATGCCGTGGCGCGTCTCGACGAGGCCGCTCGCCTGCATCCGCGAGATCGCTTCGCGCACGACCGTGCGGCTGACGCCCTGCGCCGCCATGACTTCGGTTTCGGTCGGCAGCTTGTCGCCGGGACGCAGCGTGCCGTTTTCGATCTGCGCGGTCAGCGCGTCGACGACATCTTGTGCGAGGCTGCGTGCGCGACGGCGCGGCGCTGCGGGAAGCGTGGGCACGGACATGAGGCCGGTTCCTTTTTGAATGATCGTAATGTGAGCCGAGGGTTTACGCGGGGTTTGAGCGAACGCCGATGATTCATTATACTGCGTCACAAGTCATCCGACGACTGATGATCGCGACACGGATCTCCTGTCGACCGAGGCTGGCGCTCCAGCACTGCCCGGTCCCGTGGTTCGCGATCGGCCGGCATTCGCGCTTCTGCGCGGCTGCCGGCGCCCGGTTTCGGGACCGATCGAAGCGCGCTTGCGCGCGTGCTCCGGCCTGTCGCGACACCGGCATCGAGCGGGTCGCCCCCATCCTTTCGGGTTGCTGTCGACATGCGGGGCTTGCGCACCGCGCACGTCGGTTGTCGAATGATCGCACCTCCCGCCGCGCGCAGCAAAGATTTTGCCGCACGGCATTGCCCACTCTTTTGCCACCGCCGCCATGAACGCCGTCACTGCCTCGCCTTCCCATGACACGCCGCGCATCGTCGACCTGCAAGCCATTCCGGTCGCCGGCCACGACAGCATGCTGCTCAACCTGAGCGGCGCGCACGGCCCGTTCTTCACCCGCAACCTCGTGATCCTGAAGGACAGCGCGGGCCGGACCGGCGTCGGCGAGGTGCCGGGCGGCGAAAGCATCCGCCGCACGCTGGAGGACGCGCGCGCGCTCGTCGTCGGTCAGCCGGTCGGCAACTACCATGCGGTGCTCAACGACGTGCGGTGCACCTTCGCCGACCGCGATGCGAGCGGCCGCGGCCTGCAGACCTTCGACCTGCGCACCACGATCCACGCGGTCACCGCGCTCGAAGCCGCGCTGCTCGACCTGCTCGGCCAGCATCTCGGCGTGCCCGTGGCTGCCCTCCTCGGCGAAGGGCAGCAGCGCGAGCGCGTCGAGATGCTCGGCTATCTGTTCTACATCGGCGATCGCACGCAAACTGCGCTGCCCTATCGCGACGGCCGCTGCGCGACGGACGACTGGACCCGCGTGCGCGACGAAGCCGCGCTGACGCCCGAGGCGGTCGTGCGCCTCGCCGAAGCCGCGCATGCGCGCTACGGGTTCAACGACTTCAAGCTGAAGGGCGGCGTGTTCGAAGGCGCGCGCGAGGTCGACGCCGTGACGGCGCTTGCCGAGCGCTTCCCCGAAGCGCGCGTGACGCTCGATCCGAACGGCGCATGGTCGCTCGACGAGGCCGTGCGGCTGTGCCGCGACCTGCATCACGTGCTCGCGTATGCGGAAGATCCGTGCGGCGCGGAGAACGGTTATTCGGGCCGCGAGGTGATGGCCGAATTCCGCCGCTCGACCGGGCTGCCGACGGCCACCAACATGATCGCGACCGACTGGCGCCAGATGGGCCACGCGGTGCAGTTGCAGGCGGTCGACATCCCGCTCGCCGATCCGCACTTCTGGACGATGCAGGGCTCGGTGCGCGTCGCGCAGATGTGCCGCGACTGGGGCCTCACGTGGGGCTCGCATTCGAACAACCACTTCGACGTATCGCTCGCGATGTTCACGCACGTCGCGGCCGCCGCGCCCGGCCATGTCACCGCGATCGACACGCACTGGATCTGGCAGGACGGCGAACGGCTGACGCGCGAGCCGCTGAAGATCGAGAACGGGCTCGTGGAAGTGCCGAAGCGTCCGGGCCTCGGCATCGACATCGACATGGAGGCGGTCGCGGTCGCGCACGAACTGTACAAGCAGCACGGGCTCGGCGCGCGCGACGACGCGGCCGCGATGCAGTATCTGATTCCGGGGTGGACGTTCAACAACAAGCGCCCCTGCCTCGTGCGCTGAGCGCGGGACGAAACGGGCGGCGGGTCCGCCCGGTCGGCATGCGCGGCCGGCCGGGCCTAGTCGGCCAGACCTAGCCGGCCGCCCCAATCCCCCGCGCCATCCCCGACGCGGCGAGCACGATCACCATCACGAGCACGGCCTGCCAGTGGCCGATCCGCACATAGGTCCGTGCGCGGCCCAGATCGGGCATCTGCTGCTGCCGCGCGGCGATGCGCCAGCGGATCAGCCCGAGCATCGGCACGATCTCGAGCAGGAGGATCAGCACGAGCGCGGTCATCTTGAGGTGAAAGAGCGGCTCATGAAGGTAGTACGCCGAGCCCTTCTCGAAGCCGCCGAATGCGCGCGTGAGCCCGGTCGCGATCAGTACCAGCGCGGACAATCCCCAAGCCGCGTCGGCCTTGAACACGCCGGGCAGGTCGGCGGCCTGCGCCGACGCGATGACCCGGCGCAGCGCACGGTTGCGTCCCGCGATCGCGGCGAACGCGACGCCGAATGCCATCAGGTGAACGGCTGCCAGCAACCAGCGGACGATCATTGCGCCTCCTTGTCGCCCGCGCGCCGCGCAGGCCTTGTCAGACGATCTGTTTGAGCGCCGCGTCGAGCGCGAGCACCGCGACGCGGTCGCCCTCGGTCGCGAGCGGCGCGCGCATCACGATCTGCCGGTTATGGCCGACGGCCGCCGGCGAATCCCACAGCAGCTCCACCTTCGGCCGCCGGAACAGGCTGCCGCGACGCGGCGGCACGGCGGCCGGCTGCGCACCCTGCTCGCCCGCGGCGGGCGCGACCCGGCCGGGCCAGCGCACCGACAGTTCGCGCGCGTCGTACTGACCGACCTTGCGGCTCTCCATCCAGACGATCGCGGTACGCGTGAGCGTGTCGAGCGAGATCGCGTAGCGGCCGACCGCGAAGCGGCGCGCGGCCACGTTGGTGCGCCACAGCGGCCGCGGGCGGCACATCCAGACGATCGCCGCATACAGCGCCGGCGCGGCGACGAGCCAGCCGTTGGTCGCCGTCACCGCGTGCAGCGCGCGGCGCCAGCCGGCCGCCCACGCGAATGCGCCGATCGACCACACGGCGAACAGGAAACCGATCAGCGCGAAGACCCGCAGCGCCTGGCGCAGCCACTGCGGCAGCGGATGGAACGGCCGCTCGGCGCGCGCGACGGCGCCCGGCAGCGCGAGCAGCAGGAAGATCAGGACGAGATAGACGAACGCCCAGGGCGACGACACCATCGCCGACAGCGACGCGCGATAGCCCATCTGGGACATCGAGAACAGCCAGCGCGCGAGCAGCACGAGACCGATCGCGCGCAACGCGAAGATCACGCCGGCGCCGGGGGCCGGTGCTGCGCGCGTGGTTTTCGTTCTCGCCAAGACTGCTCTCCTCTCGATGTTCGTGCGGGGCCGGATTTCACGGCACGGCCATTATAGGGACATTACCGTCTGGACAGACGGCCGGATGGCGTGCCGGACCGCTTCCGCGGCCGTTCGTGGCGCCGGGCGCGGCGAGAATACAACAGATCCGCGCCGCAGATGTGACAACGCCCCGCCGGAGACCCGGACGGGGCGTCGATGACGGGGCCTCAGCCGCGGTGCGGCCGGCGGCCCGGCATCAGCCTGCGTTGACTTCGCGCAGGACGGTGCGGCGCTTCTGGCGCAGCAGTTCCTCGTAGCCCTTCACATAGTTCTGCGCCATCACCTTCGACGAGAAACGGGCTTCGAACGCGGCGCGCACCTTCTCGCGCGGCAGCGTATCGAGGCGCTTGAGCGCCGCGACGGCCGACAGTTCGTCTTCGACGACGAAGCCCGACACGCCGTTCTCGATCACTTCCGGCACCGAGCCGCGCTTGAACGCGATCACCGGCGTGCCGCACGCCATCGCCTCGATCATCACCAGGCCGAAGGGCTCCGGCCAGTCGATCGGGAACAGCAGCGCGTGCGCATTGCCCAGGAATTCGGTCTTTTCCGACTCGCTGATTTCGCCGATGTACTCGACGTGCGGCAGCGCGAACAGCGGCTTGATCTTCTCTTCGTAGTACGCGCGGTCAGCCTTGTCGAGCTTCGCGGCGATCTTGATCGGCAGGCCGGCCTGCTCGGCGATGCGGATCGCGGTGTCGACGCGCTTTTCCGGCGAGATGCGGCCGAGGAACGCGAGGTAGCTCGGCTTCACGTTCGGGATCGGCGTCAGCAGGTTTTCCGGCAGGCCGTGGTACACGGTCGACAGCCAGTTCGCCTGCGGCAGCGGGATACGCTGGTTATCGGAGATCGACACGACCGGCACGTCGCTGAACGCATTGAAGATCGGCTGCAGTTCCGGCAGGTCGAGACGGCCGTGCATCGTCGTCAGATGCGGGACCGGCTGGCGCGAGAACAGCGAGAACGGGTAGTAGTCGATGTGGCAGTGCAGGACGTCGAACTCTTCCGCGCGGCGGCGCACCTGCTCGAGGAGCAGCATATGCGGAGCCATCACGTCGCGGATCGTCGGGTCGAGGCGCAGTGCCTGCGGCCAGCACGCTTCGAGCTTCGCCGACGTTTGCGAATCGCCGCTCGCGAAGAGCGTGACGTCATGCCCCATCTCGACAAGTGCTTCGGTGAGGTAGGACACCACTCGCTCGGTACCACCGTACAGTTTCGGGGGCACCGCTTCGTGCAACGGAGCGATTTGGGCGATTCGCATGCGTAACTCCTAAAAAATCGGCTAAAAACCAGGTATGGGTCGGCAACCTGCCGGCGGTCCGGGCTGGATGCATTTCATCCGAAAAATCGGACGAATCAGCCTGCCGGGGGCGTCGAACCCGCGCTGCTCAAGGAGCGTCGGCGACGCGACAGGCATAGAACGTTTGAAACGAAGACCCGTTGACAGGGGTTCGTAAAAACCTGGAATCGAACCCGGAGCCGATTATCTAGGGTTAATCCCGATACGGCGCACAACATTTCAAACTCTTTGCTTTGTTACAAAGGCGCAACACTTTGCAACCCGCGGACTTGGGTGTCCGTTCTAGAGTGGAAGGCTCTTTTTGGCGTTCCGAGTCATCCGCCACGGCCGGCATCGTGATTCCGGTGCACGCGGCAGGACGGATGCCGGATTTTATCTCAAAATTGATCGCGCGCCCCTGACCAAGGCAAGATTCGCGCTGCGCAATGCACGGCCTTGTTTACAATGCCGGATTATTCAGTCCGGGCGGCCGTGGGCTGCGATCCTGACGATCCGCTCAACCACCGAATCACCGCACGCATATTTTGGAATCTCTCACCCCTGCCCAGCGCAACGCCCACAACGCGAAGCTGTCGAGCTACGCGCATCGGCCGATCGCGTTCCTGTTCCGCTACATCCGCCTGCATCCGGTCGCGCACCTGGTCGTGCTCTGCAGCGTGCTGGCCGCCGTCGGCTGCGCGCTCGGCTCGCAATACGCGATCAAGCACCTGATCGACGTGCTCGCGACCGGGCGCCATCATCCGGGCCCGCTGTGGAGCGCGTTCGCGCTGCTCGTCGGCCTGATCGCGGCCGACAACCTGCTGTGGCGCGTCGGCGGCTGGGCCGCCGCGCACACGTTCGTCGCGGTCACCGGCGACCTGCGGCGCGACCTGTTCCAGTACCTGATCGGCCATTCGCCGACCTACTACTCGGAAAAGCAGCCGGGCACGCTCGCGAGCCGCATCACCGCCACGTCGAACGCCGTCTATACGTCGGAGAACACGATGGCGTGGAACGTGCTGCCGCCGTGCATCGCGGTGATGGGCGCGATCCTGATGATCATCGTCGTGAACCCGCTGATGGCCGCCGGCCTGCTCGGCTGTTCGGCCGTGCTCTCCGTCGTGCTGTTCAAGCTCGCCGGGCGCGGCTCCGCGCGCCATCACGCGTTCGCGTCGAAGGCCGCCGCGGTCGACGGCGAGCTCGTCGACGTGATCGGCAACATGGGCCTCGTGCGCGCATTCGGGATGACGCTGCGCGAACAGAAGCGCTTCGGCGCGACGGTGAAGGCCGAGATGGACGCGCGCCAGCAAAGCCTGTTCTACCTCGAGAAGCTGCGCCTGCTGCACGCGGTGATCACCGCGATGCTGTCCGCCGGCCTGCTCGGCTGGGCGCTGTGGCTGTGGGACCAGGGCCGCGCGACCTCGGGCGACATCGTGCTCGTCAGCTCGCTCGGCTTCACGATCCTGCACGGCACCCGCGACCTCGCCGTCGCGCTCGTCGACGTCACGCAGCACGTTGCACGCCTGTCCGAAGCCGTGAAGACGCTGCTCGAGCCGCACGGGATGCCGGACCGCTCCGACGCGCAGCCGCTGTCGGCCAAGGGCGGCCGCGTCGATTTCGAACGCGTGACGTTCGCGTATCCGCATCGCCGCGCAATCCTCGACCACTTCGATCTCCATATCGAACCGGGCCAGCGCGTCGGCCTGATCGGCAAGTCGGGCGCCGGCAAGTCGACCGTGCTCGCGCTGCTGCAGCGCTTCTACGACACGCAGGACGGCGCCGTGATGGTCGACGGCCAGGACGTGAAGGCGATCACGCAGGACAGCCTGCGCCATGCGATCGCGCTCGTGCCGCAGGACATCTCGCTGCTGCACCGGACCATCTACGACAACATCGCGTACGGCCGCCCCGAGGCGACCCGCGAGGAAGTGCTCGCCGCCGCGCGCGACGCCCGCTGCTCGGAGTTCATCGAGGCGATGCCGGAAGGCTATGACACGATCGTCGGCGACCGCGGCGTGAAACTGTCGGGCGGCCAGCGCCAGCGCATCGCGATCGCGCGCGCGATCCTGAAGGACGCGCCGATCCTGCTGCTCGACGAAGCGACGTCCGCACTCGACAGCGCATCCGAGGAAGCGATCCAGAGTGCGCTCGACCGCCTGATGGTCGGCCGCACGGTGATCGCGATCGCGCACCGGCTGTCGACGCTGCGCAACTTCGACCGGATCATCGTGATGAGCAACGGCAAGGTGATCGACGACGGCAGCCCCGACGTGCTGCGCAATCGTCCGGGCCTGTACCGCGACCTGCTCGCAAAGCAGCACGGCCGCCATCACGCCCCCGACGGCACCGCGCCGACCGGCGAACGCGTGGCCTGACGCCGCCCAGGCAGCATCCCGTCCTGGCAGCCGATAAAAAAACCGCCGTGCGCGAAGCACGGCGGTTTTTTCATGGCGCAGCGCGACCGTCGCCGCGCTGCACGCGGATTACGCGCGCTGCAGGTCGCGCAGGAAGTTGTCGCGCCACACCGACACGTTGTTTTCGCGCAGCTGCGCGATCATGTCCGCATAACGCGCGCGCCGCTCCGCGAGCGGCATCGTCAGCGCCTGCGACAGCGCATCGGCCATCCCGTCGATGTCGATCGGATTGACGATCAACGCGCCCGTCAGCTCGCGCGCGGCGCCCGCGAAGCGCGACAACACCAGCACGCCCGGATCGTCCGGATTCTGCGCGGACACGTACTCCTTCGCGACCAGGTTCATCCCGTCGCGCAGCGGCGTCACGAAGCCCACGCGGGCGAGGCGATACAGTGCGGCCAGCACCTGCCGATCGTACTGGCGGTGAATGTAGAGGATCGGCGCCCAGTCGAGCTCCGCATAGCGGCCGTTGATGCGCCCCGACTCCGCTTCGAGCTGCAGGCGGATGTCCTGGTACGCGCGCAGATCGGCGCGCGTCGACGGTGCGATCTGCAGGAACGACACGCGGTTGCGGATCGAGGTCTGGTGCTCCAGCAGCTTCTCGAACGCGCGGAACCGCTCGACGAGCCCCTTCGAATAATCGAGCCGGTCGACGCTCATGATCAGTTGGCGCCCGCGCAGCGACGTGGCCATGCGCGCGGCCTTGCCGTGCTCGCCCGCCTGCGCGAGCGACGCGATCTCGTCCGGATACACGCCGATCGGATAGGCGGCCGCGCGCAGCGTGTTGCCGAACGCGCTCACGCGCACCGTGTGCCCTTCGCGCGCCACTTCGCCGCCGGCCTCGAACTCGATGTAGTCGCAGAACGCGCGCAGGTCCGGCTCGGTCTGGAAGCCGAGCAGATCGAACGCGCACAGCGACTCGACGAGCTCGCGATGCGGCGGCACGTTGACGAGCACCTGCGCGGCCGGAAACGGAATGTGCAGGAAAAAGCCGATGCGGTTCTTCACGCCGGCCGCACGCAGCGCACGCGCGAACGGGATCAAGTGATAGTCGTGCACCCAGATCACGTCGTCGTCCCGCAGCAGCGGCACGAGCTGCTGCGCGAGCCAGACGTTCACTCGGCCGTAGCCGTCGAACTCGTGGCGGTCGTACTGGATCAGGTCCGCGCGGTAATGGAACGCGGGCCACAGCGTCGCGTTCGAGAAACCGCGGTAATACTGGTCGTAATCGCGGCGCGACAGCCCGACGGTCGCGAACGTCACGGGGCCGCGCTCCTCGATGCGGATCTGCGGCGCACCGGACGCGACCACCTCGCCGCTCCAGCCGAACCACATGCCGCCCGTCTCCTTCAGCGCATCGTAGACGCCGATCGCGAGACCGCCCGCCGCCGGCTCGCCTTCCGAAATCGGGGCGACGCGGTTCGAAACGATGATGAGTCGACTCATGCGCCCTGCAGCTCCGCGCCAAGCCAGCGGGCGATCTGCGCGTGCAGCGCGTCGACCGAGTCGAGCCGCGTGCGGGCCGACGTCTCGCCCGCGCCGACCTTGATCGACAGGCCGCCGCGCGCGTTGACCACCGCGAATCCCTTCTCGTCGGTCAGGTCGTCGCCCGCGAACAGCGGCACGCGGCCTGCGAACGGCGGCTCGTCGAGGAACGCGGCCAGCGCGCGCCCCTTGTCGACACCCTTCGGCTTGATCTCGAACACCATCTTGCCGGGCTGCAGCACGTACGCATCCGCATATTCGGCGACGAGGCGCTCGGCCGCCGCGCGCGCGGCCGGCTCACGCTCGGGCGCGTTGCGGTAGTGCAGCGCGACGGCCGCCCCCTTGATTTCGAGCAGCATGCCCGGATGACGGTCGACGACGGCCGCGAGCTCGCGCTCGATGCGCAGCAGCCGTTCGTCGTTGAAGCCGATGCGCTGCGTGTCGCCGTTCGCGTCGCGCCGCTCGGCGCCGTGCAGGCCGGCGATCGGCAGGTCCGGCATGTTCAGGAACGTGTCGAGGTTGTCGATGCCGCGACCCGACACGATGGCGACTGCACCGTGCGAACGGCGCCGCAGTTCATCGAGCAGCGTCAGCAGCGACGCCGGCACGTGAATGCTGTCGGGCGTCGGCGCCAGCTCGACGAGCGTGCCGTCGAAGTCGAAAAAGAACGCGGTATCGGTCAGGGACAGGGAAGCCGGAACGGATTGCATCGATTCGATGGTCTGAGAGCGGCCTGCCAACGCGGGGGCCGCCGCTGCGAGAATGGAATTGTGCGCATCTTACCGCGCCTGCGTACCGAGATGGGCGAAACCGGTGCGGGGCTTGCCTCGCGCCGCCGTCCGCGTCAACTGCGACATATTGCCCCGCTCGCCCGTGCCGTACGGGTTTCGAAAGGACGCGGGCGCGGGAATTGCGCTACAGTCGGCAACCGCCGGCCGCGCGACGCATGGCGCCGCGCCGGCCGACGACCGTTCCGTCCGATCGAGCCCCAGGATGTCGTCTGCCCGTCCCGCGCCGCACTGGCGCTTCCTCAGCCTGACCCGCCTCGTCCGCGCGGCCGCGGCGCTGACCGCCGCCGTCGCGCTCGCGGCCTGCACGCACGACGAGCCGGGCTGGCGCCTGACCAACGTCACGGGCCACCTGCCCGACCTGTCGTTCACGCTCACCGGCGGCGACGGCCGCACGGTCGACGCGAACGCGTTTCGCGGCCGCATCGCGCTCGTCTACTTCGGCTACACGCACTGTCCCGACGTCTGCCCCGAAACGATGGCGCGGCTGATGGAAGTGCTCGCGAAGCTCGGCCCGCAGGCGAACGGCGTGCGCATCCTGTTCGTCTCGGTCGATCCCGCGCGCGACACGCCGCAGGCGATGCAGTCGTACGTCGCCGCGTTCGATGCCGCGCACGCGCGCGGCCTGACCGGCACCGACGGCCAGATCGAATCGCTCGCGAAACGCTATCGGGTGGCGTACCAGATGGAAAAACGCGACCCGTCCGGCGGCTACGAAGTCACGCACAGCTCGGCCGTGTACATCTTCGACGCGAACGGCCGCGCGCGCCTGCTCGCGACCGACCGCGATTCGCCCGACGCGATCGCCGCCGATGTACGCCGGATCATCGACACTGCCTCCACCTCCTCCTGAATTCCGAACTCCGACATCTCCGACATGAAGACGACCCTCAAGACGCTCGCCCTCCTCGCCGCGCTGTGCACCGCTGCGCAAGCCTGTGCCGCGGGCGCGATCACCGCGCAGAATGCATGGGTGCGCTGGCTGCCGAACCGGCTGCCCGCGGGCGGCTACGTGACGCTCGTCAACACGGGCGACAAGCCGGTCGATCTGGTCGACGTCGACAGCCCCGACTACGGGATGGCGATGCTGCACCAGACCGTGTCGAACGGCTCGACGCAGAAGATGGAAATGGTCGACAAGCTGACGATCCCCGCGCGCGGCAAGGTCGACATCGCGCCGGGCAGCTATCACTTCATGCTCGAGGAACCGAAGCACGCGATCAAGCCCGGCGACACCGTGCGCCTGCGCCTGAAGTTCTCCGACGGCGAAACGGTCGACACGCCGTTCGCCGTGAAGTCGCCGGCCCAGGCGAAGTGATGCGCGCGCGATGAACGTCCTGTACTGGCTCGATCCGTGGGAACCGTCGCCGACCGTGGTCATCGCGGTGCTGACGGCCGCCGTGCTGTTCGCGCGCGGCGTGAAGAAGGCGAAGGTGTCGCCGCTGCGGCAGTTCTCGTTCTGGCTCGGGCTGACGGCGCTCTACATCGCGCTGCATACGCGGCTCGACTACTTCTTCGAGCACGAATTCTTCCTGCACCGCGCACAGCACCTGGTGCTGCATCACCTCGGGCCGTTCTTCATCGCACTGGCCTACCCGGGCGCCGCGATCCGCGCGGGCATTCCGTTTCGCTGGCGGCAGCGCTTCGTGCGCCCCGCGCTCGCGTGGGCACCCGTGCGCGCGACGCTCGACGTGGTGTTCCATCCGGTCGTCGCGGTCGTGCTGTTCGTCGGGCTGATCTATTTCTGGCTGCTGTCGCCGATCCACTTCGTCGCGATGCTCGACTGGCGCCTGTATCGCGTGATGAACTGGAGCATGGTGATCGACGGGCTGCTGTTCTGGTGGCTCGTCGTCGATCCGCGTCCCGCGCCGCCCGCGCGGCTGTCGCCGGGCCGCCGGATCCTGATCGTCGTCGCGGCGATTCCGCCGCAGATCGCGCTCGGCGCGCTGATCTTCTTCACGCCGCACGAGCTGTATCCGATCTACTCGATCTGCGGACGCGCGTTCACGTGGCTCAGCCCGCTGCGCGACCAGCAGATCGGCGGCCTGCTGCTGTGGATTCCGGGTTCGATGATGAGCGTGATCGGCGCGCTGATCGCGCTGCGGCACTGGTTGCGGTTGTCCGCGCGCGGCCGCTTGATCGAAGAGCGGGCTGCCGCCCTGCACGCGGCACGCCCGCCGGTGACGCGCGCCGCCCACTGACGGCGCGCCGCGCGTCAGCCGCGCGCGCTGGTCATCCACACGTGCGGGATGCCGTCCTCGTCGTGCACGTCCGAACTCGGCGTGAAGCCGAATGCCCCGTAGAAGCGCTGCAGGTGCGCCTGCGCATGCAGGCTCACCTGCGCATCCGGCCACTGCGCGCGGATGTGCCCGATCGCGCGAGAGAGCAGCGCGTTACCGAGGCCGGCGCCGCGAAACGCGGCGGTCGTCAGCACGCGGCCGATGCGCACGTCAGGGTGCTGCGCATCCGGCAGCAGCACGCGCAGGTAACCGGCGAGACGGCCCGCGGGATCGTATGCGGCCAGGTGCCACGCAGCCTGGTCCGCACCGTCGATGTCGCGATAGACGCAGTTCTGCTCGACGACGAACACGGCGCTGCGCGCGTCGAGGATCGAATAGACTTCGCGCGCCGTCAGCGCGTCGAAGAATTTCCAGTGCCAGTCGAGATCGTCGGCATGCAGGGATGCGGCGGGTGCGGAAGCATTCATGGTCGGTCCTGATTCGGGCGCGCCGGCCGGCGCGCGGCAACCGTCGATTATGCCTCGAAGCGCACGCGGCACGCGTGCCGCCCTTCCGCGCGCGAAAAAAAGGCCCCGCATTGCGCGGGGCCTGTCCGTCATGCCGGCATCTGGCCGAAGCGGCCGTTGTTGAAATCCTCGATCGCGGTCCGGATTTCCTCTTGCGAGTTCATCACGAACGGGCCGTAACCGACGACCGGCTCATCGATCGGCTCGCCGCTCAGGATCAGCAGCTTGGCGTCGCCGTTCGCTTCGATCTCGACGTCGCGGCCGTCGCGGCTCAACTGCACGAACTGCGCTTCACGGGCGACCGTCTCGCCGTTCACCAGCAGCGTACCGCTCAGCACGACCACCGCGAGCGTGCGCCCTTCGGCGATCGGGAACCGCGCACGGCCGCCGGCTGCGAGCCGCACGTCCCACACGTCGATCGGCGTGTGCGTGCGGGCCGGGCCGCGCCGGCCGTCGAATTCGCCCGCGATGATCCGCGCGCGACCTGCGCCGTCCGGCAGTTCGACCACCGGGATGTCCGCGTCCAGAATCGTCTGATAGCCGGGCGCACCCATCTTGTCGGCGGCGGGCAGGTTCACCCACAGCTGCACCATCTCGAGCGGGCCGCCCCGCTTCGTGAACGCTTCCGAGTGGAATTCCTCGTGCAGGATCCCGCTCGCGGCCGTCATCCACTGCACGTCGCCCGGGCCGATCACGCCGCCCGCACCGGTCGAGTCGCGGTGCGCGACTTCGCCGTCATAGACGATCGTCACCGTTTCGAACCCGCGGTGCGGGTGCTGGCCCACCCCGCGCGGTGCCGAAGCCGGCTCGAAGTTCGCGGGACCCGCGTAGTCGAGCAGCAGGAACGGGCTCAGGTGCGTCCCGTGAGACTGGTAGCTGAACATCGAACGCACCGGGAAACCGTCGCCGACCCAATGACCGCGCGGCGCACTGTACACACCCTGGATCTTCTTCATTTGCCTTCTCCGAATTGCGGCGAAACACGTGTTTCGCAACCTGAGTAGGAATATAGAGGTGGAACGATCGATCCGGTAGACTGCCAAAATCGCACTCAGCGTTCTATTTCATGAACGATAACGAACGGGATCTGAACGATCTCTATTACTTCGTGCAGGTGGTCGAGCACGGCGGCTTCGCGCCGGCCGGGCGCGCGCTGAACATGCCGAAGTCGAAGCTGAGCCGCCGCATCGCGCTGCTCGAGGCGCGGCTCGGGATGCGGCTGATCCAGCGTTCGACGCGCCGTTTCACCGTCACCGACGTCGGCCAGACCTACTACGCGCATTGTCGCGCGATGCTCGTCGAGGCGGACGCCGCCGACGAGGCGATCGCGCTGCTGCACGAGGAGCCGCGCGGCATCGTGCGGCTCAGTTGCCCGGTCGTGCTGCTCGATTCGCTGGTCGGCACGATGATCGCCGCGTTCATGGTCGCGTGCCCGCGCGTCGAGATTCACCTGGAAGCGACCAACCGGCGCGTCGACGTGGTCGGCGAAGGGATCGACGTCGCGATCCGCGTGCGCCCGCCGCCGCTCGAGGACAGCGACCTCGCGCTGCGCGTGCTGGCCGAACGCGGCCAGTGCCTCGTCGCGAGCCCCGCGTTGCTGCGCGAGCGCGGCGTGCCGGCCGTCCCCGCCGACCTGACCCGCCTGCCAAGCCTCGATCACGGCGTGCCGCAGGCCACGCACGTGTGGCGGCTGCGCGGCCCCGACGGCGCGCATGCGGAAATCCACCATCAGCCGCGGCTCGTCACGGGCGGCATGCTCGCGCTGCGCGCGGCCGCCGTCGCGGGGGTCGGCGTCGTGCAGCTGCCGACGATGATGGTGCGCGACGAAGTCGCGCGCGGCGAACTGGCGACCGTGCTGCCGGACTGGGCGCCGCGCCGCGAGATCGTGCATGCGGTGTTCGCGTCGCGGCGCGGGCTGCTGCCCGCGGTGCGCGCGCTGCTCGATTTCCTGGCCGAGCGGTTCGCCGAACTCGAGCCCGATTGAGCGGCATCGCCACGGCGGTCACCCCGCGTTCGGCGTTCGGCGTGTGCGTCGCGAACCGGACGCTGCAGACCGGCCGCGCGTGCCGTAGACTGCGGGACGCGCATCGCGCTTTTCACGCCGTTTTCACAACCCCGCTGTTCACAACCTCTTTTCGCCTTTCAGCCATGTTCACGCTGTCCACCGACCCTCACGCCTCCAAGGCCGAACTCTATGCGACGCTCGTCGAGCAGGCACGCGCGCTCGTCGAATCGGAACGCGACCTGACCGCGAACGCCGCGAACTTCTCCGCGCTCGTCTATCACTCGCTCGACCGCCTGAACTGGGCCGGCTTCTATTTCTTCGACGGTTCGGAACTCGTGGTCGGGCCGTTCCAGGGCAAGCCCGCGTGCGTGCGGATCGCGCTCGGCAAGGGCGTGTGCGGCACGGCTGCGCAGACCCGCGAGACGCAGGTCGTGCGCGACGTGCATGCATTCCCCGGCCATATCGCCTGCGATGCCGCGTCGGAATCGGAAATCGTCGTGCCGCTGGTCGCTGCCGACGGCACGCTGATCGGTGTGTGGGACGTCGACAGCCCCGTCGCCGCGCGTTTCGACGACGAGGACCGCAACGGAATGGAAGCGCTGTGCCGCGTGTTCGTCGAACACGCGTGGCAGAAGGCGCGCGGTCGAGCCGCGTGACGCTGCCAGCGGCGGCTGCGGAGGCCGCAGCCTGCTGATCGCGCCGCTTGGCCGCCAACGAAAACGGGCCCCGCTCATTCACGCGGGGCCCGTTTTCGTTGCGTCGCGGCGCGCAGCGCGCCGCGTGTCAGGCCGCGTGCGTGCCGGAAAGCGCCGCGAACGCCGGCGGCTTCACGTCGTCCGACAGGATCTCGAAGCCCTGCTCCGTCACGACGACCATGTGCTCCCACTGCGCGGACAGCGAATGATCCTTCGTGACGACCGTCCAGCCGTCCGCCAGCACGCGCGTATCGCGCTTGCCCGCATTCAGCATCGGCTCGATCGTGAAGATCATCCCCGGCCGCAGCGGCACGCCGGTGCCCGGGCGACCATAGTGCAGCACCTGCGGCTCGTCGTGGTACACGTCGCCGATCCCGTGCCCGCAGTACTCGCGGACCACGCTGAATCCCTCACGATGCGCGACCTGCTGGATCGCATAGCCGACGTCGCCGAGCGTCGCGCCGGGACGCACCGCGCGGATGCCCGCATGCATCGCCTCATAGGTCGTCGCGACGAGGCGCCGCGCGAGTTCGCCCGGCTCGCCGACGAAGTACATGCGGCTCGTGTCGCCGAACCAGCCGTCCTTGATCACCGCGATGTCGAGATTCACGATGTCGCCGTCGCGCATCGGCCGCGACGACGGAATGCCGTGACAGACCACGTGATTGACCGACGTGCACAGGGTTTTCGGATAACCGTGATAGCCGATGTTCGCCGGGATCGCGCCGAGCACGTTGACGATATATTCGCGGCAGCGCACGTCGAGCTCGTCGGTGGTGACGCCCGGTTTCACGTGTTCGGTGATCATCGTCAGCACCTGGGACGCGAGCTTCGCGGCCTCGCGCGACTTGGCGATTTCCGCGGCACCGCGGATCGGGATTTCGCGCCTCGCCATTACGCCACCTGCTCGATGCCGTGGGCGACGACCGATTCCGTGCGGCCGGCATCGCCGCCGCGCGCTTCGGTCTCGATCAGCAGCCGGCAGATATCGCCGTAGGACAGCGACGGGTTGAGTTCCGCCAGCATCCCGACGCGCAGCCAGTGCTCCGCCTGTGCATTGATCGAACGGCTCAGCGCGGTACTGGTCGAGCGCAGCCGTTCGTGCATGTGCTCGGATATCTTGATGATTCCCATATGTCTCTAATTAAACGAAATATAGTCGTTTCGTATATTACGCTCACCCCGGTCGCCCGGCAAGCGCCCGGCTGCCGGCGAATCGCCGATCCGGGATCCCGTTGACATCGAATTCCAACTTGCTGGAAAATAAATCCATCATGAAAGAATCAACCGACGCCCCTGGCGACGACACCGGCATCAACGAACGCATCGCCCGGCGCGTGCGCGAGCTGCGCACGCTACGAGGCTACACGCTCGATGCGCTCGCCGCGCGTTCCGGCGTCAGCCGTTCGATGATCTCGCTCATCGAGCGCGCGTCGGCGAGCCCGACGGCCGTCGTGCTCGACAAGCTCGCGGCCGGTCTCGGCGTGTCGCTGGCCGGGCTGTTCGGCGGCGATCGCGACGACGCGCCCGCGCAACCGCTGGTGCGGCGCGCGCAGCAGGCGGAATGGCGCGATCCGGCGTCCGGTTACGTGCGGCGCAACCTGTCGCCACCCGGCTGGCCGTCGCCGATCCAGCTCGTCGAAGTCGATTTCCCGCCCGGCGCGCGCGTCGCGTACGACTCCGGCGGGCGCGAAAGCGCGCTGCATCAACAAATATGGGTCATCCACGGGCGCGTCGACGTCACGTACGGCGACCAGCTTCACGAACTTCACGAAGGCGACTGTCTGGCCATGCGCGTCGATCAGCCGCTGATTTTCAGCAACCCGTCGTCGCACGTCGCGCGCTATGTCGTCGCGATCTGCGATGTCCCCGCCGCCGCCGGCGCGCGGAGTGTTTCATCCGTTCAAGGCCGACAGGCGCAGGAGCCCGCATGAATTCCCCGAAACCGCGCGAAGACGTGCGCCTGATCGATTGCAGCGAGGCCGAGCATGCCGCGGCCATCCTCGACATCCTGAACGACGCGATCGTGAATTCGACCGCGCTGTACGACTACCGGCCGCGCCCGCCGGAAGCGATGGTCACGTGGTTCGCGACGAAGCGCGCCGGCGGTTTTCCGGTCGTCGGCGCGGTGGATGAATCGGGCACGCTGGTCGGCTTCGCGAGCTGGGGCACGTTCCGCGCATTCCCCGCGTTCAAGTACACGGTCGAACACAGCGTGTACGTCCACCGCGACCATCGCGGCCGCGGGCTCGGCGAGCTGCTGCTGCGCGAGTTGATCCGGCGGGCGCGCGAAGCCGAAGTGCATGTGCTGGTCGGCTGCATCGATGCGACCAACGGCGGCAGCGTCGCGCTGCACACGCGCCTCGGCTTCGTGCACTCGGGCACGATCACCGAAGCGGGCTTCAAGTTCGGCCGCTGGCTCGATGCGGCGTTCTATCAGCTGAGGCTCGACACGCCGGCTCGGCCGGTCGATGGCTGATCGGCATCGCCGAATGTTTGGCACGCTCATGATGACGCGGGCGGCCGCTGCCGCGGTCCGGAAAACGGCATCGACACCCCGTCGGATCTCGAATCGGAAATTCGCAAACAGGTTTTAGACGAACCGGCCGACGGCAACAATCCGAATCGCAGGACGATCATGCTGCCGATCCTGAACAGCAAGGGCCGGCATCTGCTCGCGATTTACGACTATGGCGGCAAGAGCACGTCGAAGTGCGAGCGGGTGACGCTGACGTATCCGGCGGAGTAGCCGGGCGGATCGAGCGCAGAAAAAAGAAAAGCCCCGCCGAAGCGGGGCTTTTCTTTTCTTGCTGGAGGCGCGAGCCGGAGTCGAACCGGCCTAAACGGCTTTGCAGGCCGCTGCATAACCGCTTTGCTATCGCGCCAAAAGCGGACTGTCCGGATGCCGTTGAGGCAAGCGACAGATTTTTTATTCGAGGACCAACAGTCCATCAAATAAAAAGGGAAGCGTGGCTTCCCCATGACTTGGAGCGGGAGACGAGTCTCGAACTCGCGACCTCAACCTTGGCAAGGTTGCGCTCTACCAACTGAGCTACTCCCGCATTGTCCTGCACCTGCAGCGCTTTGCCTTACAACACGCTGCCAGAAAAATCTGGAGCGGGAGACGAGTCTCGAACTCGCGACCTCAACCTTGGCAAGGTTGCGCTCTACCAACTGAGCTACTCCCGCGTATTGCTGCGCTACTGCTTCCCCGTCACACACTTACTTCGTCGTGCAGCGGAGAAGCGAGATTATGTCGAAGGCACATTCGTGTGTCAAGGGCTTTTCCAGCCCTTTTTCCAAAAAACTGGGAAACGACCGTGCAGGGGCCGGTCACGCGCCGCCGCGCTCGCGAATCTGCGGCCATGCGAGCTTCATGTAGTACAGCATCGACCAGATCGTCAGCACCGCGGCGAGGTACATCAGCCACTCGCCCCACGCGCGCGTGTCGATCGTCGCGATGCCGAGCGGCAGCGGGCCGTAGTACAGCAGCATCGGAATCGCGACCATCTGGCACGCGGTCTTGAACTTGCCGAGCTGGTTCACCGCGACGCTCTTCGACGCACCGATCTGTGCCATCCATTCGCGCAGCGCCGAAATCGCGATCTCGCGGCCGACGATCACGAGCGCGATCGCCGCATCGACCCGCGAAATCTGCACGAGGATCAGCAGCGCGGCCGTCACCATCAGCTTGTCCGCGACCGGATCGAGGAACGCGCCGAACGACGACGTCTGGTTCCACTTGCGGGCGAGAAACCCGTCGAACCAGTCGGTCAGCGCGGCGAGGATGAAGATCGCCGCCGCCGCGAGGTTGCGGTGCGCGCCGCCCATCACCGTGTCCGGCAGATAGAACACGCCGACGACGAGCGGGATCAGCACGATCCGTACCCACGTCAGGAAAATCGGGAAATTGAACGGCATGGCATGCGGGTCAGTAAAGGATTCGCAATTGTGCCGTGTCGACCGGCCTGCCACAAGAACGCGAGATCGCGCTCAGGCGCGGCCGGTCGCACGGCCGGATCAGTGAAGCTGCTTGTAGATCTGCTCGGCGAGCGCGTGCGAGATGCCGTCGACGCTCGCCAGCTCCTCGACGCTCGCCGCGACGACACCGCGCAGCCCGCCGAACCGCGCAAGCAGCCGCTGCCGGCGTTTCGCACCGACCCCTTCGAGCTCCTCGAGCCGCGAGGTCTGGCGCGCCTTCGCCCGTTTCGCGCGCATCCCGGTGATCGCGAAGCGGTGCGCCTCGTCGCGGATCTGCGCGACGAGCATCAGCGCGGCGCTCTCCTTGCCGAGTTCGAGCGGCGTGCGGCCGTCCGCGAACACGAGCGTCTCGAGGCCGACCTTGCGCCCCTCGCCCTTCGCGACGCCGACCAGCATCGACGTATCGAGCCCGAGCTCGGTGAACACCTGGCGCGCGATCTCGACCTGCCCCTTGCCGCCGTCGATCAGCACGATGTTCGGCAGCAGGCTCGATGCCTCGGCCTGGCGCGTCGATTCGCCGTCGATGCCGGCCGCATCGTCGGCGGCCGCCGCCTGCGCGGCCTGCTCGACCATCTTCTCGTAGCGGCGCGTCAGCACCTGCCGCATGGCCGCGTAATCGTCGCCCGGCGTGATGCCGGTGATGTTGTAGCGACGGTACTCGCCCGACTGCATCTTGTGATGGTGATAGACGACGCACGACGCCTGCGTCGCCTCGCCCATCGTATGGCTGATGTCGAAACATTCGATCCGCAGCGTCGCGAGATCGTCGCTTTCGAAGCCGAGCGTTTCCGCGAGCGCGCGCGTGCGCGCCTGCTGCGAACCCTGCTCGGACAGCAGCCGCGCGAGCGCGATCTGCGCGTTCTGCTCGGCCATCGACAGCCACGCGCGCCGCTGCCCCTGCGGCTGCCGCACCAGCGAGACCTTGTGACCGGCCTGCTCGGACAGCAGCTCGAGCAGGTCGCGGCTCGCGGGCGCATGGCTCACGACCAGCACGGGCGGCACGCGATTGCCGAGATAGTGCTGCGCGATGAACGCATCGAGCACCTCGGCCTCCACCGACGCGCCCGCGTCACGCGCGGCGGCAGCATCTTCCGCGGGCCGCTCGGGCAACGCCGCAGCGGTGTCGTCGGCAGCCTCCGCTGCCTCGCCCTCGCCCTCGCCCTCGGCCTCGTCGCCGAGCCCGCCTTCGGCCAGCGTCAGCGCACTTTCGACGTGCGCCGGGAAATAGGCCTTGTCGCCGAGATGCCGGCCGCCGCGCACCATCGCCAGGTTCACGCACACGCGTCCGCCCTGCGCGACCACCGCGAGGATGTCGACGTCGCTGTCGCTGCCGACCTCGATCGCCTGCTGGTGCAGCACCGTCGCGAGCGAGCTCATCTGGTTGCGCACGGCGGCTGCCTGCTCGAACTTCAGCTCGGCCGCGAACGCGTGCATCTTTTGCTCGAGTTCCTTCATCACTTCCGATTGCCGGCCGAGCAGGAAGCGCGCGGCGTTCGACACGTCGATCGCGTAGTCGTCCTCGGAAATCGCGCCGACGCACGGCGCCGTGCAGCGCCCGATCTGATGCAGCAGGCACGGCCGCGTGCGATTGTTGAAGACCGAATCCTCGCAGGTGCGCAACTGGAATACGCGCTGCAGGATCTGGATGCTCTCGCGCACGGCCCACGCGCTCGGGAACGGCCCGAAATACTGGTTCTGCTTGTCGACCGAGCCGCGGTAGTACGCCATGCGCGGAAAGCGGTGCGCGGTGAGCTTCAGGTACGGATACGACTTGTCGTCGCGAAACAGGATGTTGTAGCGCGGCGCGAGCGCCTTGATCAGGTTGTTCTCGAGCAGCAGCGCTTCCGCCTCCGAGCGCGTGACGGTCGTCTCGATGCGCGCGATGCGCGTGACCATCATCGCGATGCGCGGCGACAGCTGCGTCTTCGTGAAATAGCTCGAGACGCGCTTCTTCAGGTCGCGCGCCTTGCCGACGTAAAGCACGGCGCCCGCCGCATCGTAGTAGCGGTAGACGCCCGGCATGTGCGGCAGTTGCACGAGGATCTTCTTCGGTTCGAACGGGGTGTCGGCGGCTTCTGGGGATGTCATGCGCGATTCGGGTGCCTTGTGGCGCGGAACGGGTCCATTAGAATCGCCAGTTTAGAGCATTCACCGGTCCGCTTCGATGCCCCGCACCGCCCCCGCCTCCCCTGCCTCCGCTGCGCCGCTCGCGCCCGACGAACCGATCGCGTGCGACCTCTTCTGCACCGTGATCGACAACTTCGGCGACATCGGCGTGTGCTGGCGCCTCGCCCGCCAGCTCGCGCACGAGCACGGCTGGCAGGTGCGCCTGTTCATCGACGACCTGCGCACGTTCGCGCGGCTGCTGCCGGGGGTCGATCCCGATGCCGGGCGGCAGACGCTCGACGGCATCGTGATCGAGCACTGGCATGCGGAAGTCGGCGACGCACTGGAGATCGCCGACGTCGTGATCGAGGCCTTCGCGTGCGAGCTGCCCGGCGCCTATCTCGCCGCGATGGCGCGCCGCGCGCGCCGCCCGGTGTGGATCAATCTCGAATACCTGAGCGCCGAGGACTGGGTCGCCGATTTCCATTTGCGGCCGTCGCCGCATCCGCGCTATCCGCTGCTGAAGACGTTCTTCTTCCCGGGACTGTCGGCCGGCACGGGCGGCGTGCTGAAGGAACGCGACCTCGACGCGCGCCGGACCGCCTTCGAAGCCGACGCGGCGGCGCGCACCGCCTGGTGGCGGCATGCGACGGGCGACGCGCCACCGGCGCCGGGCACGACCGTCGTCAGCCTGTTCGCGTATGAGAATCCGGGCGTCGACGCACTGCTCGCGCAGTGGCGCGACGGCGCGTCGCCCGTCGTCGCGCTCGTGCCCGCCGGCCGCGTGTCGCCGGCCGTCGCCCGCTTCTTCGGGGTCGAATCGTTCGGCGCCGGCGCGCGCGCAAGCCGCGGCAATCTGACCGCGTACGGGCTCGCGTTCGTCCCGCAGGCCGACTACGACCCGCTCCTGTGGGTGGCCGACGTCAACTTCGTGCGCGGCGAGGACTCGTTCGTCCGCGCGCAGTGGGCGCGCAAGCCGTTCGTATGGCACATCTACCCGCAGGCCGACGATGCGCACCTGCCGAAGCTCGACGCCGCGCTCGCGCACCTGTCGGCCGGCCTCGCCGACGCACCGCGCGCGGCACTCGGGCGCTTCTGGCATGCATGGAACGGCGCCGGCACGCCCGACTGGGCCGATTTGCTGCAACACCGTGCCGCACTGGATGCCAACGCGGCGTGCTGGGCCGACGCGCTGGCGAGCGTCGGCGATCTCGCCGGAAAGCTGGCGGAATACGTAAAATCTCAGTTAAAATAAGCGGTTATCCGACGGCTGACCACGCAAGCGCTCGCGTTTGGGGCTCTTGGCACCTACCGGAACGCACCGCCGCTTGCGCCGTCAGCCGTTGCGCAACGCTCAGGCACCTATTTATTTGATTGGATCAGGACAGTTTTTATGAAGACCGCACAGGAACTCCGCGTAGGCAACGTCGTGCAGATCGGCAGCGAAGCATGGGTCATCGCAAAGGCGGAATACAACAAGTCGGGCCGCAACTCCGCCGTCGTCAAGATGAAGATGAAGAACCTGCTGACGAACGCAGGCCAGGAATCGGTCTACAAGGCTGACGACAAGTTCGACGTCGTCGTGCTCGACCGCAAGGAAGTGACGTACTCGTACTTCGCCGATCCGATGTACGTGTTCATGGACGCCGACTACAACCAGTACGAAGTCGAAGCGGAAATGATGGGCGAAGCGCTGAACTACCTCGAAGACGGCATGGCGTGCGAAGTCGTGTTCTACAACGAGAAGGCGATCTCGGTCGAACTGCCGACGATCCTGGTTCGCGAGATCACCTACACGGAACCGGCCGTCAAGGGCGACACGTCGTCGGGCAAGGTGCTGAAGAACGCCAAGCTCGCAACGGGCTTCGAACTGCAAGTGCCGCTGTTCTGCAATACCGGCGACAAGATCGAAATCGATACGCGTACGAACGAATATCGCAGCCGCGCGTAATCGCCTGCGATTTCCGGATCGAACAAAGCGCCCTGCGGGGCGCTTTTTGTTTGTCTGGCGTCAACAGCAGCGGGCGTGGGCACCATGGACAGCACGAAATCCAGCATTAAAGGTATTCAATTTGTATCATCGGTAACTGTTTTATAGCGTGAAAGAAATAATGCACGTCAGGCGTTCAGCGGGGCATAAAATCAGTTTTTAATCTGACATGCGGCTGCGGCCGGCTCGATGGCCGACAGCCCGCCTCTCTTGACTCGACTCGCGTCCACCATGCCACACGCCCTGATTGTCGAAGACGATCCCAACAGTCTGTCCGGCCTGACCGCGCTGCTCGCCGCAGACGGCTTCTCGGTCGACACGGCCACGTCGCTCGCCGAGGCACGCACGGCGCTCGGCCGCTCGATTCCCGATGTCGTCCTGGTCGACCTGAACCTGCCGGACGGCAGCGGGTTCGATCTGCTCCAGCACCTGCCGCAGCAGCAACCGAACGGCTCGCTGCCGGTGATCGTGCTGACGGGCAACGCGACGGTCGAGAGCGCGATCGAAGGCCTGCGTCACGGCATCTGGGACTACCTGCTGAAACCGATCAACATTCCGCGCCTGCGCAGCCTGCTGGCCCGGATTCCGCGCCCCTACGAACTGATCGACGAAGTGCGGACGCTGCGCGCGTCGCTGCGCCACCTCGGCCGCTTCGGCGCGCTGGTCGGCCGCAGCGAGGCGATGCAGCACGTGTACGACATGATCGAGCACAACGCGGGCACCGAAACGGCCGTGCTGTTCACCGGCGAAGCCGGCACCGGCAAGAAGCTGGCCGCGCGCACGCTGCACGACCTGAGCCGGCGCCGCAAAGGGCCGTTCGTGTCGTTCGACTGCCGCACGATCGCCCAGGCCGGACGCCACGGCGCGTCGCTCGACAGCGTGCTGTTCGGCCATGAACGCGGCGCGTTCGACGGTGCCGAGCGGCGCGAGTCGGGCCTGTTCGAACAGGCCGGCGGCGGCACGCTGTTCCTCGACGAGATCACCGCACTGCCGCTCGTGCTGCAGGAGGCGCTGCTGCATGCGCTCGACTCGCAGAACTTCATGCGGATCGGCGGCACGAGCTCGATCGCGAGCGACTTCCGGCTGATCGCGACCACGCGCCGCCCGGCCCGCGAGGCGGTCGCGAACGGCATGCTGCGCGAGGATCTGTGGCTGCGTCTCGATGCGGCGTCGATCACGATGCCGCCGCTGCGCGAACGCGACGGCGATGTCCTCGCCATCGCGGACGCGCTGATC
Organism: Burkholderia sp. Bp9099; assembly: GCF_003857805.1. Lineage (NCBI taxonomy): Bacteria > Pseudomonadati > Pseudomonadota > Betaproteobacteria > Burkholderiales > Burkholderiaceae > Burkholderia > Burkholderia sp. Bp9099. The sequence continues at coordinate 91,148 of NZ_QTPU01000019.1, forward strand.
GACGACCTCAACCGCGAAGCGCGCGGCACCGGCCGCAGCACGACCGATAAGCGCGCAGCGCCGGGCTTCGTGCGCGAATGCGTGTCCTACGAATGGCCCGGCAACGTGCGCGAACTGCAGGAGCGCGTGCGCTTCGCCTATGACGCATCCGGCGATTTCATCGAAACGCTGCGCGCGGGCGAAGCAAGCTTCGCGGCCGGCGCCGCGCTGAACGGCAGCAGCGTTCAGATCAAGGTCGGCACCCCGCTGTCCGACGTCGAGGATCTGCTGATCCGCGCGACGCTCGACGCGGTCGGCGGCACGCGCCATCGCGCAGCGACGCTGCTCGGCATCAGCCCCAAGACGCTGTACAACAAGTTGCAGCGGATGAAGGTCAACTGACCGGGCGGCCGTTGTTCGGGGCGCCGGCCGGAGCTGACGGTTAGTTGCGCAAAGGCGTGTGGCCCCATGCTTCGCCGTCAAAGCAAAAAAGCCGCGCAAAAGCGCGGCTTTTTTGCTTTCGGCAACGGAACAGGCGGCCTCGCACCGCCCTTCCCGCTTACGCCAGTGCGCTGCTCAGCAGCGCCTGCGCCTGCAGATACTCAGGCTGCGCGATCAGCTTGTCCCACTTGAGCGGCTTGCCGCGCGCCCGCATCCGCTTGATGCGCCGCACCGACTCGGCCGACGCCTGCGCCTTCAGGCCGTTCAGCACGACTTCGGCCGCATCCGGCTGGTTGCAGACGAGCACCATGTCGCAACCAGCGGCGAGCGCCGCGTCGGCCGCCTGCGTGAGCGTGCCGCCCTCGCGTGCCGCCTCCATCGACAGGTCGTCGCTGAAGATCGCGCCCGTGAAGCCGAGCTGCCCGCGCAGGATGTCCTGCAGCCACACGCGCGAGAAGCCGGCCGGCCGCTTGTCGACCTGCGTGTAGATCACGTGTGCGGGAATCACCGCGGTCAGCGCCAGGCCGAGCCAGTCGTACGGCGCAACGTCCTGCTTGAGGATCGCGTCGAGCGGCCGGTCGTCGGTCGGCAGCGCGACGTGCGAATCGGCTTCCGCGAAGCCGTGCCCCGGGAAATGCTTGCCGCAGTTCGCCATGCCCGCGAGCGACAGCCCGTGGTTGAGGCTCTTCGCGAGCAGCGTGACGACGCGCGGGTCGCGATGGAACGCACGATCGCCGATCACCTTCGAGTGCCCGTAGTCGAGATCGAGCACCGGCGTGAAGCTCATGTCGATGCCGCATGCGCGCAGCTCGGCCGCCAGGATGTAGCCGACCGCGGTCGCGACCTTCGTCGCGAGCAGCACGTCGCGGTCCCACAGTTCGCCGAGGCGGCGCATCGCCGGCAACACCGTGAAGCCGTCGGTGCGGAACCGCTGCACGCGGCCGCCTTCGTGATCGACGGCGATCAGGATGTCCTCGCGCACCGCGCGGATCGAGTCGGTCAGCGCGGTGAGCTGCGCACGGTTCTGGAAATGCCGCGCGAACAGGATCACGCCGCCGGTGTTCGGATGCGCAAGGCGCCGCGCATCGTCGCGCGACAGGGCCGTGCCGACGACGTCGAGCATGACCGGGCCGGGAGTCGTTTTCATCGAATCGGAAAGTCCGTCAGGGAGTGGTTCGGGAAACAGGTGCGGGTGCAGGCGGCGCTGCGTCGGTCTCGGCGACCACGAACGACACCGCGTAGTCGCGTTCGTCGCTGACCGTCACGCGCGCCGTGATGCCGCGCGCGGCGAGCCAGTCGGCCAGCTCACCCGACGCGACGACGTACGGCTCGCCGCTGCGCTGGTTGAGGGTCTGCAGCGCGCGCCACGTCATCGGCCAGTGCATGCCGAGCCCGATCGCCTTCGAGAACGCTTCCTTCGCGGAAAAGCGCGTCGCGAGAAACGCGATGCCGCGCGCCTCGGAGCGCGCGCGGCGCGCATGGAACACGCGCAGTTCGTCGGGGCCCAGCACCTTCTCGGCAAACCGGCCGCCCGTGCGCTCGAGCACGGCCGCGATGCGGCTCACCTGGACGATGTCGGTACCGATGCCGTAGATCGCCATGTCAGCGCCCGCCGTGACGCACGGACGACGCCGGGTGACGAGCGAAGCGCGCGCGCACGCAATGCATCGTCAGCGCGCGCCGCCGTGCAGCGCGGCCACACGCGCGGCGACCATGATCGCCTTCATCTCGCGCACCGCGTTGTCCCAGCCCGCGAAGATCGCGTGCGCGACGATCGCGTGGCCGATGTTCAGCTCGACGATGCCGTCGATCGCGGCGATCTGCTGCACGTTCGTGTAATGCAGTCCGTGACCGGCGTTGACCTTCAGGCCCAGTTGCGCGCCGGCCTGCACGCCCGCGACGATGCGTTCGTATTCGCGCTGCTGCTCGGCTTCGTCGTGCGCATCGGCGTAGCGGCCGGTATGCAGCTCGACCACCGGCGCGCCGGCTTCGTGCGCGGCGCGGATCTGCGTTTCGTCCGGATCGATGAACAGCGACACGCGCACGCCGGCGTCGGCGAGCTGCCGGCATGCCGCACGCACGGCCTCGAAGCGGCCGGCGACGTCGAGACCGCCTTCGGTCGTCAGTTCCTCGCGCTTCTCGGGCACGAGGCACGCGTCGTGCGGACGCACTTCGCATGCGATGTCGAGCATCTCGGCCGTCACCGCGCATTCGAGGTTCATCCGCGTCTTCAGCTGCGGGCGCAGCGTGCGCACGTCGGCGTCGACGATGTGGCGGCGGTCCTCGCGCAGGTGCAGCGTGATCGCGTCAGCACCGGCCTCTTCGGCCGCGAGCGCCGCGCGGATCGGATCGGGATAGGCCGTGCCGCGCGCGTTGCGCAGCGTCGCGACGTGGTCGATGTTCACGCCGAGGTCGATGACGGTGGGCGTTGTCAGGAAGAAGCTCATAGGTTTTGCAGGTCGATCAGGATCTGACGCGTGGCAAGCGGCGTACCGCCGAGATAGGTGTTCAGCAGGAAGCGCATCAGCGTCTTGCTTTGCGCGACCGTCTGGGCTCGATGGTAATCGTCCTGCTCCATGTCGAGCAACGTCTGTCCGGTAATCACCGGCCAGTGCGACGGCACGTCGTCGTCCGCATTGCGCACGCCGCGCTCGGGATCGAACACGTAGCGGCGATCGGGCTCGACCGCCCGGCGCGCGACCGTGCGGTTCAGCGCCATCGCATAGCCGGTCTCGCGCAGCAGCACGCGCTCGAACGAGCGCAGCACCTGCACCGCGGGCTCGCCGTGCGCGAGACGCGTCAAGGTCAGCACGTAATGATTGAAGAGCGGCGGCTGCGGATCCTCGCGCGCGCAGAATTTCACGAGCAGCTCGTTCGCGTAGAAGCCGCACAGCAGCCCGTCGCCGCCGAGCGGCAGCATCCCGCCGACCCACTCGGCGCCCGTCAGCGTGCGCACTTCGGATTTGCCCGACCAGGACAGCAGCAGCGGCTGGAACGTCTGCAGCACGCCGCGCAGCGCGGAGTGCGGGCGCTTCGCGCCCTTCGCGACGAGCGCGAGCCGGCCGTGATCGCGCGTCAGCACGTCGATGATCAGGCTCGTTTCCCGGTACGGATAGCTGTGCAGCACGAACGCCGGCTGCTCGGCGACGCGGAAATCGGACGTGCGAGAGGTCGCGCGCCGCGCCTTGCGACGCGGCGGTTCGGGCGGTGCCGGCAATGGCGCGTCGTTCGCGCCGGCGGTCACCGCATCTTCGGTCGACGTCAGCGCGTCATTCGTACCCATAGGCGCGCAGCCCCGCCTCGTTGTCGGCCCAGCCGCTCTTCACCTTCACGAAGGTCTCGAGGTACACGGGGCCGTCGAACAGCTTCTCCATGTCCATCCGCGCCTCGGTGCTGATCTGCTTGAGCTTCTCGCCCTTCTTGCCGATCACCATCGCCTTGTGCGAATCGCGTTCGACGAGGATCGTCGCGAAGATGCGCTTCAGGCGCCCTTCCTCCTCGAATTTGTCGATCAGGACGGTGCTCGTGTACGGCAGTTCGTCGCCGGTCCAGCGGAACACCTTCTCGCGCAGGATTTCGGCCGCGAGAAAGCGCGAGCTGCGGTCGGTCAGCTCGTCCTCGCCGTAGATCGGCTCGCCTTCCGGCAAGTACGGCTTGATCGTGTCCAGCAGGCGCTTGATGTCTTCCGGCTTCTGCGCCGACAGCGGCACGAGCTCGGTGAATTCGCGCAGCTCGCTCACCTTCTGCATGAACGGGAACAGCGTAGCCTTGTCGTTCACGCGGTCGATCTTGTTCGCGATCAGCAGCGTCGGCATGCCGGGCGGGATCAGGTCGAGCACCTTCTGGTCGTCGGGCCCGAAGCGGCCGGCCTCGATCACGAACAGGATCACGTCGACCGACGTGAGCGTCGACGTGACCGCGCGGTTCAGCGAGCGGTTCAGCGCGGTGCTGTGACGGGTCTGGAAGCCCGGCGTGTCGACGAACACGAATTGCGCGTCGTCGAACGTGTTAATGCCGGTGATGCGATGGCGCGTGGTTTGCGCCTTGCGCGACGTGATGCTGATCTTCTGGCCGACGAGTGCGTTCATCAACGTCGACTTGCCGACGTTCGGGCGGCCCACGATCGCGATCATGCCGCAACGGAAACCGGTAGGAGCGGGAGTGTTCATATCGTTTGGGAGACAGGTTCGGAAACGGCCGCGCGACGCGCGGCACGATCGATGGGCAATTCAGTGATCGGCATCGGCCACGCGCGCCTGCGCGGCAGCGAGGCTTGCGCCGCCCTGCGGCGCCTCGGGGCCGGGCGCCGCGGCGTCGCGGGCGCGCGGCGTCGCACGCGAAGCGGCGTCGGAACCGGCAGCAGGCTTGTCGGCGGACGACACGGCCGGATCGGTCGCCTGGCCCGCCGGCTTGTCGGCTGCACGGGGCGCGCCTTCGGCTGGCTTGTCAGTGCGTTCGGCTGGCTTGTCCGCCGCGCGCGCGCCGGGTTCGCTGCGATCCGCCGGCTTGTCTGACGGTTTGTCGGTCGCCTTGTCGGCAGGTTTCTCGCCAGGCTTGTCGGCCGTCGGTTTCGCGGGCCGGTCGGCCTTGTCCGCGGCTGTATCGACATGCGCCGCGCGAATCGCGGCCATCGGCGCCTGCGCCGGCCGATCGCCCGGCTGTGCGCCGGCATCGGCCGCTGCGGACGCGGCGGCGGCCGCCTTCGCGTCGCGCGCCGCCGCACGCTCCTTGCGCTCCGGAGAACGCAGGTCGAGCGCTTCCTGCACCCCCTTCACGCCGGGCACGATTTCAGGCTCGACATGCTTCGACCCGCGTGCGTTCTTCGAACGCTTCGGCTTCGCGGCCAGCATCGGCGCGGCTGCCAGCACCTCGTCGAGCGCCTTCTTCGCGGCGGCCTGCTCGGCCGCCCGCCGGCTCGCGCCGGAGCCCGACACCTTCACGTCGAGCTTCGGCACCGTGCATTCGACCTCGAACTGCTGATTGTGCGCCGCACCATGGGTCGCGACGACCGTGTAGGTCGGCAGCGCGATCTTGTGCCCCTGCAGGTATTCCTGCAGCAGCGTCTTCGCGTCCTTGCCGAGCGTGCGCGGATCGATGTGGTCGAGAATCGGGATATAGAGGCGCTTGATGACCCCTTGGGCGGCTTCGAAGCCGCCATCGAGGAATACCGCCCCGATGATGGCTTCGAACGCGTCCGCGAGGATCGACGGGCGACGGAAGCCGCCGCTGCGCAACTCGCCCTCGCCCAGCCGCAACCCTTCGGAAATATTCAGGGCCTGAGCGATTTCATACAGCGACTGCTGCTTGACGAGATTGGCGCGCACGCGCGACAGGTCGCCTTCGTCCAGCTTGCTGAAACGCTGGAACAAAAGGGCGGCCACCGCGCAATTCAGAACGGAATCGCCGAGAAACTCGAGCCGTTCGTTGTGCGTGGCACTGTGACTGCGATGGGTCAAAGCCTGGCGCAACAATTCCGCATTGCGAAATTCGTAGCGCAGCCGGCTTTCCAACTGGGATAGGGGCATGTGCAGGAGTATAACGCGGGCGCCGGTCGGGCCGAAACGGCACGGCCGGACGCGAAAAGGCGTGACGAGGCGGTGTTGCCGCCGGTTCTTAAAGTAGTTCGGCAATACGCGACGCGGCCCGTGCGTCGCGTATTGCGTGTGAATCGAATACGGTCAGTTGAAGGAACCGATGCGCTTCAGGTCGCCGAAGTTCATCCAGATGAAGAACGCACGGCCGACGATGTTGTTGTCCGGCACGAAACCCCAGTAGCGGCTGTCCGCGCTGTTGTCGCGGTTGTCGCCCATCATGAAGTAGTGACCGGGCGGCACCTTGCAGATCACGCCGCGGCTGTTGTACGTGCAATTGTCGCGATACGGATAGTCGTAGGCGCCCATCACGAACGGCGGCACGGCGGGATTGTTGAGGATCGCGTTCTTCTTCGTGCCGATCGTTTCCTCGAACTGCTTCGCGTAGTTCTGGCGCTCGTCGTCGAAGAAATCCGGCAGCGGCGTTTCGGGCACCGGCTGGCCGTTGATCGTCAGTTGCTTGTCCTGGTAAGCGACCGTGTCGCCCGGCAGGCCGATCACGCGCTTGATGTAGTCGACCGACTCGTCCTTCGGATAACGGAACACGACGACGTCGCCGCGCGACAGCGGGCTGCCCTGCGTGATCTTCGTGTTCGTGATCGGCATGCGCAGGCCGTATTCGAACTTGTTGACGAGGATGAAGTCGCCGACCAGCAGCGTCGGCACCATCGAGCCCGACGGGATCTTGAACGGCTCGACGATGAACGAACGCACGACGAACACGGCCAGGATCACCGGGAAGAAGCTCGCGGTGTACTCGAGCCACCACGGCTGGCGCAGTTTTTCGTCGCGCAGCTTCGAACGCGTCTGCCCCGCGTTTTCGTCCGCGAAACGCTTGTCGATACGCGACTGCTGACGATCGAACTCCTCGATCGCCGCGTCGGCCGCCTTGCGCCGCTGCGGCAGGAACACCAGTTTGTCCAACACCCACGCTACGCCCGTCACGACGACGAGCACAAAAAGAATCAACGCAAAATTCATAAAAGGATCAGTCCTGTTATTTGTCTTCGACGCGCAAGATCGCGAGGAACGCCTCCTGCGGGATCTCGACCGAACCCACCTGCTTCATGCGTTTCTTACCTTCTTTCTGCTTCTCGAGCAGTTTCTTCTTTCGCGTGATGTCGCCGCCGTAGCACTTCGCGAGCACGTTCTTGCGCAGTGCCTTGATGTTCTCGCGTGCGACGATGTGCGCGCCGATCGCGGCCTGGATCGCCACGTCGTACATCTGGCGCGGAATGATCTCGCGCATCTTCGCGGCAACCTCGCGACCGCGGTATTGCGACTGCGACCGGTGCACGATGATCGACAGCGCGTCGACCTTGTCGCCGTTGATCAGCATGTCGACCTTCACGACGTCCGACGAACGGTATTCCTTGAACTCGTAGTCCATCGACGCATAGCCGCGCGACACCGACTTCAGGCGATCGAAGAAGTCGAGCACGATCTCGGCCATCGGGATTTCGTACGTGAGCTGCACCTGGCGGCCGTGATACTGCATGTTGATCTGCGAGCCGCGCTTCTGCTCGCACAGCGTGATCACGGAACCGACGTAGTCCTGCGGCATGTACAGGTTCACGGTGACGATCGGCTCGCGCACTTCGGCGATGCGGCCGGGCTCCGGCATCTTCGCCGGGTTCTCGACCATGATCGTCGAGCCGTCGCTCTGCACGACCTCGTAGACGACCGTCGGTGCGGTCGTGATGAGGTCCATGTCGAACTCGCGCTCGAGTCGCTCCTGCACGATTTCCATGTGCAGCAGCCCAAGGAAGCCGCAGCGGAAACCGAAGCCGAGTGCCTGCGACACTTCCGGCTCGTACTGCAGCGATGCATCGTTGAGCTTCAGCTTCTCGAGCGATTCGCGCAGCGCGTCGTACTGGTTCGCCTCGACCGGATAGAGGCCCGCGAACACCTGCGGCTTCACTTCCTTGAAGCCCGGCAGCGGTTCGGCGGCCGCCTTGGTCGCGTGCGTGACGGTGTCGCCGACCTTCGCGGCCGTCAGTTCCTTGATGCCGGCGATGATGAAACCCACCTGCCCCGCCGACAGCGAGTCGAGATTGCGCGACTTCGGCGTGAACACGCCGACGTGCTCGACCGGATACTGCGCGCCGGTCGCCATCATCTTGATCTTGTCCTTCGGACGCAGCGTGCCGTTGACGATCCGCACGAGCATCACGACGCCGACGTAGTTGTCGAACCACGAGTCGATGATCAGCGCCTGCAGCGGCGCGGCCGGATCGCCCTTCGGCGGCGGCACCTTCGCGATCAGCGCTTCGAGCACGTCCTCGACGCCGAGACCCGTCTTCGCGCTGCAGCGCGTCGCGTCGGTCGCGTCGATGCCGATCACGTCCTCGATCTCCTCGATCGCATTCTCGGGGTTCGCGGCCGGCAGGTCGATCTTGTTCAGCACCGGCACGACCTCGACGCCGAGCTCGATCGCCGTGTAGCAGTTCGCGACCGTCTGCGCCTCGACGCCCTGGCTCGCGTCGACCACGAGCAGCGCCCCTTCGCACGCGGACAGCGAACGGCTGACTTCGTACGAGAAGTCGACGTGCCCCGGCGTATCGATCAGGTTGAGGTTGTAGACCTTCCCGTCGCGAGCGCGATAGGACAGTGCAGCCGTCTGCGCCTTGATCGTGATGCCGCGCTCGCGCTCGATATCCATCGAGTCGAGCACCTGCGCTTCCATTTCACGGTCGGCGAGGCCGCCGCATACCTGGATGATGCGATCCGCGAGCGTCGACTTGCCATGGTCGATGTGCGCGATGATCGAGAAATTGCGAATATGATCCATTCAGTGCCGATCAAGCGAAAAAGGCGCGCTCGACGACTGCGGAGCACGCCTTGTAAGTCGGTGAAAAAACGGCTTATTTTAGCCGAAAAGGCCTTTGCCGGGCGGTAATTTGGGACGCCCGGTCAGGGACGCCCGGTCAGGGACGCCCGGCCAGGGACGCCCCGCCGGAGGCCCTGGCCGGCGCGTCCGCCGCCGGAAGCCCCGCGCAACGCGCGGCCGGCCGGCAGCAGAGCCGGGTTCAGCGCCGAGCCGCGAGCGCGCCGCGCACCCTCGCCTCGTCGAACCGGTGGCGGCACACTTCCGTGCCATCCAGCAACAGCACCGGCACGTCCTCGTCGTAACGCGCAACGAGTGCCGGATCCGCATCGATGTCGACGTAGTCGACCGCGACGCCGAATTCGGCCGCCAGCGGCGCCAGCGCATCGCGCAGGTCGTCGCACAGATGGCACCAGCCGCGGCCGTAGAGCGTGAACATCGGCGCGTTACTTCTGAACCGCGCGCGGGCGCACCGGCACGAACTGCGTGTTGTCGCCGCGCCGCACCAGCACCGCGACCGCCTTCTGCGGATCGAGCTGCGCGGTCACGTCGGCGAACTGCTTCGCGCTCGTGATGTCGGTGTCGCCGACGCGCAGCACGATGTCGCCGCGCTGCAGCCCCGCTCGGGCCGCCGGGCCGTCGACGCCGTCGATCTGCACGCCGTTCTTCAGCTTCAGCGACTTCAGCTGATCCGCGGAAAGGTCGCTGACCGTCAAGCCGAGCGAATTCGCCTGGCGCGGCTTCTGCGGCGCGCTCTTGCGCTGCTCGGCCTTCGCCGTCGTCTCGGCCGGCGTCTCGGCGATCGTGATCGGCAGATCGCGCGCCTGACCCTTGCGCCATACGCTGACGGTCGCCTTGGTGCCCGGCTTCGTGTCGCCGACCATGCGCGGCAGATCCGACGCCGCATCGACCGGCCGGCCGTTGAACTTCAGGATGATGTCGCCCGGCTGGATACCGGCCTTGTCGGCCGGACCGCCCGGTTCGACGCTGCTGACGAGCGCGCCTTCCGCCTTCGGCAGCCCGATCGAGTCGGCCACGTCCTTCGTCACCTCGCCGATCGCCACCGCGATGCGGCCGCGCGTGACCTTGCCGGTCGCCTTCAGCTGGTCGGCCACGCGCATCGCCTCGTCGATCGGGATCGCGAACGAAATGCCCATGAAACCGCCGGTGCGGCTGTAGATCTGCGAGTTGATGCCGATCACCTCGCCCTGCATGTTGATCAGCGGGCCGCCCGAGTTGCCGGGGTTCACCGCGACGTCGGTCTGGATGAACGGCAGGTAATCGCCCGTGTTGCGGCTCTTCGAACTCACGATGCCGGCCGTCACGGTGTTGTCGAGGCCGAACGGCGAACCGATCGCGACGACCCACTCGCCGACGCGCACCTTGTTCGAATCGCCGATCGCGACGACCGGCAGGTTCGACGCCTGGATCTTGACGACCGCGACGTCCGTGCGGTCGTCGACGCCGATCAGCTTCGCCTTGAATTCGCGCTTGTCGGTCAGCGTCACGTAGATGGTGTCCGCGTCGTCGACGACGTGCGCGTTGGTCATCACGTAGCCGTCTGCCGACACGATGAAGCCCGAACCGACACCGCGGTTCTGTTCGGTGTCGGGCGGATTGTCCGGCGCCGGCGCGTTCTTCGGATTGCCATTACCGCCGCCACCACCGTTGCCGGGCGCCTGCGGCAGCGGAATGCCGAAGAAGCGCCGGAAGAATTCCGACATGTCGCCATTATCGAAGCCTGGCGGGAGCACGCCGCGCGGGCCGGGCGTCGGCACGTTCGCGGTGGTCCGGATGTTCACGACAGCCGGCCCGACCTTTTCGACCAGATCGGCGAAATCGGGAAGGCTGGCAGCGGGAGGCGTGACCGCGGCCGCGGTATGCGGGGCGAGCGGCAGGCAGGCACACAGCACCGCCGCCGCGAACACTTTGCGCAGCGTGAGTTTCGTCATGTCGGAAGCCGTAGCGTTACTTGGAAGCCTTGTATTCTATGGCAGACGCGAACTGCTGCAACGTGGCCGGCGGCACTTCGCCGAGCACGGTGATCCAGTAGTCGCCGCGACGCTTCACGAGCACGTGGGTCGCGCCGGTGCTGCCCGCGCCTTCCTTGCGCGTATTCTTTTCGGCCGGCTCGATGAAGACGGAGATCGTCGCGAGGCCGTCCGTGAAGACGGCCTGGTCGACCGGAATCGGCGGATCACCGGCGTCACGCGCGGCCATCGGCCGGCGCACCTCGCGAATCTTCCGGAAGCCGGCGATGGTCGGCGCGATCTGCCAGCCCTGCGCCTCCATGTCGACCGCCGCGACCGGCGGGCGGACCACCGTCCAGCCGCTCAGGTTGCGCATGCCGGCCGCGATCGCGGATTTGTCACCGGTCGCGCCGCCCGTCTGCAGCTGCGAAAACGCGACCTGCTCGAGCACGTGATCGCTCGCATCGAGCGTCTGTGAACGCAGCAGCAGCCCGGTGCGGGTGTCGGCCCACAGCTTGTAGGTGAAGCGGTACGCGTCCTTCGGCACGAGCTCGACCACCTGCGCGTCGATCCCGGCCACACGGTCCTTGCCGAGCAGCTTCGCGTCGTAGACGGACATCACGTGCTCGCCGCCGGCACCGAGCAGCGCGGGGAACGAATCGCGCGTCTGGCGGCGCTCGACCACGCACAGCTTGCGCTCGGGCACGAACGTGTACAGCTCGTCGTTATGCCGCAGCACCTTGCGCGGCTTGCCGTCGAGCGACTCGATCCGCTCGAACTCGCCGTCGCGGGACGCCACATGCGCGATGCGCGACGACTGGACATACCCGCCGCGCTGGTAGACGAACGTACCCTCGTAGCTCTGCTGCTGCGCCGCCTGCTGGATGCGGTCGAGCCAGTCCGCCGCACCCTTGCGGGTCGCGACGGGATCGTCCGGTTGCTGGGCGCTGGCAGGCAGGGATTGAACGGACAACAGGGCGGCTGCGCAAAGCAGGAGAGCCGGCAGCCGCTTCCATCCGGAGATGGCGTGATTCAACTGCAATGTCCGCATCGGGTTTATTGGCCTGGCGTGGTGGTCACGGCAGCGCGGATCAGCGGCATCGAGCCCGTGACGACGGGCTGCTGCGCGAATTGCTGATGCGCTTCAAGGTATTGGTCGAGACTTGCGTCGCGGATGATGTTGACGTCCTGCAGGCCCGGCTGCGCGGATGCCTGTGCAACCGTCACGCGCTGCAGGTTGCCGCTCTGCGGCGCGCCTGCCGATGCGACCTGGACGGCGCCCGGCACACCCGCCGTCTGCATCTGCGGGACGACGATCCACGTCAGCGTGGCTGCCGCGGCGGCCACCGCGAACGCGGGCACGACACGCCGGCGCAGCGACAGCAGCTTGCGCGCGACCGGCGCGGCGGCCGGCGCGAGCAGGTGCGGCTCGCTTTCGAGCGCGGCGGACATGCGCGCGGTGAACGCGACGCTCAGCGCAGGCGACAGCGCGAGCTCGTCCGAGCGCAGCGCATCGCCGATCAGGTGGTAATGGGCCCACGCAGCGCGATCCGCGCGGTCGAGCTCAGCCAGAAACTGCCCGTGATCCGGGCCGTCGAACAGTTCACCGTCGACCAGAGCGGAAAGGCGCTCGCCGCGCGAGCACGCTTGCGACTGCGTATTGACCGACCCCATGATGCTCCCCATCTTGCACACACCCCGTCGTGATTTCACGACTCTATCCGTAATAGACCCCGACCCGCGTCGTTGCGCCCGTCGCGCTTACCAGCGCTTGCCTTCGGGCGTATCGAGCAGCGGACGCAATTTCGCAGCGATTGCCTCGCGCGCCCGGAAGATCCGCGACCGGACCGTCCCGATCGGACAATCCATCATTTCCGCGATCTCTTCGTAGCTCAAGCCTTCGATCTCGCGCAGCGTAATCGCCTGGCGCAGCTCTTCGGGCAGGACGGCCATTGCAGCGTTGACCGTCTCGGCAATCTGCTTGCTCATCAACATCGACTCAGGCGTGTTGATATCCCTTAGTTGGTCTGCGTCGGAGAAAGTTTCCGCTTCCTCGGCATCGGCCTCGGTGGAGGTCGGTGCCCGCCGGCCCTGCGTCGCAAGGTAGTTCTTCGCCGTATTGACGGCAATCCGGTACAACCACGTGTAGAACGCCGACTCGCCGCGAAATTGCGGCAGCGCACGATACGCCTTGATGAACGCGTCCTGGGCCACATCCTCGACCTCGGCGGGATCCCGCACGAGGCGCGAGATCAGCCGAATGATCTTGCGGTGGTATTTGGAGACCAGGAGTTCGAACGCTGCCTTGTCGCCTTTCTGTACGCGCTCGACCAGAGCCTGATCGATTTCTTTTTCACTCACCTGACAAATCCGTTAACTAGGGATGCAACGCGGAGCGTTATTGTAGCGTTCCGGCGCCGGCCGCTGGTTACGGCTGGTAACCGCGCCGCCGTCATGCCCGCCCCGCCGTGCCCGCGGTACGCGCCAGCACGGACAGCGCGCTGAACGACGCGGTGTCGAGCGCATCGGCCGGAATCAGCAACGGCCGCGCGCGCCGGGCGCCCTGCCCGACCGACAGCACGAGCAGCAGGCTGCTCCAGTGTGCATGACCCGTCACGCGGCCCCGGGCCAGCAAGCGCCCGGTGCGGCCAAACGCCGCAATCTCCCCGAATGCATCGATCCGCAACTCGGCCGGCAGCCGGCGGGCACAGGCTCGCGCGGCGCACACGGCAAGCAGCGCGGCCGTCGCCGCCGACACGCACGCGCCGGCAGCGGCACCGGCCCGCGGCGCCCAGAACAGGTACGCGGAGACGGCCGCCGCCGCGACGAACGCGGCCAGCACCACATACGACACGGCCGAGGCCCGCAATGCAAAGCATTGCGGACGCCCGGCCGGAGCATCGAATGGACTCGTCAAGCGATTTCAGCGTCAGACGCGCTTGAACACCAGCGTGCCGTTGGTACCGCCGAAGCCGAAGTTGTTCTTCACGGCCACGTCGATCTTCATGTCACGCGCGGTGTTCGCGCAGTAGTCGAGATCGCACTCGGGGTCCTGATTGAAGATGTTGATGGTCGGCGGCGACACGTTGTTGTGCAGCGCCAGCACCGTGAACACCGACTCGAGGCCGCCCGCGCCACCCAGCAGGTGACCCGTCATCGACTTCGTCGAGTTCACCACGAGCTTGTACGCGTGCTCGCCGAATGCCGCCTTCACCGCATCGGACTCGTTCTTGTCGCCGAGCTGCGTCGACGTGCCGTGCGCGTTCAGGTACTGGACCTCGTCCGCGTTCACGCCGGCGTCGCGCAGTGCCGCGACCATGCAGCGGCGAGGACCGTCCATGTTCGGCGCGGTCATGTGGTACGCATCGCCCGTCATGCCGAAGCCCGAGACCTCCGCATAGATCTTCGCGCCGCGTGCCTTCGCCGCCTCGTATTCCTCGAGCACCATCACGCCTGCACCCTCGCCCAGCACGAAGCCGTCACGGTCCTTGTCCCACGGACGGGACGCGGTGGCCGGATCGTCGTTGCGGGTCGACAGCGCGCGCGCGGCCGCGAAACCGCCGATGCCCAGCGGCGACACCGTCGATTCGGCGCCGCCCGCGACCATCACGTCGGCGTCGCCGGCCTGAATCAGGCGCGCCGCGAGGCCGATGCTGTGCAGACCGGTCGTGCAGGCCGTCACGGCCGCGAGGTTCGGGCCCTTCAGGCCGAACATGATGCTCAGGTGACCCGAGATCATGTTGATGATCGAACCCGGCACGAAGAACGGCGAAATCCGGCGCGGGCCGCGATCGACGTAGGTCTGGTGCGTGTCTTCGATCATCGGCAGGCCGCCGATACCGGAGCCGACCAGCACGCCGATGCGTTCCGCATTGGCTTCGTTCACTTCGAGGCCGCTGTCCCGGATCGCCTGGACGCCGGCTGCGATGCCGTAATGGATGAACGTATCCATGTTGCGGGCTTCCTTCGCCGGGATGTACTCCTCGGCGCTGAAACCCTTCACTTCGCCCGCGAAATGGCAGGCGAGGTTCGACGCATCGAACTTCGTGACGGTGGCGATACCGGACTTGCCGGCGACGAGATTGGCCCAGCCGTCGGCAACATTATTGCCAACAGGCGAAATCAGCCCCAGGCCTGTAACAACAACACGACGGCGGCTCACGGTAACCTCTTTTCCATTATTGGATGACAAAAACAAAAGCCACAGTGGCCACAGGAACCAGCCCTGCGAGCCCTGTGGCTGTTAGTCCGTCCGGCACGAAGCCGGCAGGATGGCGCGTCAATCGCGAAGATCGCGGCGACGTGGCGGACAAGCGCGAAAGGCGCTTACGCCTTGACGTTTGCGCGAGCGTAGTCGATCGCTTGCTGAACGGTCGTGATCTTCTCTGCTTCTTCGTCCGGGATTTCCATGCCGAACTCGTCTTCCAGAGCCATCACCAGTTCGACCGTGTCGAGCGAATCCGCGCCCAGATCGTTCACGAACGATGCTTCGTTCTTGATCTCGGCTTCCGCGACGCCCAGTTGCTCAGCGACGATCTTCTTGACACGTTGTTCGATGTTATCCATTACCCCTCCGAGGGAAAGTTCAGATTTACAAGTGCGCGCATTTTATCAGGTTTGCTGACGGCAAAACGCGCGTTGGCTTGATGGTCGATCAAGCACCGATCCGCCTGAAAAACGGGATACGGCGCGGATGGTAAACGAAAACCGTTACGACATGTACATGCCGCCGTTCACGTGCAGCGTCGTGCCGGTGATATAACCGGCCTGCGGCGATGCGAGGAACGCGACGGCATGGGCGATGTCTGCCGGGCTGCCGAGGCGGCCGAGCGGAATCTGGGTCTTGAGCGCGGCCTGCTGTTCTTCCGGCAGCGTCTTCGTCATGTCGGTGTCGATGAAGCCCGGCGCGACGCAGTTCACCGTGATGCCACGGCTGCCGATTTCACGTGCAAGCGCACGCGTCATGCCCGCGACGCCGGCCTTCGCGGCCGCGTAGTTGACCTGGCCCGGGTTGCCGGCCGAGCCGACCACCGACGTGATGTTGATGATGCGGCCGCCGCGGGCCTTCATCATCGGGCGCAGCACCGCGCGCGACAGGCGGAACACCGACTTCAGGTTGGTGTCGATCACCGCATCCCAGTCCTCGTCCTTCATCCGCATCGCGAGCTGGTCCTGCGTGATCCCCGCGTTGTTGACGAGCACGTGGAGCGCGCCGAATTCCTTCACGGTCGCGTCGATCAGCGCTTCGGCTGCCGCCGCGTCGTTGACGTTCAGCACCGCGCCGCGGCCCGTCACGCCCGCTTCCGCGAACCCGGCGGTAATCGCGGCGGCGCCCGATTCGCTCGTCGCCGTGCCGATCACCGTCGCGCCCAGGCGCGCGAGTTCGAGCGCGATCGCCCGGCCGATGCCGCGCGATGCGCCGGTCACGATCGCGACCTGTTTATCGAGAGTCTTTTCCATGAATCGAATATCCGTCTCTTGAGGAAAGGCGCCGCGTCAGGCGGTCGCCAGCTTCAGTGCTTCGTCGAGCGAAGCCGGATCGAACACCGATGCGCCGACCAGGTTGCCGTCGATGCGCTTCGTCAGGCCTGCCAGCACCTTGCCCGGACCGCATTCGATCACGTGCGTGACGCCCGTGCCCGCGATGTGCCGCACGCATTCGACCCAGCGCACCGGGCCCGCGGCCTGGCGCACCAGCGCGTCCTTGATCGCGGCCGGATCGCTGACCACCGCGACGTCGATGTTGTTGACGACCGGAATCTGCGGCGCCTTCACGTCGACGCTCGCCAGATAGTCGCGCAACTGGTCCGACGCCGGCTTGAGCAGCGACGAATGGAACGGCGCCGATACCGGCAGCGGCAGCGCGCGTTTCGCGCCCTTCGCCTTCGCGATCTCGCAGGCCTTCTCGACGGCCGCCTTCGCGCCCGCGATCACGACCTGCGCCGGCGCGTTGAAGTTCACCGCTTCGACGATGCCCGCTTCCGCGGCTTCGGCGCACACGGCGCGCACCGTGTCGTCATCGAGACCCAGGATCGCCGCCATGCCGCCCTGGCCGACCGGCACGGCCGTCTGCATCGCCTGCGCGCGGAAGCGCACGAGCGGCACCGCGTCCTTGAACGCGATCGCGCCCGCGGCGACGAGCGCCGTGTATTCGCCGAGGCTGTGGCCCGCGACGATCGACGGTGCCGGACCGCCGGCCTGCTGCCATGCGCGATAGCACGCGTAGGCGGCCGTCAGCATCACGGGCTGCGTGTTGGTGGTCAGATTCAGCTCTTCGGCCGGACCTGCGGCGATCAGCTTGCCGAGATCCTGATTGAGTGCATCGGATGCTTCCTGGAGCGTCTCGCGCACGACGGCGAGATCGGCGAATGCGTTGAGCATGCCGACCGACTGCGAGCCCTGCCCCGGAAAAACGAATGCGAATTTCATATCGTCCCCAATTGAATCGATTCGGACGGCGCGCACGAACGGCGCGCCGGTTCGGGATCCGCGCGCAGCAATTGCGCGCCGCGGATCAGTAGCGGAAGACGGACGCGCCCCACGTGAAGCCGCCGCCGACGCCTTCGATCAGCACGTGCTGACCGCGCTGGATGCGGCCGTCACGCACCGCGGCGTCGAGCGCCAGCGGGATCGACGCAGCCGACGTGTTGCCGTGCTGGTCGACCGTCACGACCATGCGCTCCTGCGGCAGGCCGAGCTTGCGGCAGGTGCTGGTCATGATGCGGATGTTGGCCTGGTGCGGAATCAGCCAGTCGACCTGCTCGGGCGCGAGATTCGCCTTGGCGAGCGCCTCGATCGCGACCTTTTCGAGCACGTTGACCGCGAGCTTGAACACGGCCTGCCCATCCATGTACAGGAACGCGCTGCCGTCGATCACACCGCGATTGACGTTGCCCGGCGTGCAGAGGATGTTCGAATAGCTGCCGTCCGCGTGCAGCGCGCTGCCGAGCACGCCCGGCTCTTCCGAGGCGGACAGGATCACCGCGCCCGCGCCGTCGCCGAACAGCACGCAGGTCGTGCGGTCCTTGAAATCGAGAATGCGCGAGAACGTCTCCGCGCCGACGATGAGCGCCGTGCGGTGCTGGCCGCTGCGGATGAAGCTGTCGGCCGTCGCCATCGCATAGGCGAAGCCCGAGCACACGGCCTGCACGTCGAATGCCGCGCCGCCGTTCTTGATGCCGAGCTTGTTCTGCAGCAGGCAAGCCGTGCTGGGGAACACGAAATCGGGGGTCGAAGTCGCGACGATGATCAGGTCGATCGACTGCGGATCGATATCGGCCGCCTCGATCGCACGGCGCGCCGCTTCGAGCGCGAGATCGCTCGTCGTGACGTCCGGTGCGGCGAAATGGCGCGCATGGATGCCCGTGCGCGCAACGATCCACTCATCGCTCGTCTCGATGCCTTCCTTCGCGAGACGGTCGGCGAGCTGCTGGTTCGTGACCCGGTCGGGCGGCAGGTAGCTGCCCGTGCCGAGCACGCGGGAATAGAGAGTCGATTGGGCCATTTATGCTTTAGAGGATTGCGCAGCGGAAGGTTCGGCGTGGTGGCCTGCGGCCGGGCTCGTCGGGCCTGCGCCGCCCGCGTCGTGTTCGCCGTCGCCGAGCGACACCGAATTGTCCGCCATCGCACGCGTGAGGCGCTCCAGCACGCCGTTTTTGACGGCATCATAACCCCGTTTGATCGCCCACTCAAACGCGTAGGCGTCGGCCGAACCGTGGCTTTTGATCACGAGGCTCTTCAGCCCCAGCAGCGCCGCGCCGTTGTACTGGCGGTGATCGACGCGCTTCTTGAAACGCATCAGCACCGGCAGCGCGAGCAGCGCCATCAGCTTCGACATCAGCGACCGGCCGAACTCCTCGCGGATGATGTCGGACAGCATCTGCGCGAGCCCTTCGGACGTCTTCAGCGCGACGTTGCCGACGAAGCCGTCGCAGACGATCACGTCGACCGTGCCTTTGTAGATGTCGTTGCCTTCGACGTTGCCACGGAAATTCAGCGTGCTGGCGCGCAGCAGTTCGCCGGCGCGCTTGATGGTCTCGTTGCCCTTGATGACCTCTTCGCCGATGTTCAGCAGGCCGATCGTCGGACGCTCCTTGCCTTCGAGCGCGGCGACGAGCGCGTGCCCCATCTCCGCGAACTGCAGCAGGTGCTGCGGCTCGCAGTCGACGTTCGCGCCGAGGTCCAGCATCATCGTGTAGCCGGTCGGGTTCGGCAGCGCGAACGCGATCGCAGGCCGCTCGATGCCGGGCAGCGTCTTGAGCACATAACGGGAAACGGCCATCAGCGCGCCGGTGTTGCCGGCGGAAATACAGGCCTGGGCCGCGCCTTCCTTGACGTGGTTGAGCGCGACACGCATCGAAGAATCCTTCTTCTTGCGCAGCGCCACTTCAACAGGGTCGTCCATCGCCACGACTTCGGTGGCGGGCACGATGGTCAGCGCGGGATCGTCGAGGGCTTTCAGCTTTTTCAGCTGAGCGCGGATCGCGCTTTCGATGCCGACGAGCATCAGGTGCGCATCGGGATGCGCGCGGACGAACTTGACTGCCGCGGGAACGGTCACGGACGGGCCGTGGTCGCCTCCCATGCAATCGATTGTGAGCTTTACGGTCATGGAATGCGACGAATTTCAGGCACAAAAAAGCGGCAGTTGAATGCCGCCTTTTTGTTGAGCCAGGAAAGTGTCAAGCGAACCAGTTGTCACGCGAACGGCGATCGTAGCGCGCAACGCGTGACTTGACGCTTAGTCGTTCTTCGTCTTGACGACTTTCTTGCCGCGATAGTAGCCGTTCGGGCTGACGTGGTGACGCAGGTGCACTTCACCCGTGCTCGGCTCGACTGCCAGCGGCGCTGCCGTCAGGAAATCGTGCGAACGATGCATGCCGCGCTTCGACGGCGACTTCTTGTTTTGCTGGACTGCCATGACTAACTCCTAAATAATTTTCCGGATTCTAACACAGCCCGATCCGGCGCTTAACTACCCTGGCCCAAAGCCCTTACGCCTTCCCGCGCCACAACTGCTTAGTGTTTCTTGCTGCCGTCCCCGCCCTTCTTCAGCGCTTCCAGCGCTGCGAACGGATTCGGCCGTTTGCCTTCGTCCTCGTCTTCGGCGGACTCGTCGTCCGCGTCTTCCGAAGGACCGCTCGCACCCGACACGAGGCTTTCGTGAACTGCCGGGCAAACCTCGTGCTTGGGCACGAGCGGCAACGAAAGCAGCAACTCCTCTTCGATCAAGTCGACGAGATCGAACTGGCGTGAGCCCACGATCACATCGGCTTCATCGTCGTCGAGCGGAAATTCTTCAGCTTCTTCTTCGGTCGCAACGACCCGGTACGTCATGTCGACGTCGAACGTCTGGTCGTACGGGGTCATGCAGCGCTGACACGTGAGCCACGCATGGCCATGCACCGCGAGGCGCAGATACGGCTGCTGCCCATCGGCGCCGTCGTCCTGCAACTCCTTCTGGGTGAACCCTTCGGCCTGCCACGTGAAGACCGTGTCGCGATCGGGCGCGTCCGCCGGCACTTCGTTCAGCATGCGCGGCAGTTGCGACAGGCGCACGGCACCCGCTGCCTGCCGCCCGCTGCGGGCGAATTCGAACAGATCGACCGCGTGCGGATCAAGCGCTGCCGCAGGCTTGCCAGAAGAAGTGTTCATGTTGCGCTCCTGCCTACAGGCTGACTTGCGGGATCCGGCTTGCTGGCGCCACTCATTTGACGCCGCGCACGTACGCGATCCACGCCGCGTACGCCTCGCACGATTACGTACTTTACTTCCGAAGACCCGGCAGGCGCCACCACTGCGGAAAGCCTGCCGACGAAAAGCGGGAAAGCATACCTGTTTTACCTTTTGCGGTCAATCACTTATGCTTGCGCCCTTGCAACACCGCGCCACACCCGACGACTCACCGACCCAACCGACCATGCCGGATACCGTTTGCCGCCCGCCGCGGCTGATTCTCGCCTCCAGTTCCCGCTACCGCCGCGCGCTCCTCGAGCGCCTCGGCCTGCCGTTCGACGTCGTGTCGCCCGACCTCGACGAAACCCCGCTCGCGGGCGAAGCGCCGGCCGCGACCGCGCTGCGCCTCGCCGGTGCGAAGGCGCGCGCGGTCGCCGCGACGATCGACGCGCCGGACGGCGTGCTGGTGATCGGGTCGGACCAGGTCGCGACGTTCGACGGCCACCAGATCGGCAAGCCCGGCACGCACGAGCGCGCGCTCGCGCAGCTGCTGTCGATGCAGGGCCGCGACGTCGAATTCCACAGCGCGCTCAGCCTTTACGACAGCCGCACCGGCGAAACGCAGAGCGAGGACGTCGTCACGCACGTGCGCTTTCGCTCGCTGCCCGAAGCCGAACTCGATGCGTACCTGCGCGCGGAAACGCCGTACGACGTCGCCGGCAGCGCGAAGTCCGAAGGGCTCGGCATCGCGCTGCTGGATGCCATCGACTCCGACGACCCGACGGCGCTCGTCGGCCTGCCGCTGATCGCGCTCACGCGGATGCTGCGCGCCGTCGGTTATCCACTGTTCGCCGCCCCCCAAGGAGACCGCGCATGACCGCCGGCACGCTCTATCTCGTCCCGAACACGCTCGGCGAGGGCGACGCATCGATGCTCGCCGCCGTACTGCCGGCCGCCGTGCAGGCGCGCGCCGGCACACTCGGCTATTACATCGGCGAAAACGCGAAAACGACCCGCGCGTTCCTGAAGAAGATCGGCACGACGCGGCCGATCCAGGAAATCGAGATCAGCGAACTGAACGTCAATACGCCGGCCGGCGCCATCGACCGGCTGCTCGCGCCCATACTGGCCGGCGCGGACGCCGGCCTCGTGTCGGAGGCCGGCTGCCCGGCCGTCGCCGATCCGGGCGCGCTGCTGGTGCGCCGCGCGCACGAGCGCGGCGTGAAGGTCGTGCCGCTCGTCGGGCCGAGTTCGATCCTGCTCGCGTTGATGGCGTCGGGCCTGAACGGCCAGAGTTTCGCGTTCAACGGCTACCTGCCGGTCGATGCGGCCGCACGTGCGAAGCGCTTGCGCGAACTTGAGCAACTGTCACGCAAGGCGCGCCAGACGCAGATCTTCATCGAGACGCCGTACCGGAACCAGGCGATGCTGGATACGCTGGTCGCGACCTGCGCGCCGTCGACGCAAATCTGCGTCGCGGCCGACCTGACCCTCGAGACCGAGACGATCGCCAGCCGCTCCGTGGCAGACTGGAAAAAGACGCCTGCGCCGAATCTGCAGAAGCGCCCCGCCATCTTCCTGCTGCTCGCGAACTGAAGCCGGCGGCCGCGCGACACGGGGCGCCCTGCCCCGTTCGCCGCGGCGCCGGCCGGCCGCCGCTCAGCGCAGGCTGAACGACGTGCCGCCCGCGGTGAGCGCCTTCATCGCGGCACCGCCGACCGCCGCGCCGAACTTGCGCGCGACGCGGTTCGTCAGGCTTTCCTTCACCGTATAGTCGACGAGATCCGGCGCCTTCAGCACGTCGCGCGCGACCGTGTCGGTCGTGCCGTAGCCGTCGGCGAGCCCGAGCTCGACGCTCTTTTCGCCGGTCCAGAACAGCCCCGAGAACATGTCGGGCGTTTCGTGCAGCCGCTTGCCGCGGCCGTCCTTCACGGCCTTGATGAACTGCGCATGGACCTGGTCGAGCAGCGCCTGCGCGTGGGCATCCATCTTCGGCGTCTCGGGCGAGAACGGGTCGTAGAAGCCCTTGTTTTCGCCCGACGTATGCAGGCGGCGATCGACGCCGAGCTTGCCCATCAGGCCCGTGAAGCCGAACCCGTCCATCAGCACGCCGATCGAGCCGACGATGCTCGCCTTGTCGACGAAGATCTTGTCGGCGGCGGACGCAATGTAATAACCGCCCGATGCGCACATGTCGGTCACGACGACGTACAACGGCTTGTCCGGATACTTCTTGCGCAGGCGGCGGATCTCGTCGTAGACCATCCCGGCCTGCACCGGGCTGCCGCCCGGGCTGTTGATCCGCAGCACGACGCCGGCCGTGCCGCTGTCGTCGAAAGCAGTATCCAGCGCCGTGTTGATGTCGTCGGCGTTCGCGTTGGTGCCCGCCGCGATCTCGCCGTCGATCGTCACGAGCGCCGTGTGGCGCCCGCTCGCCGAGAATTTCGAGTCGCTCGAGAAATCGATCAGCGCGAACGCGAGCAGCACGAACACGCCGAGGAACGCGAAACGGAAGAAGATCTTCCACCGCCGCGCGGCGCGCTGTTCCTTGACGGCCGCGAGCGCGATCCGCTCGAGCGCCGCGCGCTCCCAGTTCGGTTCGCGGCTGTCGGAACGGGACGAGGAATCAGGAAGGTTCGGTTGGTCGGCCATGCAGTGGTGTCGTCAGTCGGTCGTGGCGGGAGGGGGCGAAGCGGCGGGACCCAGGTCGGCATCCGGTAGCCAGAATACCGCACGCCCGTCCGGCGTGTCGCGCTCGTCGACCTCGACCGGCCGCAGGCGGCCGCCGCGGCACGGGCCGCCGACGCACTTGCCGGTATCCGGCGCGTAGATCGCGCCGTGCGTCGCGCACATCAGGTACAGGCCCGACGACTCGAAGAACTGCCCTTCGGCCCAGTCGAGCTCCATCGGCACGTGCGCGCAGCGGTTCAGGTAGCCGTATGCACGGCCTTCGTAGCGCACGAAGAACACGACCGCCTGCTCGCCGCGCAGCGTCGCATCGACGCGCACGCCGGCACCGCCGTCGGCCAGCGCGTCCGATGCGCACACGCGCACGGCATCCGGCGCCGCGCTCACGCGTGCTCCCGCAGCCACGCGGCCAGCGCGCCGACGTCCGGCGCGACGAAGCGCGGTGTCAGCGCGGCCAGCGCATCGGCCGTGTGCGCGCCGTACGCGACGCCGATGCCGGCCGCCCCCGCACTCGCGGCCATCTGCAGGTCGTGCGTGGTGTCGCCGATCATCACGGTACGCGCGAGATCCTGCCCCAATTCACGGGTCAATTCGTGCAGCATTGCCGGATGCGGCTTCGAGAACGTTTCGTCGGCGCAGCGCGTCGCATCGAACAGGCTCGTGAGCTTCGATTGGTCGAGCACGCGGTTCAGCCCGACCCTGCCCTTGCCGGTCGCGACCGCGAGCAGGTAGCCGGTATCGCGCAATTCCGCGAGCAGTTCGCGCACGCCGGCGAACAGCTCGATGCGCTGATCGTCCAGCAGGTAGTGATAGCGGTAGCGTTCGGCCAGCCGCGGATAGTCGGACGGATCGAGGGTCGGAGCAGTAATCTGCAGTGCATCGCGCAGGCCGAGGCCGATGACGTAGCGGGACGCCTCGTCCGACGGCGTGGGCAGGCCGAGATCGCGGCAGGCGGCCTGGATGCTGTGCGCGATGTGCGCAGTCGAATCCATCAGCGTGCCGTCCCAGTCGAAGACGATCAGATCAAATTGCTGTCGGGCCATGCGAGTCAGGCGGTATCGCGCAGAGCGCGGAGTTGATCGAGGAAGCGCCGGCATTCGTCCGGCAGCGGCGCATCGAACTGCAGCGCCTCGCCGGTCAGCGGATGCGCGAGCTTGAGCCGGTGCGCATGCAGGAACATCCGCTTGAGCGACGGTTGCGCGTTCGCGCGCGCCAGCGCCTTGTTCAGTGCGAAATCGCCATACTTGGCGTCGCCGGCGATCGGCAGGCCGAGATGCGCGAGGTGCACCCGGATCTGATGGGTCCGACCCGTCTTGAGTTCCGCCTCGACCAGCGCGTAGTCCGGCCAGCGCTCGATCAGGTTGAACACCGTGTGCGACGGCAGGCCATCGTCCTGTACGCGCACGCGCCGCTCCCCTTCCGGGGTCGAATACTTGAACAGCGGAGCCTTCACCACGCGACGGTGGCCCCAGTCGGGCTGCCATTCGCCGTATCCGCACGCGAAGTAGCGCTTGTCCATCCGGTTCTCGCGGATCTGCTCGTGCAGGCCGACGAGCGCCGTGCGCTTCTTCGCGAGCATCAGGATCCCGGAGGTCTCGCGGTCGAGCCGGTGCACGAGTTCGAGGAATTTCGCGCGCGGGCGGGCCTGGCGCATCTGCTCGATCACGCCGAACGCGACGCCGCTGCCGCCGTGCACGGCGACGCCGGCCGGCTTGTTGATGACGAGCAGCGCGTCGTCTTCGTACAGCACCTCGAACTGCGCGGGCGGCACGATCGGCGTGTCGGCGCGCGCGAGGTCGGCCGCCGCCACCCGCACGGGCGGCACGCGGACGAGGTCGCCGAACGCGAGACGGTACTGGGCGTCGACCCGCCCCTTGTTCACGCGGACTTCGCCGCTGCGCAGGATCCGGTAAATATGGCTTTTGGGCACGCCTTTACAGACGCGCAACAGGAAGTTGTCGATCCGCTGACCGGCCGAGTTTTCGTCGATCTGGATCATCGATACCTGGCCGCTTGCGACTGAATTCTGGGATATTTTGCCTAACTCATTCATACTGAATATAATTTTGCCCAGCCTGACGTTGAGGGTGGCCTGACAGGCCGGTCCCGACGGAATCGGGCAAGGCGCAAGCGCAAACCGTTATTTTACTTGCGCCGGGGGTCTGCTGCTCGCCCCTAATCAAAGAGATGCAGCAAGTTGCACGCACGGCGCCGGCCGTCGGCAAGGATCGCGCCCACAGGCGGATTCGGTCGACCAGGCGCCGCGGTAACGGAAAGTTGGTTGAAAAGAATTTGATCGGCAGCCCGACGGCGCGAGGTGCGTCCGCAGGCTGCCGGTTGCGAAAATTACGGCGTTGCGCCCGATTTGGCCCCGCGAAGCGTGCGGGGCTTGGCGACGTCAAACCAGGGAAGTACACCCCAGGCGGGAAAGTCGGGCTGGATTCGATACTCCCCGCTGCGGCCCAAGCCGCAGCATCTGCCGCCCGTCGGCGCGCGCGACGCATTGCGCGCGCCCCGTGGCAGTGCCCCGGTCTCAGGCTTAGCGCGCTTTCGCAGCGTGCGGTGTGTGGACGCCGTGCTTTGAAGCCGTGTTCGCAGGTGCCCTATGGCCGCCGGCCCCGTCTTTCGGGCCCAAGCGCCTCTTCAGGCAATTCTCCCCGCCATCCTTCCCGCTCCAGCGTGCTTGTGACAACACAACAAGGTGCGGCCTGCCGTCGTTCCCGCCCTCGCGACTGACAACCGCGAGGCGCCGGCAGCAGAGCCGCCTGGAGTCGTTCATGAAACGCATGCTGTTCAATGCGACGCAGCAGGAGGAGCTGCGCGTCGCCATCGTCGATGGGCAAAAGCTCATCGACATCGACATCGAGACAGCCGGGCGCGAACAGCGCAAAGGCAATATCTACAAAGGTGTCATCACGCGCATCGAGCCGTCGCTCGAAGCGTGCTTCGTCAACTACGGCGAAGACCGCCACGGCTTCCTGCCGTTCAAGGAAGTCGCCCGCCAGTACTTCAAGGAAGGCATCGACATGCGCTCCGCGCGCATCCAGGATGCCCTGCGCGAAGGCCAGGAGTTGATCGTCCAGGTCGAGAAGGAAGAGCGCGGCAACAAGGGCGCCGCCCTCACGACCTTCATCTCGCTCGCCGGCCGCTACCTCGTGCTGATGCCGAACAATCCGCGCGGCGGCGGCGTGTCGCGCCGGATCGAAGGCGACGAGCGTCAGGAACTGCGCGAAACCATGGCGCAGCTGCAGATTCCGGACGGCATGAGCATGATCGCCCGCACCGCGGGCATCGGCCGCAGCGCCGAGGAACTGCAGTGGGACCTGAACTACCTGCTGCAGCTGTGGCGCGCGATCGAAGCGGCGTCGCAAAGCGGCAATGCCGGCCAGCCGATGCTGATCTATCTGGAATCGAGCCTCGTGATCCGCGCGATCCGGGACTATTTCCAGCCCGACATCGGCGAAATCCTGATCGACACGACCGAGATCTACGATCAGGCCCGTGCGTTCATGGACATCGTGATGCCGGACAACGTGTCGAAGGTGAAGCGCTACCACGACGACGTGCCGCTCTTCTCCCGCTTCCAGATCGAGCACCAGATCGAGACCGCGTACTCGCGCACGGTGCCGCTGCCGTCGGGCGGCGCGATCGTGATCGACCACACCGAGGCGCTCGTCGCGATCGACGTGAACTCGGCGCGTGCGACCAAGGGCGCGGACATCGAGGAAACGGCGACCCGCACGAACCTCGAGGCGGCCGACGAAGTGGCCCGCCAGCTGCGCCTGCGCGACCTCGGCGGCCTGATCGTCATCGACTTCATCGACATGGAGTCGGCGAAGAGCCAGCGCGAGGTCGAGCAACGCCTGAAGGACGCGCTCAAGCACGACCGTGCGCGCGTGCAGATGGGCAAGATCTCCCGCTTCGGCCTGATGGAACTGTCGCGCCAGCGCCTGCGCCCGGCCCTGTCGGAAGGCAGCCACGTGACGTGCCCGCGCTGTAACGGCACGGGCCACATCCGCGATACCGAATCGTCCGCGCTGCAGGTCCTGCGGATCATTCAGGAAGAAGCGATGAAGGAAAACACCGCGGCGATCCATTGCCAGGTGCCGGTCGAGGTGACCGCCTTCCTGCTCAACGAAAAGCGTCAGGAAATCAACAAGATCGAGTCGCGCTTCAAGGTCGGCATCGTGCTGATCCCGAACAAGCACCTCGATACGCCGCATTACAAGCTCGAGCGCCTGCGCCATGACGACGCGCGCCTCGACGATCCGCGCGCGTCCTGGAAGATGGCCGAGGAAGCCGCCCGCGAACTGGAGTCGGAAACCGGCTACAGCAAGCGCGCGGCCGACGTGAAGCCGAAGCAGGAAGCGGCGGTCAAGGGCATCACGCCCGAGCGTCCGGCGCCGAGCCCGGCACCGCAGCGCCCGGTCGAGCCGGTTGCGGCACCCGCACCGGTCGCCGCGGCGAGCGGCGGCTTCATCGGCTGGCTGAAGGGTCTGTTCGGCATGTCGCCGGCCCCGGCGCCCGCGCCGGTTGCACCGGCACCGGCAAAGGAACAGGCTGCCCGTCCGGCCCGCGAGCGGACCGAGAAGACCGAGCAGCGCGGCGGCGATCGCAACCGCAATCGTCGTGGCGGCGCCCAGCAGGCTCAGGGTGGTCGCGACCAGGCAGCGGCAGGCCGTGGCCAGTCGCAACGCCAGGAACGCGAAGGCAAGGAAGCGCGCGAGTCGCGTGAACCGCGCGAGGGTCGCGAACCGCGTGAAGGCCGCGAGCCGCGCGAAAGCCGTGAAGGTCGTGAGGGCCGCGAAGGTCGCGAGGGCCGTGGCCCGCGCGAAGGCCGCGAACCGCGCGAGCCGCGTGAAAGCCGTGAGCCGCGCGAACCGCGCGAGAACCGCGAACCGCGCGAGCGCACCGAGCAGCCGGAAGCCGTCGAGGCAGCCGGCCGCGGCGAGCGCCAGGAACGCGGCGAACGTCGCGAGCGCGGTGAGCGCCGCAAGCCGACGCAACACGCTGCTACGCTCGAAACCGTCACCCGTGGCGAGAACCATCCGGAAGCGGAAGCCGACCAGGCCGCAGCCGTCGCCCTGCCGGGCGCCGATGTCGCAGCCGACGCGGAAGCCGGCGCACGTGACGGCGAGGAACGTCGTCGCCGCCGCCGCGGTCGCCGCGGCGGTCGTCGCGAGCGCGAGGACGAAGGCGCAGTCGTCGACCACGCCGAGCAAGGCGCGGACGGCGAAGCCGTGCAAGCTGTGACGACGGAAGCCCCGAGCGCGTTCGAGCCGGCCCATACGGCCGCACCGGTCGCCGTGGCAGCGGTCGCCGCAGCGGGCGCCGTGGTAGCCGAGGCCGCAGCCGAGGCCGCAGCCGAACAGCGTGCCGAAGCGGTCGAGCCGGCCGTGGTCGAGCCGCAACCGGCACCGGTTCGCGTCGAAGCGACGCCGGTCGCGCCGATCGAGCCCGCCCCGGTCGCACCGGTCGCCGAATCGGTACCGGTCGCGCCGGCCGCTGCTCCGGAAGCCGGCCCGGCACCGGTCGCGGTGTCGCCGACCGATGCGTTCGAAGTGCCGGCTGCCGTCGAAGCGCCGCAGTTCGCGCCCGTCGAGCAAGCCGCACCGGCACCGGTCGCCGCGGTTGAAGTCGCTCCGGCACCGGTCGCCCCAGCACCGGTCGCGCCGGCAGCCGTCGAACCGGCTCAGGTCCAACCGGCTCCGGTCGAAGCCGTTGCCGCGCCCGCGCCGGCGCCGGTTCAACCGGCCGCTGCGCCCGCTTCGGCGAGCCTCGACGTCGTGCTGGAACAAGCCGGCCTCGTGTGGGTGAACACGGATGCCGACAAGTTCCGCGCTGCCCAGGAAGCCGCGTCGCGCCTGCCGCGTCCGGCCCGCGTGCCGCGCGAGCGCAAGGCGCTGCCGCCGGTCGATACGACCCCGATGCAGCAGGTCGAGACGTCGCACCATTAAGCGGCGCATCGCCCGACCAGGAAAAGCCCGCCTCCGGCGGGCTTTTTCATGTCCGCGCTGCGGGTTTCCGCCCACCGGCCCGGCCGGCCGCTTGCGGCTAAAATAGAAGACTGGCTCGCACTTCTTTCAACATGTCCCGACGCATCATTCCCCTCGCCGACGTCAGCGGGATGCCGGATATCTCCGGCGTCGCGCATACCCCTGACGGCGCCCTGGCCGACACGTTCGCCAGGCCGCTCCGCGACCTGCGCATCTCGGTGACGGATCGCTGCAACTTCCGTTGCGTGTACTGCATGCCGCGGGACGTGTTCGACAAGGACTACCCGTTCCTGCCGCACAGCGCCCTGCTCACGCACGAAGAGATCGAGCGCGTGGCACGGCTGTTCGTCGCACACGGCGTCGAAAAGATCCGGATCACCGGCGGCGAGCCGCTGCTGCGCAAGAACCTCGAGTTCCTGATCGAGCGCCTCGCGCGCCTGACGACCCACGACGGCCGCCCGCTCGACCTGACGCTGACCACCAACGGCTCACTGCTCGCGCGCAAGGCGCGCACGCTGAAGGATGCCGGCCTCACACGCGTGACGGTCAGCCTCGACGCGCTCGACGACACGCTGTTCAAGCGCATGAACGATGCCGACTTCGCGAGCGCCGACGTGCTCGACGGCATCTTCGCCGCGCAGGCCGCGGGCCTCGCGCCGGTCAAGGTCAACATGGTCGTGAAGCGCGGCACCAACGACGGCGAGATCCTGCCGATGGCCGAGCGCTTCCGCGGCACCGGCGTGATCCTGCGCTTCATCGAATACATGGACGTCGGCACGTCGAACGGCTGGAACATGACCGAAGTGCTGCCGTCCGCGGACGTCGTCGCGCGGATCGCCGAGCAGTTCCCGCTCGTTCCGCTCGAGCCGCACACGGCGGCGGAAACCGCGCAGCGCTGGGGCTATGCGGACGGCAGCGGCGAAATCGGCGTGATCTCGAGCGTCACGCAGGCATTCTGCGGCGACTGCACGCGCGCGCGGCTGTCGACCGAAGGCAAGCTGTACCTGTGCCTGTTCGCGTCGACCGGCCATGATCTGCGCGCACTGGTGCGCGGCGGCGCGAGCGACGCCGAGATCGCGACCGCGATCGCCCGGATCTGGCAGGCCCGCACCGACCGCTACTCGCAGCTGCGCGGCAGCGCGGCCGCCGACGCCGCGCCCGACGGCGCCGGCAAGCGCGTCGAAATGTCGTACATCGGCGGCTGACCCGCGCCGCCCGCCCCGCTTTCCCGCGATGTCCGCTTCCGCCTCGCCTTCCATCACCGGCCTGCTGCTCGCGGGCGGGCGCGCGACGCGCATGGACGGCGCAGACAAGGGCCTGCAGCTGCTCGACGGTACGCCGCTCGCGCTGCACGTGCTGCGCCGGCTCGCGCCGCAGGTCGACGAGACGCTGATCAGCGCGAATCGCAACGCCGCGCGCTACGCCGAACTCGGTGCGCCGTTCGATGCGCGCATCGTACCGGACGAAACCCCCGATTTCCCCGGCCCGCTCGCGGGCCTGCTCGCCGGCATGCGCGCGGCGCGCGCACCGCTCGTCGTGTGCTCGCCGTGCGATACGCCCTATTTGCCGGCCGACCTCGTCGCGCGGCTGCACGCGGCGCTCGACGCGCAGCAGGCCGACATCGCGATGGCGGTGACCGTCGACGCGCACCACGCGCGTTCGCCGCAGCCGACCTTCGCGCTGCTGCGCGCGTCGCTCGCCGACGATCTCGCGGCCAGGCTCGCGGCCGGCGAGCGCAAGGTGCGTGCGTGGTACGCACGCCACAAGACGGTCGAAGTCGAGTTTCGCGACGAGCGTGCGTTTTACAATGCCAATTCCTGGCAGGAACTTGCCGCGCTTGCCCGCCGCTGACGGCACCGGCATCCCTTCCCGCCCGCCGCATGCGCCTTCGCGCTTCGGCGCCCTCCGCGCGCCACCGGCCACGAACCCGATACGCCTCGCGGCGCAGTCCGACTGATGATCACGCAATCCTCGCCCGCCTCCCGAACCGCACCCGATTCCGCGGCCCCGCTGTCGCTCGCCGATGCGCAGGCGCTCGCGTGTCGGTTCGCGGTGCCGGTCGACGCGTGCGAAACGGTACCGCTGCATGACGCCCTCGACCGCGTGCTCGCGGCCGACGTGAATGCGCCGTTCGACATTCCCGCATACGACAACTCGGCGATGGACGGCTACGCATTCGACGGCAGCGCAGTCGCGCTGGCAGCGGCCGCCGACATCGCGCTGACGGTCGCCGGCACGGCACTCGCCGGCCATCCGTTCGATGGGGCCGTGGTGCCCGGCACGTGCATCCGCATCATGACCGGCGCGGCGATGCCAGCCGGATGCGACACGGTCATTCTGCAGGAACGCGTGCGCGTCGACGGCGACGTCATCCGCTTCGCCGCACACGAGGTCGCGCGCGGCGCGAACTGCCGCCGGGCCGGGGAGGATCTCGCGCGCGGCGCCTGCGCGCTTGCCGCCGGCCGCATCCTGCGCCCGTCCGATCTCGGCCTGCTCGCATCGTTCGGATTGCGCGAAGTCACGGTGCGCCGCCGCGTGCGCGTCGCCGTGTTCTCGACCGGCGACGAACTGCGCGAACCCGGCGAGCCGCTCGGCCGCGGCACGCTGTACGACAGCAATCGCGGGATGCTGGTCGCGATGCTCGAAAGGCTGCACATCGACGCACTCGATCTCGGGATCGTCCGCGACGATCCGGCCGCGCTCGAACGCGCATTGCACGATGCGATCGCCGCACAGGCCGACGCGGTGATCACGTCCGGCGGCGTATCGGTCGGCGAAGCCGATTTCACGCGCGACGTGATGGCGCGGCTCGGCGACGTGACCTTCGCGAGCCTCGCGCTGAGGCCCGGCCGGCCGCTCGCGTGCGGCACGCTCGCGCGTGCGGGCGACGGCCGCGTGCTGTTCTTCGGGCTGCCCGGCAATCCGGTCGCCTCCGCCGTGACGTTCTACGCGATCGTGCGCCCCGCACTGCTGACGCTGGCCGGCGCGCACACGCCGCCGCCGACGATGTACACGGCACGCAGCACGCAGGCGCTGAAAAAGCGTCCGGGCCGTACCGAATACCTGCGTGCGATCGCGACGCGCGCCGCCGACGGCCAGTGGCACGTCGCGCCGGCCGGTTCGCAGAGTTCCGCATCGCTGAGCGGCCTTGCGGCCGCCAACTGTTTCATCGTCCTGGGCCACGATTCCGCGGCAGTCGACGCGGGCGCCCCGGTCGACATCCTGCCGCTCGACGGCCTGATCTGAATTCCAATCGGTATATTTCTACGGGGGCAATCCGCACATGAAGAAACAAATCTCGTCGATCGCCGCGGGGCAGACCGCGAAGGCACTGATCCTCGTCTACCTGACGTTCAGCGTGCCGATCGTGCTGCTCGGCATCCTGGTCGCGTACATCCGTTACGGGATGGTCGAACTGAGCACGATCCTGAGCGCGCTGCTGCTGAACGCGATCCTCGGTTTCGTGCTGCTGTGGATCGCCTGCCACGCGTACAACTGGGTCGCGTCGCGCTTCGGCGGCATCGAGATCGTGCTGTCCGATCCGCCGGAGGAAGCGTGAGCGGCACACCGCTGATCCGCGCGGCCGAAACGCGCGACGTTGGCGCGATCCTCGCGCTGATGCGCGAGCTGGCCGAGTTCGAAAAGCTCACGCACCTGTTCGTCGCGAGCGACGCCGACCTGGCCGACGCGCTGTTCGGCGAACGCCCCGCCGCCGAAGCGCTGGTGGCCGAGCGCGACGGCGCGATCGTCGCGTATGCGCTGTTCTTCCACAACTATTCGACGTTCCTCGGCCGGCGCGGGCTGTATCTCGAGGATCTGTACGTGCAGCCGTCGCAGCGAGGCACCGGCCTCGGCACCGCGATGCTGCAGCACCTCGCGGCACTCGCCGTCGAGCGCCGCTGCGCTCGCTTCGAATGGTCGGTGCTCGACTGGAACCAGCCGGCGATCGACTTCTACGAGAAGATGGGCGCGACCGTGCTGCCGGAGTGGCGCATCGTGCGCGTCACCGGCGACGCACTGGACGCGCTCGCCGCACGCTGAACGCGCGCCGGCTACGCCGGTCGCCGTGTCAAAGGAAAACGGGCGCCGCGGCGCCCGTCTTCGTTCCAGCCGGTTTCGGCTGCGTGCATCATGCGGGATGCGTCATGCGTCGTCCGCATCGGCGCCGTCGGCGGCTTCCGCGCCGAGCAGCCCGGCCGCCGTCTCGCCCGGCAACGCCTCGACCTGTTTCAGCTTGCGGTTCATCACACGGGTGCGCTGCTCGGCGGCCTCGATCGAACGCGTGACCGTCTCGAGCTGCGCCTTCGTGCGTGCGAGCACGTCGCCAAACTTGCCGAATTCGGTCTTCACCGCACCGAGCACCTGCCATACCTCGCTCGAGCGCTGCTCGATCGCGAGCGTGCGGAAGCCCATCTGCAGGCTGTTCAGCAACGCGGTCAGTGTGGTCGGCCCGGCCACCGTCACGCGATAGTCGCGCTGCAGCAGGTCGGTCAGCCCCGGGCGGCGCAGGATCTCCGCATAAAGCCCCTCGGTCGGCAGGAACAGCAGCGCGAAATCGGTCGTATGCGGGGGCGCGACGTACTTCTCGGCGATCGTGCGCGCCTCCATCCGCACGCGCGCCTCGAGCGCACGGGCCGCCTCCTCGACCGCCACCGAATCGGCACGCTCCTGCGCATCGATCAGGCGCTCGTAGTCCTCACGCGGAAACTTCGCGTCGATCGGCAGCCACACCGGCGGCGCGTCGCGCGTGCCCGCGTCGCGTCCCGGCAGCCGGATCGCGAACTCGACGCGTTCGCTGCTCTTCGGCACCGTCGCGACGTTCTTCGCATACTGGTCGGGCGTGAGCATCTGCTCGAGCAACGCCTCGAGCTGCACCTCGCCCCAGGTGCCGCGCGTCTTCACGTTGGTCAGCACCTTCTTCAGGTCGCCGACGCCGGCCGCGAGCGTCTGCATCTCGCCGAGCCCGCGGTGCACCTGCTCGAGCCGGTCCGAAACGAGCTTGAACGATTCGCCGAGCCGCTGCTCCAGCGTCGCATGCAGCTTCTCGTCGACGGTGCGGCGCATCTCCTCGAGCTTCGCCGCGTTGTTCGTCTCGATTTCCTTCAATCGCTGTTCGAGCGTCGCACGCACTTCGCCGATCCGGCGATCGTTGGCCTCGGTCAGCTGTGTGAGCTGCCGGTTCAGCGTGTCGCCGAACAGACGCAGCGCGACCGTCTGCTCTTCGCGCGCCTGCTGCGCCTGGCGCTGCACGCTCTCGCGCATCGCGTCGAACTGCTGCGCGTTGCCCGCGACCAGCTTGCCGAGCTGTTGCGCGAAACCGTCGATCTGGTTGTTCTGCACGGTCGCGATGCTCGTCAGCTGCGTCGCGAGCGTCTGCTGAAGCTGCGAGAAACTGCCGGCCAATTCGGTGCGCGAACCACGCGCGTTCTCGACGATCTCGCCGCGCAGCTCGCGTTCGAGCCGCTCGACCGCAAGCGCCTGCGCGTGCGCGGCGTCCTCGATCTGGTCGCCGAGCACGGCCGCGTCGTCGTGGCGGCCGCCGCCGCGCACGATCGCGACGATCGCCACCGCCAGCGCGACGGCCAGCACGACGACCGCCGCCAGCAACAACATCGTCGTCATGCGCGCGGCTTCCCGATCACGTCAGGGTTGATCGGATTCGGCGGCTGCCCCGCGCGCGGCCCTTCGCCCAGCGCGGCGATCAGGTTGTCGGCCGCGAGGTTCGCCATCGCGCGGCGCGTCTTTTCGGTCGCGCTCGCGATATGCGGCGTCAGCACGACGTTCGGCACCTCGAGCAGCGCCGGGTGCACGCTCGGCTCGCCTTCAAACACGTCGAGGCCGGCCGCGGCGATCGTCCCGTCGCGCAGCGCGGCGGCCAGCGCCGCGTCATCGACGATGCCGCCGCGCGCGATGTTGGTCAGCGTCGCGGTGGGCTTCATCTTCGCGAGTTCGGCCGCGCCGATCGTATGATGGTTCTCCTTCGTGTACGGCAGCACCAGCACGACGTGATCGGCGCGCGTGAGCAGCGCATCCTTCGACACGTATTCGGCGTTCAGCTCGGCCTCGATCTCGGGCGCGACCCGCGACCGGTTGTGATAGATCACCTGCATCCCGAAGCCGCGCGCGCGGCGTGCGAGCGCCTGGCCGATGCGCCCCATGCCGATGACGCCCAGCGTCGAGCCGTAAATGTCGCCGCCGAGGAAACCGTCGTACGCCCACTTCTGCCAGTGCCCGGCGCGCAGCCAGTGCTCGGATTCGGCGATCCGGCGCGCGGCGGCCATCATCAGCGCCCAGCCGAAATCCGCGGTCGACTCGTTCAGCACGTCGGGCGTGTTGGTGCCGAGCACGTTCGCCGCGTTGAATGCGGTCATGTCGAAGTTGTTGTAGCCGACCGCCATGTTCGACACGACGCGCAGGCGCGGCGCCGCCGCGAGCGCAGCCGCCCCGACCGGGTCGCCCGCCGTCAGCGCACCGTCCTTGTCCGCGAGACGCGCGGCGAGCGCATCGGGGGCGAGCGCGTCGCCGTTGTTCCAGTCGACTTCGAAATACTGCTCGAGCCGTTCGATCACGTCCGGAAAGATCGGACGTGCGACCAGGATCTTCTGCATCGCCATCTCCGCATGCCGCGGCCGGAACGCGGCGCATCGCGCGCCGCCCGAACCGTCCGCGCTTGGTTGAAAATCGTCAGCCTACGCCGTGAAGAAGATCCACGACGTCAGCAGGAATACAGGTACCAGTATGGCGAACGCCCAGCCGAGATACGCGAAGAAGCTCGGCATCTTCACGCCGCGCGATTCCGCGATCGCCTTCACCATGAAGTTCGGCGCGTTGCCGATGTAGCTGTTCGCGCCCATGAACACCGCTCCCGCGGAGATCGCGGCGAGCGTCGTCGCGCCCGCCGTCATCAGCGCTTGCGCGTCGCCGCCCGCGAGGTTGAAGAACACGAGGTAGGTCGGCGCGTTGTCGAGGAACGACGACAACAGGCCGGTGGCCCAGAAGTACATCGCATCGATCGGCTTGCCGTCCGACCCCGTCACGAGATGGACGATCTGCGCGAACGCACCGTCCGCCCCCGCGCGCAGGATCACGATCACCGGCGCGATCGTCACGAAGATTCCCGCGAACAGCTTCGCGACCTCCTCGATCGGCGCCCAGTTGAACGCGTTGCCTTCGCGCGCGGAGCGCGGCGTCAGCGCAAGCGACGCGAGTGCCACGACAACCAGCGCGACGTCGCGCACGAGATTCTGCAGCGCGACGTGCGTGCCCCACACGTCGAACGTGATGCCCGGCTTCCAGATGCCGCTCATCAGCACGAGGCCGATCACGGCCGCGAGCAGCACGAAGTTGACCTTGCCGTCGATCGACAGCGCGCCATCGTCAGGTGTCGGGTCGAGCACGACCGGCCGCTCCTCGCCGCCCTTCCGGTAGAAGTACGTATCGAGCACGAAGAACAGCGTCAGCAGCACCGCGCAGATGAACAGCATCGGCAGCGCGAGATGCGTGGTCGTCCAGAAGAAGCTCACGCCGTTCAGGAAGCCGAGGAACAGCGGCGGATCGCCGAGCGGCGACAGCGAGCCGCCCGCGTTCGCGACGAGGAAGATGAAGAAGATCACGACGTGCACGACGTGCTTGCGATTGTCGTTCGCGCGCAGCAGCGGCCGGATCAGCAGCATCGCGGCGCCCGTCGTGCCCATCACGCTCGCGAGCAGCGTGCCGAGCGCGAGGATCGCGGTGTTCAGCTTCGGCGTGCCGTGCAGATTGCCGTTGACGCAAATGCCGCCGGCGACCGTATACAGTGCGGTCAGCAGCACGATGAACGGGATGTACTCCTCGAGCAGCGCGTGCACCAGCGTTCCGAACGCCGTGCCCGCGCCGAACGCGACCGCGAACGGGACCAGAAACGCGATCGCCCATGCCGCGGCGATCTTGCCGAAGTGGTGATGCCAGAACACCGGCGCGACGAGCGGGAACACCGCGATGGACAGCAGGATCCCGGCGAACGGGATGCCCCAGAGTGCGGACAGCGCGGCACCGTCGAGCGTGGCGGCCGATGCGAGCGCGGGAACGGCGCCAAGCGCGGCTCCCGACGCCATGCCCGCCCAGGCGGCATGTCGTTTCATGCAGAACTTCCTTGTGCGAGTGAGTCGAGTGAGGATCGAGCGGACGCGATCGTCATGCACCGCGCACGACGATCGCGTGAACGCGGTACGGGCCGTGTGCGCCCAGCACGATGGTCTGCTCGATATCGCCGGTGCGCGACGGGCCCGATACGAAATTGACCGCGCGCGGCAATTCGCCGCGCTCCGCGCGAATCAGCGCGAATGCGTCTTCATGGCCCGCGACGATCCGCGACGCCGGCACGATCGCGATGTGGGTTTCCGGCAGCAGCCCGGCCGATGCATAGGTGTCGGGGCCGGACAGCAGCACCAGCGAGCCCGTTTCGGCGGTGGCGCAAAAGCAGCCGGTGAGGCCGACGAGATCGCCGTCGCGCGGCTTGCGGCATTCGACCGACAGGCCGGCGCCGGCCCAGTCGAGCTCGGCCAGCGTGCGCCATGCGACGGCCTGCATCGGCAAGCCGTGAGCGGAAAGATAGCGGGCAGCGGCGGCGGGCGCGTCGGCCAGCGTCGCGACTTCGTCGACCGTCGTCGACAGGCGCGCCGCTTCATCGACGAATGCGGCGACGAGGTCGGCCGGCATCGGCGGCCGCGGCCCCTCGGGATGGCGGGCGAGATAGTCGGCGACGCCGTCGCGCTCCGCTGCATCGGGTTCGGGCGCGCGTCCTTGCGCCGCGCGAATGCGTGCGAGGATCTGGCGACGGGCAGCGGAAGTGTCCATGAACGGTCCTCGTGACGTTGGCGTGCGATACCGTCGGATTATACCGGCCGCCCCCGCCGCGACGCACCTCGCCGGACGGCCGACGCTTGCTACGATGCGGCGTCGTCGGCCGGCTGCGCGATGCCGAACACCTGGCGCAGGTACGCGAGATACGCCTTGTCGTCGCACATGCTCTTGCCCGGCGTATCCGACAGCTTCGCGACCGGCTGCCCATTGCAGCGGACCATCTTGATCACGATCTGCAGCGGCACGTAACCGAGATCGTTCGTGAGGTTGGTGCCGACGCCGAACGCGAGCTTGCAGCGGCCGCGGAACCGTTCGTACAGCTGCATGACCTTCGGAATGTCGAGCGCGTCGGAGAACACGAGCACCTTGGTGCGCGGATCGCAGCGGTTCGCCTCGTAGTGGCGCAGCATGCGCTCGCCCCACTCGAACGGATCGCCTGAATCGTGGCGCGCGCCGTCGAACAGCTTGCAGAAGTACATGTCGAAGTCGTTCAGGAACGCGTCCATCCCGTAGACGTCCGACAGCGCGATCCCGAGGTCGCCGCGATACTCCTTCGCCCACATCTCGAAACCGTAGGTCTGCGAATCGCGCAGCCGCGGGCCGAGCGCCTGGCAGGCCTGCAGGTATTCGTGCGCCATCGTGCCGAGCGGCGTCAGGCCGTGCTTCATCGCGTAGAACACGTTGCTCGTGCCCGCGAACTGCGGTCCGAGCCCGTCGCGCAGCGTCAGCGCGACCTCTTCGTGCCAGACCTTCGAGAAGCGCCGGCGCGTGCCGTAGTCGGCGATCTTGCAGTCGGCGAACTCGGGCTTCGCGCCGAGCAGCTTGATCTTCTCGCCCAGCCGCTCGCGGCCTTCGCGATAGTCGGGCTCGCGCTGCGTGTTGCGGAAATAGACCTCGTTGACGATCGCGAGCACCGGGATCTCGAACAGGATCGTGTGCAGCCACGGCCCTTCGATCACGATGTCGATCTCGCCGTTGCCCTTCGGCGAAGGCGTGATCGAGATGTACTTCTCGTTCAGGTGGAACAGCGCGAGGAAGTCGACGAAGTCGCTCTTGATGAAGCGCATGCGCCGCAGGTAGTCGAGTTCGTCGTCGGTGAAGCGCAGCGCACACAGGCCGCGCACCTCGTCGCGGATCTCGTCGATGTACGGCACGAGATCGACGCCGGGCGTGCGACACCGGAACCGGTACTCGACGTTTGCGGCAGGAAAGTGATGCAGGACGACCTGCATCATCGTGAACTTGTAGAGATCCGTGTCGAGCAGCGAAGTGATGATCATGTTTACGGCACCGCCAATATCGTGACAGGGCCCCGGCGCACCGCGCGCCGCCCGGTCTGTCGGCCATGTTACCCGAATGCGGGCCCGACCATCGTGAAACCGCCCTGCCCGACGCGCCGGGCGCGCGGCCGCACGCGCCGCGCCCGCCGCCAGCCCCATAAACTAATCACGAAACGATATAAGCCGGAAAGCCGACCACGCCATGCGGGTTTTGCGCTTCAGTTACAATGCCGCTTTTGGCGCACACGCCACCCCATATATACCGCCAAGCAGGAGCGTTTTAATGACTCACGTTGTGACCGAAGGCTGCATCAAGTGCAAATACACGGATTGCGTGGATGTGTGCCCGGTGGATTGCTTCCGTGAAGGTCCCAACTTTCTCGCCATCGATCCGGACGAGTGCATCGACTGCGCCGTGTGCGTCGCCGAGTGCCCGACCAATGCGATCTATGCCGAAGAAGACGTTCCGGGCGACCAGCAGCAGTTCACCGCGCTGAACGCCGAGCTGGCGAAGGACTGGCCGTCGATCACGAAGACCAAGCCGGCACCGGCCGACGCGGACGAGTGGAAGGACGTGCAGGACAAGCTGCACCTGCTCGAGCGTTGATCGCGCAGCGGCGCTGCAAAAATTTTTTGGTGCGCCGCCGCTCA
This sequence comes from Burkholderia sp. Bp9099, assembly GCF_003857805.1. Lineage (NCBI taxonomy): Bacteria > Pseudomonadati > Pseudomonadota > Betaproteobacteria > Burkholderiales > Burkholderiaceae > Burkholderia > Burkholderia sp. Bp9099. The sequence goes on from NZ_QTPU01000019.1 coordinate 131,087, forward strand.
AAAGTGTTGACAGGTTAGCGAACACTCCATACAATCTCGTTTCTCTGCTGTTGTTGTTTGTTCCCCGATAGCTCAGTCGGTAGAGCGCCGGACTGTTAATCCGTAGGTCCCTGGTTCGAGCCCAGGTCGGGGAGCCAAAAAACAAAGGCCCGTTGAAAGTGGACGGGTTTTTTGTTGGTTACCGAACACGCAAGCAGATGTACCGATTTATTCCCCGATAGCTCAGTCGGTAGAGCGCCGGACTGTTAATCCGTAGGTCCCTGGTTCGAGCCCAGGTCGGGGAGCCAGACAGCGAAAGGCCCGTCATTCGACGGGCCTTTTGTTTTTCCGGCGCCCGCCGGTCACCGCCGCGCATGCTAGAGTTTCTGTCCCGCATTCGCATCCGGTTCCGTCGATGAAGCACCGCCTCCTTTCCGCCGCGTCGCTCGCCCTTCTGCTCTCCGCCTTTGCCACCGCGCCGCTCGCGCACGCGGAGGAAGTCGGCAGCGTCAACACCCATTTCCGCGTGACGGGCTCCGACCGCGTGGTCGTCGAAGCGTACGACGATCCGCTCGTGACGGGCGTCACCTGCTACGTGTCGCGGGCGCGCACCGGCGGGATCAAGGGCACGCTCGGCGTCGCCGAGGATCCGAGCGAAGCGTCGATCGCGTGCCGGCAAGTCGGCCCGCTCAGCTTCAAGGAGCCGCTCAAGCAGCAGACCGACGTGTTCAGCGAACGGATGTCGTTCATCTTCAAGACGCTGCACGTCGTGCGCGTGGTCGACAAGAAGCGCAACACGCTCGTCTACCTGACCTACAGCGACCGCATCGTCAGCGGCAGCCCGAAGAACGCCGTGACCGCCGTGCCGATGCCGGCCGGCACGACGATTCCGGTCAAGTAAGCCCGCGCCGGCCGGGCGCGCGAGCGCTACACTGTCGATTCGACCGCCCTCGCGCCCGACCATGTCCGCCCCCCGCCTTCTTCCGGACTCCGCACGTTACTGGCGCACGCCGCTGCTGCCGGACGCGGATCTGCTCACCGCCACCTATCGCGACCACACGTTCGCGCCGCACTGGCACGACGCGTACACGATCCCCGTGATCCTCGAGGGGGCGGAGCGCTACACCTGTCGCGGCAGCGGCCATGTCGCCGAAACGGGCACCGTGCCCGTGATCAATCCCGGCGAAGTGCACACCGGCTCGCGCGCGACCGACGAAGGCTGGTGCTATCGCGTGAGCTACGTGCCGGTCGACTACATTCGCTCACTCGCGAGCGCGATCGCGGGGCGGCCGCAGGATGCGCCATGGTTCCCGTCCGACGTGATCCGCGACACCGATCTCGCGGCACGGCTCGCGCTGGCCCACCGGATGATGGAGGCCGGCAGCGAACGCATGCCGCCGTTCCACCCCCACGAGCAGCCGGCCGCCAATGATCCGGCCGCCGCGGCACCGCGCGTCTACGATCCGCTCGCCGCCGAAACGGCGATGCTCGATGCGCTGTCGACACTGATCGCGCGCCATGCCGACGCGCGGCTGCAACCGGCGGCGCTCGCGGCCGACGAACCGCGCGTCGACGCGATGCGCGAACGGCTCGCCGCCGATCTCACGGGCACGGTCACGCTCGACGACGTCGCGCAGGCCGCCGGCCTGTCGCCGTTTCACGCGGCGCGCCTGTTCACGCGCACGACCGGGATGCCGCCACATGCGTGGCGCAACCAGCTGCGGCTGCAGCGCGCGCTTGCGCCGTTGCGCGCGGGCGTGCCGATCGCCGATGTCGCCGCGGCCAGCGGCTTCGTCGACCAGAGTCACTTCACGCGGCATTTCAAACGAATGTTCGGCGTACCGCCCGGACGCTGGCAGGCGCGCTGACGCCCTTCCCTGCATTCGACGACGGACGGCAACCCGCACGCACGCAGCGCCATCGGCACCCGCGCGGGCGCAAGAACATACAAGCCGCCGCTGCATCACCCCGCTATCCTCCATTTCATGGAGACGCGCCCCTTGAACCCCACACCCACACCTACGCCCCCGCCTCGCCCCCCGCTCAACGAGTGGCTCGACGGCGCACGCGACACGATCCCGATGATGATCGGCGCGGCACCGTTCGGCGTGATCTTCGGCACGCTCGTCGGCGGCGGCCCGCTCGCCGCATGGCACGGCGCGCTGATGTCGCTCGCGGTGTTCGCGGGCTCCGCGCAATTCATCGCGCTCGGCCTGATCGCGGGCAGCGCGAGCTTCGTCGTCGTGCTCGCGACGACGCTGATCGTGAACCTGCGTCACCTGCTGTACAGCGCGACGCTCGCGCCGTACGTCGCGCACCTGCCACTGCGCTGGCGCGCGACGCTCGGCGCGCTGATGACCGACGAGGTGTTCGCGGTCGCCTACGCGCACTACCGCCACTTCCCGCCCGGCGCGATCGGCCCGCACTACTTCTTCGGCTCGGGCCTCGCGATGTACCTGAACTGGCAGGTCTGGACGCTCGCGGGCATCGGCTTCGGCGCGGCCTTCCCGGGCCTCCAGTCGCTCGGCCTCGATTTCGCGATGGCGGCCACCTTCATCGCGATCGTCGTCCCGCAGCTCGGCACGCTGCGCTATCTGGCGGCCGCCGCGACGGCCGGCACGCTCGCGTACTTCTGGCAGGGCTGGCCGTACAAGCTCGGGCTGCTGGGCGCGGTCGCCGCCGGCGTCGTGGTCGGCGTCGCGCTCACGCTGCTGCACGAGCGTTCGCGCACCGCTTCACGCACGGAGGCCGCATCGTGAGCTACGCGCTGCTGATCCTCGGGATGGCCGTGATCACCTATGCGATCCGGACGACGCTGTTCCTGTTCGGCGAGCGGCTGACCTTCCCGCCGCTCGTGCGGACCGCGCTCGGCTTCGTGCCCGTCACCGTGCTGACTGCGATCATCGTGCCGATGACCGTCTCGCCGCACGGCGGCACGGCCGAGCTGACCTGGCGCAATCCGCAGCTGGTCGGCGCGCTCGCCGCCGTGCTCGTGTCGGCGACGACACGCCGGCCGCTCGTGACGATCGCGGTCGGGCTCGCGGTGTTCTTCTTCTGGCAAGGGGTCGTGATGCCGCACTGGCTGCCGGCCTGAGCGGACCTCGCCGGCCGCGCTCAAGTTTCCGTCCGGCGCGCCGATATAGGAAGTGAAGACCCGCCATCGGCCTCGGCGCGAACCGGTCCGTCGACGCCGCGCCCGCACCGGTGCGCGATGTCGGCCGCCGGCCCGCGCGGGCCGCCATCGAGACGATTCATGGGCCAGATCACCCTTTCCCTCAAGGACGACACGCTTGCGTCCCTGCGCAAGGACTACGACGCGTTCGTGCGCGTGTCGCTGAAACTCGACCCGCAGTTCGCGACGCCGTCGTTCGAGGATTTCCTGCGCGCCAAGCTGCTCGACAACATGGTGCCGCTGACCGAGCACGCCGTGCAGCGGATGCTCGAGGGCGGCCAGTACGCGTGGGCGAAGCGCACGCTCGACAAGGAATTCCCGGACGTCGTCGCGATCCTGATGCGGCAGGCCGGCGAATTCGGCTTCGGCTTCGCGTCGCGCTCCGAATGGACGCCCGACGAGCTAGCGAAGGCGTGCCGCGACTGGGCCAAGGCGATCGTCGCCGAAGCGCAGGGCGATGCGTCGCTGGTCGATCCGCTCGCGGCGCAGATCAAGAGCGCGGTCCACGACATCCAGGCGCTCGAGGAATCGATGCAGACGCCCGCGTGGCGGCTCGCGGAATCGCTGCGCCAGCGCATCTACGAGGCGAAGCTCGCGTGCGAGATGAGCGTCGGCAGCGCCGCGCGCGACAAGCTCGGCGAACTGCGCGGCCTGCTGCGGCTCGGGCTCGCGCACGGCTCGTTCCAGAAACAGGAAGCGCAGCAGATCATGGAATATCTGCGGCTGCTGAAGCCCGAGATCTTCGTCGACGAGCCATACGACGTATTCACGCGGCTCGCCGCGTGGCTGCGCAGCGTATTTACCCCGTCCGCGGCAAGACCGGCACACGGACCGGGGCCGGAGCAGCGCCGGCCGTGACGGCCCGCGTCCACGCATGAAGAACGGCCCGGTTCGCGCGAAGCGAACCGGGCCGCCGGTCGATCGCCGTCACGACGCGCCGTCCGGGGCGAGCGTCGTGCGACGTCGGGGTGCCGCTTACTGCGCGGCGCCCGAGGCCGATGCACCGCCCTGCACGCCGGCCGACGCACTGCCTTCGACCGCTTCGTCGCCCACCTTCGACTTCGCCGAGCCGGCGTGATGCTTGGCCGACTTCGCCGCATGCTTCGCGTGCTTCTTGGTCGAGTGGACCGACGACGCCGCCGTATCCTTCGCGCCGTCGGCTGCCGCGCCAACCGCATCGGTTGCGCCGCCGACCGCGTTGCCCGACGCATTCGCGCCGGCACCACCCTGCATACCCGCGTCTGCGCCTGCCCCCGCTGCCGGCGCCTGCGTCTGCACGCCGGCGCCTGCGGTGCCCTGCGCCGCGACGCCGGTCTGCGCGAATGCGGCCGAAGTGGCGAACGCCGTCAGCGCGGCACCAATCAGCATCGTACGAATCTTGGACATGACAATCCTCCTCAAGAAGTTGTGGGCGCGGAGCGCATCGATACGCTCCGTCGCGTCCCCTGCCGCGACACGCAGCAGGTACGATGAAAGACCCGCGGGCGGCACGGCCGGTTCTCGAATCTCTCAGACTGTTACCCACCGTTTCATTTGCTGACGAATCGCTCACAGTCCTTAACAGCTACGGGGCGCAAACATGCGCGCGCGGCCGCACTCGCGCGCGGGCCCGCAGTGCCGTATGATGCGGGGCGATTCCTCCCGCGCGTCGCGCGCCTCCTTCGTCATGCCCAACCTGGATTTCACGCTGACCGGCGAGTACGTCGAGCTGCACAACCTTCTCAAGATCACCGGCCTCGCCGACAGCGGCGGCACCGCGAAGATGTTCGTCGCGTCCGGCGCGGTGAAAGTCGACGGCGTGGTCGAACTGCGCAAGACCTGCAAGATCCGCGCGGGCCAGGTCGTGCTGTTCGGCGATACGCGGATCGCGGTTCACGACGCATAGCGGTTCCCCCTCACCGTGACATGGCCATCGGCGCGCGCGTTCGACACCGTTCGAATAAAGCCGTAAGCTAGCCGTCTCTCAAAATAAATACAGACAGCGCGGGCCCGCACCCGCGCGAGCGCCCATTCCATGTCGCATTCCGGTCTTACGCGGACGGCCGCCGCGCCGCCGTCGCTGTCCAGTCATGCCGCCGATACCGCGCGCCTCGCCGCACCGCTCGCGATCGCACAACTCTCGCAAATGGCGATGAGCGTCACCGACACGGTGCTGCTCGGCTCGCTCGGCCCCGATTCGCTCGCGGCGGGCGGCCTCGGCGCGAACTTCTTCTTCGTCATCGTGACCGTGCTGCAGGGTGTGCTGTCGTCGGTCAGCGTGAGCGTCGCGCATGCGCGCGGCGCGCAGGCGGAACACCGCGTGCCGCACATCTACTGGACCGGCTTCGTGCTGTCCGTGCTGCTCGCGATTCCGGCGATCGTCGCGCTGTCGCTGTCCGAGCCGATCCTGCTGATGTTCCACGAGCCGCCCACGCTCGCGCGTCACGTCGGCGAGTACACCGGCATCCTGCGGTTCGCGGCGCTCGGCAGCCTGATCGGCGTCGGGCTGATGCGCGCCTTCCTGCCGGCGATCGGCGCCGCACGGCGGCTGCTGTGGGTGTCGATCGGCGGCGTCGGCGTGAACGGCGTGCTGAACTACGGGCTGATCCACGGCGCCTTCGGCTTGCCGCGGCTCGGCTTCCTCGGCTCGGCGGTCGCGACGACCATCACCATCTGGCTCACCGCGCTCGCGCTGATCTGGCTGCTGCACGGCCGCCAGCGGTTCCGCCATTTCGTGACCGCCGCCCGCCCGAAACTGCCGATGATGGGCGAGCTGATCGGCATCGGCTGGCCGGTGGCGATCACGTACGGGGTCGAATCGACGCTGTTTCTCGCCACGGGCCTGACCATCGGCGTGCTCGGCGCGACGTCGCTTGCCGCGCACCAGATCGCACTGAACGTCGCGTCGGTGGCGTTCATGGTGCCGCTCGCGATCGGCCAGGCCGCCAACGTGCGGGTCGGCTACTGGGTCGGCGCCGGCCAGCCGGTCGCCGCGCGGCATGCGGGCTTCGTCGCGCTCGGCCTCGGCGTCGCGTTCATGTCGCTGTCGGGGCTCGTGCTGATCGTCGTGCCGCATGCGATCGTCGGCCTGTACCTCCAGCTCGACGATCCGGCCAACGCGGCGACCGTGTCGCTGGCCGCGTCGCTCCTCGGCATTGCCGCGGTGTTCCAGATCGTCGACGGCATGCAGACCGTCGGCTCGGGCGCGCTGCGCGGACTGCGCGATACGCGCATCCCGATGCTCGCGGCGACCCTCGGCTACTGGGGCATCGGCTTCCCGACCGGTTACTGGCTGGCGTTCCATGCAGGCCTTGGCGCACGCGGCCTGTGGTGGGGGCTCGCGGCCGGCCTCGCGAGCGTCGCCGCGCTGATGGCCTGGCGCTTCCATTTGAAGAGCGCATCGCTCGTCGCATCGACGCGCTGAGCGCGACGACACGACGCAAAATCGCGGCCGGCGCTATGCTTGTCGGTTGAAGACCCAACGCGTCGCGCCAGCGGCGCGACTGCCTCACGATACGCCAGACGCCGCGCGACGCGCGGCCTTTCCCCTTCCCAAGAGGAGTGCATCATGAACGAAGCAGTTCGGATGGAACGCGACACGTTCGGCGAGATCGCCGTGCCGGCCAACCGGCTCTGGGGCGCGCAGACGGAACGCTCGCTGCAGAATTTCCGGATCTCGACCGAGAAGCAGTCGCCCGAGCTGATCCACGCGCTCGCGATCGTCAAGCGCGCCGCGGCCGCCGTGAACCAGTCGCTCGGCGTGCTGGCCGACGACAAGGCGCGCGCGATCATCGACGCGGCCGACGAGATCATCGCGGGCAAGCATCCGCGCGAATTCCCGCTCGCCGTGTGGCAGACGGGCTCCGGCACGCAGACCAACATGAACCTCAACGAGGTGATCGCGAACCGGGCGAGCGAACTGCTCGGCGGCGAGCGCGGCGAAGCACGCAAGGTCCACCCGAACGACGACGTGAACCGCGGCCAGTCGTCGAACGACGTGTTCCCGACCGCGATGCACGTCGCGGCCGCGTACGCGATCGTCAACCATCTGCTGCCCGCGCTGCGCACGCTGCGCGCGACGCTCGACGCGAAGTCGAAGGCCTTCGCCGATATCGTGAAGATCGGCCGCACGCACCTGCAGGACGCGACGCCGCTCACGCTCGGGCAGGAATTTTCCGGTTACGTCGCGCAGCTCGACCAGGGCATTCGGCACGTCGAATCGGCGCTGCCGCACCTGTACGAACTCGCGCTCGGCGGCACTGCCGTCGGCACCGGGCTGAACGCGCATCCGGAGTTCGCGGTGCGCGTCGCCGACGAGATCGGCCGGCTGACGACGCTGCCGTTCGTGACCGCGCCGAGCAAGTTCGAGGTGATGGCGGCCGCCGACGCGCTGGTGTTCGCGCACGGCGCGCTGAAGACGGTCGCGGCCGGCCTGATGAAGATCGCCAACGACGTCCGCTGGCTCGCGAGCGGGCCGCGCTGCGGGCTCGGCGAACTGTCGATTCCGGAAAACGAGCCGGGCAGCTCGATCATGCCGGGCAAGGTGAACCCGACGCAGTCGGAAGCCGTGACGATGCTGTGCTGCCAGGTGTTCGGCAACGACGTCGCGGTAAACGTCGGCGGCGCGAGCGGCAACTTCGAGCTGAACGTGTTCCGGCCGATGATCGCGCACAACGTGCTGCAGTCGGTGCGGCTGCTCGCCGACGGCGCGCAGAGCTTCAACGACCACTGCGCGGCGGGCATCGAGCCGAACCGCGCGCGCATCGATCTGCTGCTGAACGAATCGCTGATGCTCGTGACGGCGCTCAACCCGCATATCGGCTACGACAAGGCCGCGCAGATCGCGAAGAAGGCGCACAAGGAAGGCACGACGCTGAAGGCCGCCGCGCTTGCGCTCGGCTACCTGACCGAGGCGGAATTCGACGCGTGGGTGCGCCCCGAGGAAATGATCGGATCGCGGTAATCGCGGGGGCGACGCGATGATGCGACGGGCGCGGCGCGAACGCCGCGCCCGTTGTCGTCAGACGGTGCCCTTCGCCACTTCCTCGGGCTTCATCTCGACGATCTTGTCGAGCGCGGCGCGCACGTCGGCCGCATACTTCGCGAGCACCTTCTGCTCGTCGGTCTCGGGCACGAACGGCGGCACCGGCACCGGGTTGCCGTTCTCGTCGACCGCGACGAACACGACGAGGCAGTCGGTCGTCTGGCGCAGCACGCCGCCCTTCGGATCGCCGGCGTGCACGGACACATGGATGTGCATGCTGGTGCGGCCCGTCGCGACGACGCGCGCCTTCAGCTCGACCAGGTTGCCGACGAGGATCGGACGCTGGAAGCGGATATTGCCGACGCTGACCGTCACGCAATAGCGGCTCGACCAGACCGCCGCGCACGCGTACGCGACCTCGTCGATCCACTTCATCAGCGCGCCGCCATGCACCTTGCCGCCGAAGTTCACGGACGACGGCTCGGCGAGGAAGCGGAATACGGTTTCGGTGCGGTCGAGGGCGGCCGGTACGGGGGATGGTTGGGACATCGTGGTAGCTCCAGGCGGCGGGGGTACGGCACTCGGCGCATTATACGTTGCACTGCGGCAACACGTCGCAGCGCCCGCCGCACGGCCGGCCGCGGCCGTGCGCCGAACCGGCATCGGCACTGGCGATCGACGTCCGTCAGCGGCGCACCGTGATGCCCTGATCGATCGTCCCGTACATCTCGAGGCTGCCGCCCCGCTCGCCGGCGGCGCCTGCACCGCCCTGCGCACAGGCCGCGCAAAGGAACGCGGCGGCCAACAGGCAGAAAATCGTCTTCATCGTTGCATCGTGTCGCATCCGGCGGCCCACTGCCGCCGCGTCCGGCCATTCTACGCGTGCGCGGCCGGCGACCGCGGGTCGCGCACCGCCCCGCCGCATCCGACATTTCACCCGAACACGAAACATCGAATGTGCGCAGCACCTACACTGCAGTCATTCCGCCTGACGAGACACGACGATGACCGATCAAGACGACCACCACTTTCCGGGCCTGAGCCGAATCGGAGCCCTGATCGCCGATCCGGGGCGCGCCGCGATGCTGTGGGTGCTGATGGACGGCAGCGCGCGGCCGGCCGGCGAACTGACGATGATCGCGGGGCTGTCGCCGTCCGCGGCGAGCGCGCACCTCGCGCGCCTGACCGAAGGCGGCCTGCTCGCGCTCGACGTGCGCGGCCGGCACCACTACTACCGGCTCGCGTCGGCCGACATCGCGGCGTCGCTCGAGGCGCTCGCGAACGTGGCCCGCGCGGCCGCGCCGAACCGTCCGGTGCCGCCGCCGTCGCGCGCGGTGCCGGCCGAACTGCGCTACGCGCGCACCTGCTACGACCACATGGCCGGCGAACTCGCGGTCCGCATCTTCGACGGGCTCACCGCACGCGGCTGGCTGCAGGCGGACGGCGACGCGATCGAAGCCACCGAGCTCGGCACCCGGGCGCTCGCGCACTGGGGCATCGACGTCGCGCAGCAGCGCATGCGCCGCCGCCGCTTCGCATGCGGCTGCCTCGACTGGAGCGAGCGCCGCCCCCATCTCGGCGGCGCGCTCGGCGCGGCACTGCTCGACAGCTTCTGCGCCCACGGCTGGATCGAGCGCACCGCACGGCCGCGCGTGCTGCGCGTCACCGTGCCCGGACAGCAGGTTTTCGACGACTGGCTTACGTCCGCTTGACGCGTACATTGCGACGGGACGACAACGGCGCGCGATGGACAGGTTTTGTTACATCGCGTGCCATCCGACTTACAAAACACCGAGCACTGAAACAGGCCGAGCGGATATCGTGAATTCAACGGCACGAATCGACGCGCCGCGATAACGACGAAGACGCTCATCATGGCTTCCCTGTTCACGCTCAAGCGAACCGCCCGCTGCACGCTGCTCGCGTTCGCCGCGCTGGCGACCGTGCCCACCGCATTCGCGCAAACGACCGAGGCCGCCGCGTATGCGGCCGCCGCCCGGCAGTCGGGCGGCGATCCGCCGAGCCGCGTCGCGCGGCTCAACTACAAGTCGGGTGCCGTGACGACGGAGCCCGCCGGCACCGATACGTGGTCGTACGCCGCCGTGAACCGGCCGCTGACGACCGGCGACCAGTTGTGGAACGATGCCGGCGCGCGCTCGGAACTGCACATCGGCTCGACCGCGGTGCGACTCGGCGAATCGACGAGCCTGTCGGTGCTCAACCTCGACGACACCACGACGCAGCTGAAGGTCGGGCTCGGCACCGTATCGACGCACGTGCGCGATCTGCCGTCCGGCGGGTCGTACGAAATCGACACGCCCAATCTCGCGCTCGGCATCTCGGGCCCGGGCGACTTTCGCGTCGACGTCGCGCCGAATGGCGCAAGCACGACGGTCACCGTGCGCAGCGGCAGCGCGACCGTCTACGGCAGCAACGGGCAGTATCCGCTGTCGCCCGGACAGCAGGTCGTGTTCACCGGCACCGACCTGCAGGTCGCGCAGCAATCGGCCGCGCCGGCTCTCGATGCGCTCGACCAGTGGGCCGCCGGCCGCGATGCGGCCGAGCAGCGCTCGGTGTCGGCCCGCTACGTATCGCGCGACGTGCCCGGCTATCAGGATCTCGACGCGAACGGCACGTGGCGCGAAACCCCGAATTACGGCGAGGTCTGGGTGCCGAACGACACGCCCGCCGACTGGGCGCCGTATCACGACGGTCACTGGATCTGGCAGGCGCCGTGGGGCTGGACCTGGGTCGACGATGCGCCGTGGGGCTTCGCGCCGTATCACTACGGCCGCTGGGCCTATGTCGACGACAGCTGGGCGTGGGTGCCCGGCCCGATGGTCGTCAGCCAGCCGCCCGTCTACGCGCCGGCGCTCGTCGCCTTCGTGGGCGGCGGCGGCGGTCCAGACTGGAGCGTCGCGCTGACGGTCGGCGGCGTCGCGGCGGCCGGCTGCGCATGGTTCGCACTCGGTCCGGGCGAACCCTGGCATCCCGGCTGGGGCGGCTGGAGCCCGCATTACTACGATCGCGTAAACCGGAACATCGTGGTCAACAACGTGACGGTCAACAAGACCGTGAACGTGACGAACATCACCAACATCACGAACATCACGAACATCAACAAGACGTACGTGAATTTCCGCGCGCCGCATGCGATCACGGCCGTGCCGGCGTCCGCGTTCGTGCACGGCCAGCCGGTCGCGCACTTCGCGCAACGCGTCGATCCGCAGCAGTGGCGCAACGCGCACGTGATGCCGGGCACGCCCGGCATTGCGCCGGTACGCCAGAGCTTGACCGGCGGACTGCGCACGGCCAGCTACCGTCCGCCGGCGGCGCTCGGACAGCACACGTTCGTCGCGACGCGCAATCCGGCCGTGCCGGCCGCCTATCGTGACCAGGCGGCCGCGCATCTCGCCCGGCAGGGCCAGCACGTGCCGGGTGCAGGCGCACCGGTCGCGAGGACGAGCGTGCCGGCCGACTACCAGGCGCGCCCCGTCCGCGTTCCGGGCAACCCGAAAGCCGGTGCGTGGGCGATGCGCAACGTGCAGCTCGTGAATCCGCACGGTCCCGTCGTGCAACCGGCGCACGCACCACGCGACGGCCAGCCGGCACCGGCCCAGGTCGCGCGGCCTGGTGCGCCGATGCCGGTCGTGGCGAACGGCGCACGACCGATGAACGGCGAAGCCCCCAATGCGCCGCGCTTCGCCAACGGTGCGATGCCGCAGGCGCCGGGCCATCCGGCTCCGCATCAGGCGTTGAGTCCCGGAAATGGCGTCCCGCATCCGCCGGCGGCCGCCAACGAGCCGGCCGGGCGCGACAACACGCATGCGGCCGCGGCGCCCGCGCCCGCGTGGATGCAGCCGCACACGCCGATGGAGCGTCAGCGCCCGACGCCGCCGACGGCACTCCACGCAGCCGGACAGAACGCGCTGCCGCCCGTGCGCAGCGCGGCGCCGGTCCCGCATCCGGAAGCCACGCCCGGTACGCAGCCCGGCCGTCGGCAGGAAACGCCGCGCGCGTTGCCGCAACCGCGACTCGACATGACCGCGCAGATTCCGCAGCAGAGTCCGCGCCCCGATTTCGCGGCACCGGCCCAGCATGCGCAGCCGCGGCCCGAGCGGACCGCTCCGGCACCGCAACCGCGCCCCGAATTCGCGCAACCGGCACCGCGCCGCGAAGTCGCGCCGGCGCACGTGAACGAGTACCGTCCGCCCGCGCCCGCCGTGCATGACATGCCGCGACCGCAGCCGCAGGCCCCGCGCATGGAGCCGCGGCCGTCGATGCCCGCGCCGCACATGGAACCGCGGCCGTCCATGCCCGCGCCGCGCATGGAACCGCGGCCGCAACCGGCGCCGCACGTCGAGGCGCCGCACCCGGGCAATCCGCCGCCCGGCGGCCACGACGAGCGGCGCCACCAGTAACCCGACCGCTGAAACGGCAAGGCCCGACCCGGCGAGTGCCGGTCGGGCCTTCTTCATGCTGCCTGGCGCGGGTCGCCTCACCCGCCGCCGTCGCAGGCCGGGCTCAGACCGCCATCGGCGCGGTCAGCGGCTCATGGTGACGGTAGCCGACAAGCGAGAAATCCGACGGCTCGATCTGCTCGAGCCATTCGGGCGCATAAACACCGGTCTTCGCATAGTCCGGCACGCGCTCGGCAATTTCGAGCCGCGGGCTGTCGTACGGCTCGCGCGTGAGCTGCTGCTGCAGCATGTCGAGCTGGTTCTCGTAGATGTGCGCGTCACCGATGAAGTACGTGAACCAGCGCGGCGTGTAGCCCGTCAGCCGGCCGACGAGCGACAGCAGCGCGGCCCCTTCCGTCAGGTTGAACGGCGTGCCGAGCCCGACATCGTTGCTGCGGATGTACAGGCACAGCGAAATCTCGCGCTTCGTGACGTTCGGCAGGAACTGGTACAGCAGATGGCATGCGGGCAGCGCGATCTGGTCGAGTACGGCCGGATTCCATGCGTGAAACAGGATGCGGCGGTCGGCCGGGTTCTCCATGATCGTGTCGAGACACTGGCGCAGCTGGTCGATTGCCTTGTACAGCAGCACCTTCGGCACCCCGTCCTCGTCGAAGCGCGTGACGATCCGGAAACCGCGGCGCGTCGCGTCGGCGATCTGCGCCTCGGCGCCCGCGTCGAGCACCTTGTAGCCGGGCCACTGGCGCCATTGCACGCCGTACACGTCACCCAGATCGTCGACGCCCTGGCGGTACGGGTTCGCGAGCCACTGTGCGTTGTCGTTCGCGTTCGCGTCCCACACCTTGCAGCCGAGCGCGCGGAAATCGGCCGCGCTGCGCGATGCGCGCAGGAAACCGACCAGTTCGCCGATCGCGGACTTGAACGCGAGCTTCTTGGTCGTGACCGCCGGGAAACCTTGCTGCAGGTCGAACCGCAGCATCGCACCGGGCATGCTGATGGTGCGGATGCCCGTGCGGTTCTCCTGCCAGGTGCCGGTGTCGAGGATGGTGCGAACGAGGTCGAGGTACTGTTTCATGCGGGTTCCTTCGGCCGCGAGGGCGACCGTTACCCGCCAATTCTAGCAAGCGTGATGCTGAACCTCCGGCAACGGTGCCGAAAACCCGCCCAGCGGGTCGCCGCGATCGCGCATGCCATGCGCGCACATCAGCCGGTACAGCGTGACGCGCGACACGCCCAGTTCGCGCGCCGCGTCGGCAAACCGGCCGCGGTGACGCAGCAGCGCCTGCTCGATCACCTGCCGTTCGGCCGCTTCGCGCGCCTCGGTGAGCGAGACGGGCGCCAGTACCGCGAATTCGTTGAGTTCGAGATCGGCCGCGGTAATCATCCGGCCCTCCGACATCACGATCGCGCGGCGCACGCGATTGATCAGCTCGCGCACGTTGCCCGGCCACGAATAGCCGTACAGCGCGGCGATCGCGTCCGGCGAGAAGCCGCGCAGGCGGCGATGCGCATCCCCCTTGAAACGCTCGAGCATGTGGCGCGCCAGCAGTTCGATATCCTTGCCGCGTGCGCGCAGCGGCGGCTCCTCGATCTTCAACACGCACAGCCGATGAAACAGGTCCTCGCGGAACCGCCCTTCGCGCAGCGCCGCTTCCATGTCCACGTGCGTCGCACAGATCACGCGCACGTCGACCGGCACCGATACATGCGCGCCGAGCCGTTCGATCTTGCCTTCCTGCAGGAACCGCAGCAGGCTCGCCTGGCTCTCGAGCGGCAGGTCGCCGATCTCGTCGAGAAACAGCGTGCCGCCGTTCGCGGCCTCGACCCTGCCGATCTTGCGCTGGTTCGCGCCCGTAAACGCGCCGCGCTCATAGCCGAACAGTTCGGCCTGGAGCAGCGTCGACGGAATCGCACCGCAATTGATCGCGACGAACGGCGCTTGCGCGCGCGCCGAGCGCTCGTGGATCGCCACGGCCGTCAGTTCCTTGCCGGTACCCGATTCGCCGGAGATGAACACCGGCGCATCGGTCGTCGCCACGCGCCGGATCGTCCTGAACAGCCCGAGTATCGCGTCGCAGGTGCCGACCATCTCGCCTTCGGCGCGTCCGGCACCGACGGGTGCGGCTACCGGCTCGGTCAGCGCGATCATGCCGTGCGCGTGGCCGATGGTCTCGACGATGCGCGCCGCCTCGTACGGCATCGTGACGTAGTCGAAGCAATAGTCACGAATGAGATGCCGCAGCGTCGCGTCCTGCAATTGGCCGCGCCGGGTCGCCGCGATCCAGCCGATGTGCTGGATGCTCAGACACGCTTCGAGTTCGCGCAAATCCGCGGGCCGAAAACCCGGCGAGAAATCGAGCAGGCCGGCCGTTGCCACGCCGTGCTGCACGACACGCCGCACGTCGCGTGCGCTTTCCGCAAGATCGACGCGCCACCCGCATTCGTCGAAATGCCCGCGCAACGCGTCGTTCGGCTCGCGCGAGAAGTAGATCACATGCCGCTGCTCGGCTCCCATATGCTCACCCCGTTCATCAACCGTCTAACGATTGCCGTACACGCCAAGTCGCGTGCAAAAGGATCGAACCGGGTCAGCCGAAGCGGCTCGATTCGCCATGCCGATGCGCGGCGACGACAGGCCTCGCATGATGGCGCTCATCTCGCGTCCAGTTATTTTTTTGATCAAGACAGCTTAGTTATAGGCGCCGAATACGACAAACCGATTGCAGCGCGGATGAGCGAACGGTCGAATCGCTCAGTGGTCGACGTTGATCAATCGTCTGCACATAGAAACGCGCAGCGACGCGTACCTGCATCGACACACGCGCAAATTTTCATCCTTGACGCGTATCGATTGAATCCGCAGTATTCCCGAGCCCCCTCGTTTCACGCCTGAAACATTTCCCGGCGTTTTCGATCGCAAGTCACGACGCTTCCCCGCAAATCGCAGACGCGGCAATGCGCTTCGCCCGATGGCATGCATTTCGCTGAACGCGTAACGGATCGGGAGAAGGCGGCCATGCGAACAGTTTTTTTGCAGTCTTGTGTGCAGATGACGATTGCATTCGCACTCGCCTGCCACTTCATGCCGGCACGCTCGGAAGAAAGCACGAGGCCCGAACGCGCGATGCCGCTTGCCGATAACGCGCCGCGCATGCAACAGGACCACCGCTTCCGCATCATGCCCGTCGCCGCGCCGCGAGCGCGTTCGTCAGACAAGTCGTCGGTGACGCTGTGGGACGAGCTCGTCCCGCCGGCCCGGCTGCCGATACCGATTCCTGTGGCGCTCCCCGGCAACGCGCAGCATGCGATGGAAGGAACCGCAGGGAACCGCATGCATCAATAATCCGCACATGACTCCATCATGCTGCCTAATCGATGAGGATTGCAGAATAAAATGAACGGCGCAGGTCGTTTCCTGCAGCGTCGACTTCGCGACGCGAACCGTTTTTTGTGTCCGTCCCCCGGCGGGCACTCTTTTTATTCAGGACATCACGGAGCAAACGCCGCACCTACGCCCGCGCATCCGCCCCGGCGCGGTCTCGCGCCGCCATTCCGGTAGAATCGGCGCCATTCCGGTTCTCCTCTTCCCCCGATCTTCATGACGACGTTGACCCTGATCGTCGCGCGCGCCCGCAACGGCATCATCGGCCGCGACAACCAGTTGCCCTGGAAACTTCCCGAGGACCTCGCGTTCTTCAAGCGCACGACGATGGGCGCGCCGATCGTGATGGGCCGCAAGACCCACGAGTCGATCGGCCGGCCGTTGCCGGGCCGCCGCAATATCGTCGTCACGCGCGACGCAGCGCGCCGCTTCGACGGCTGCGACACGGTCACGTCGCTCGCCGACGCGCTCGCGCTCGCCGCGCGCGACGGCGCGCCCGAAGCATTCCTGATCGGCGGCGCACAACTCTATGCGGAAGGCCTCGCGCTCGCCGACAAGCTGGTCGTCACCGAGATCGATGCCGACTTCGACGGCGATGCGTCGTTCCCGGCGCCCGATCCCGCGCACTGGCGCGAAGTCTCGCGCGACCCGCACCAGGCCGCCACGCCCAATACGTTCGGCTATGCGTTCGTCGTGTACGAGCGCAAGCGCGGCTGACACTCGGCACGCGGCACGCGACAAAAAAGCCCGACCGGCTCATGAACGCCGGTCGGGCTTTTCGTTTCCTGGCGGCCGATGCCGCGCCGCTTACTGCCCGGCGATCGTCATCTGCTCGATCAGCACCGAGCCCGTTTCCTTCGTACCGCGCACGATCGAATCCGCGCCGATCGCGACGATATGCCGGAACATCTCCTGCAGCGTGCTCGCGACGGTGATTTCCTCGACCGGATACTGGATCACGCCGTTCTCGACCCAGAAGCCGGCCGCGCCGCGTGAATAGTCGCCGGTCACGTAGTTCACGCCCTGTCCCATCAGCTCGGTCAGCAGCAGGCCCGTGCCGAGCTTCTTCAGCATCGCGTCGAAATCGTCGCCCGGCTGCGTGTTCGAGCTGCGCAGCGCGAGGTTGTGCGAGCCGCCCGCGTTGCCGGTGGTCTGCGTGCCGAGCTTGCGCGCCGAATAGGTCGACAGGAAGTAACCTTCGACGACACCGTCGTTGACGACGCTGCGCGCACGCGTGCGCACGCCTTCCTCGTCGAACGGCGCGCTGCCCATCGCGCGCGGCACGTGCGGATCCTCGACGACCTGCACGTGCGGTGCGAACACCGGCTTGCCGAGGCTGTCGACGAGGAACGACGTCTTGCGGTACAGCGCGCCGCCGCTGACGGCCTGCACGAATGCGCCGAGCAGGCCGGCCGCGAGCGGTGCCTCGAACAGCACGGGCACCTTGCGGGTGTCGAGACGGCGCGCGCCCATCCGCGCCAGCGCACGCTCGGCTGCATAGCGCCCGACGGCTTCCGGCGCCGCGAGATCGACCGCGCTGCGCTTCGACGAATACCAGTCGTCGCGCTGCATGTGGCGGCCGGTGCCCGCGATCGGCGCGCACGCGATGTAGTGGCGCGAGTACGGGTAGCCGGCGAGGAAACCGCGCGACGTCGCGAGCACGAACTGCGAATGCTGCGCCGACACGCTCGCGCCTTCCGAGTTGCGGATCTGCGGGCTGACCGCGAACGCGGCGTCCTCCGCGCGGCGGGCGAGCTCGACGGCCTCGTCGGCCGTCAGCGCCCACGGGTGATAGAGGTCGAGGTCGCGCGGGTCGGTTTCGAGCAGTTCGGCCTCGGCGAGGCCGGCCGCGTCGTCCTCGGCCGTGAAGCGCGCGATGTTGTACGCGGCGGCGACGGTATCCTTGATCGCGGCCGGCGAGAAATCCGACGTGCTCGCGTTGCCGCGCTTCTTGCCGATGAACACCGTCACGCCGACCATCTTGTCGCGGTTGTGTTCGATCGTCTCGACCTCGCCGCGGCGTACCGACACCGACAGGCCGTCGCCTTCGGAGATTTCGGTCGCGGCGTCCGTCGCGCCGAGCGCCTTCGCATGGCGAAGGATGTCCGAGGCAATTTCTTTGAGCTGGTCCTGCGTGTGCGGGAAATAGCGCGCTTGTACGTCGAGATTGGCTGCCATCGTCGTGATATCCGGTGGCGGGCGATCCGC
Source organism: Burkholderia sp. Bp9099 (assembly GCF_003857805.1). Lineage (NCBI taxonomy): Bacteria > Pseudomonadati > Pseudomonadota > Betaproteobacteria > Burkholderiales > Burkholderiaceae > Burkholderia > Burkholderia sp. Bp9099. The sequence goes on from NZ_QTPU01000019.1 coordinate 149,212, forward strand.
CCGCATGGTCAAAATGTTGCGTATCCCGCGATCATAGCAAGGTCCGGGGCCATATACCGACAAGCTTGGGGCGTCCGCGCCGCGATACAATGCCGCCCATGACACGCAAAACCCGAATCCAGCCGATCGAGCACGCCGACGACGACGCCGGCAATGGCTACGATCGCCCCAGCAAATCCCAGTTGAAACGCGAGATGCACGCGCTGCAGGAGCTCGGCCAGGCCCTGGTCGACCTGCCGAAGGACGCGCTCAAGCGCATGCCGATGCCCGAGGACCTCGCGGACGCCGTGCGCGAGGCACGCCGGATCACCGACCACGAAGGCAAGCGCCGCCAGCTCCAGTACGTCGGCCGCGTGATGCGCTCGCTGACCGACGACGAAACGGCTGCGCTGCGCACCGCGCTCGACGCCCAGCGAGGCGTGAACAAGGCCGCGACCGCCCGCCTGCACTGGATCGAGCGCACGCGCGAACAGCTGCTCGCGAACGACGACGCGCTGACCGAGTTCCTCCGCCAGCACCCCGAAGCCGACATCCAGGAAGGCCGCACGCTGATCCGCAACGCGCGCAAGGAAGCGCAGCAAGGCAAGCCGCCGCGCTATTTCCGCGAGCTGTTCCAGTGGATCAAGACCGCGAGCGGCACCGACGAGGCGGAGGCAGACGAAGCGCCGGACGACGCCGGAGACGACCATGACGACGAAGCGTAACCACCCGGACGAACTCGTGGTCGGCCTCGTGTCAATCAGCGACCGCGCCAGCACGGGCATCTACGAGGACAAGGGCATCCCGGCACTCCAGGAATGGCTCGCCGGCGCGCTGCGCTCGCCATGGCGCGCCGAAACCCGGCTGATCCAGGACGACGCGCCGACGATCTCCGCCACGCTGGCCGAACTCGTCGACGTCGCCGGCTGCGATCTGGTGCTGACGACGGGCGGCACCGGCCCGGCGCGGCGCGACGTGACGCCGGAAGCCACGCTGGCCGTGGCGACGAAGGAAATGCCTGGATTCGGCGAACAGATGCGGCAGATCAGCCTGAATTTCGTGCCGACCGCGATCCTGTCGCGGCAGGTCGCGGTGATTCGCGAGACGGCCGACCACGCGGCGCTGATCATCAACCTGCCCGGCCAGCCGAAGTCGATCCGGGAAACGCTCGAAGGGCTGCGCGACGCCGACGGCAAGTCGACCGTGCCCGGCATCTTCGCGGCGGTGCCCTACTGCATCGACCTGATCGGCGGCCCGTACATCGAGACCGACGCCGCGGTGGTCGCGGCGTTCCGGCCGAAGAGCGCGCAGCGCGCGCCACGCTGAGCGCGTGCCGGCCCGCTCAGGCGGCCGGCGCGGACTCGCCTGCCGGCGCCGACGCGGCCGGAATCAGGAAATGCTCGCGGTAGTACTTCAGTTCGTCGATCGACTCGTGGATGTCCGCGAGCGCCGTGTGCATCGCACGCTTCTGGAAGCCCTTGTAGATCGCCGGCTGCCAGCGGCGGCACAGCTCCTTGAGCGTGCTGACGTCCAGGTTGCGGTAGTGGAAGAATCGTTCGAATTCCGGCATCCAGCGCGCCATGAAGCGGCGATCCTGGCAGATCGAGTTGCCGCACATCGGCGACTTGCCGGGCGACACGTACTGCGAGAGGAACGCCTGCAACTGCGCGGCGGCGTCCGCCTCGGTCACGGTCGACGCGCGCACGCGGTCGATCAGCCCCGAACGGCCGTGCGTCGACTTGTTCCAGTCGTCCATCTTCGCGAGCGTTTCGTCGCTCTGGTGGATCGCGAACACGGGGCCTTCCACCGCGATGTCGAGCGTCGAGTTGGTCACGACGACCGCGATTTCGATGATGCGGTCGTTATCCGGGTCGAGGCCGGTCATCTCCATGTCGAGCCAGACGAGGTTCAACTCGTTGCGCACGAGCGCGGACTGGCTGGCGGAAGCGGCGGTATCGGTCATGAGTCATCCTGGAAAATGGCGGACGGCGCATGGCGCCGCCCGGGCGGCCGGCATCGCGTGAGCGGGCCCGGTCCGCAAGAACATATAATTCTCGCATAGAACCCTTTGGCGCCTTCGATGTCACCCTTTTCGTTCACCCTGCTGTTCGCGATCGCCGTGCTCGCGATGGTCGTCACCAAGCTGTGGCTCGCGTCGCGGCAGATCCGCTTCGTCGCCGCACATCGCAACAGCGTGCCCGCGCAGTTCAGCGCCACCATTCCATTGACTGCCCATCAGCGTGCGGCCGACTACACGGTCGAGCGCACCCGGCTGGCGATGTTCGAGATCGTCGTCAGCGCGGCCGTGCTGGTCGGCCTCACGCTGCTGGGTGGCGTCGGCGCCCTCGACACGCTGCTGACGGGCTGGTTCGGCCGCGGCTACGGGCAGCAGGTCGCGCTCGTCGCCGCCGTGCTCGCGATCACGAGCGTGATCGACGTGCCGTTCGAGTATTACCGCCAGTTCGGGATCGAGCAGCGGTTCGGCTTCAACCGGATGACCAAGCGCCTGTTCTTCACCGACATGCTGAAGAACACGCTGCTCGGCGCCGTGCTCGGCCTGCCGCTGCTGTTCGTCGTGCTGTGGCTGATGAACCAGGCCGGCAGCCTGTGGTGGCTGTGGACCTGGATCGTCTGGGTCGCGTTCCAGATGCTCGTGCTGCTGATCTATCCGACCTTCATCGCGCCGATCTTCAACAAGTTCGAACCGCTGAAGGACGAAGCGCTGCGCACGCGCATCGAGTTGCTGATGAAACGGTGCGGCTTCGCGGCGAAGGGCCTGTTCGTGATGGACGGCAGCCGCCGTTCCGCGCACGGCAACGCGTACTTCACGGGCTTCGGCGCATCGAAGCGGATCGTGTTCTTCGACACGCTGCTCGCGCGGCTGACGGGCCAGGAAATCGAGGCCGTGCTCGCGCACGAGCTCGGCCACTTCAAGCGCCGCCACGTGATGAAGCGGATGCTCGTGTCGTTCGTGCTGAGCCTCGTGCTGCTCGCGCTGCTCGGCTGGCTCGCGCAGCGCACCTGGTTCTATACGGGGCTCGGCGTCACGCCGTCGCTCGACACGAGCAACGCGGGCGCCGCGCTCGTGCTGTTCTTCCTCGCGATCCCCGTGTTCCTGTTCTTTGCAACTCCGTTCAGCAGCCTGACGTCGCGCAAGCACGAATTCGAGGCCGACGCGTTCGCGGCCAGCCAGACCGACGCGCACGATCTCGTCAGCGCGCTCGTGAAGCTTTATGAGGACAACGCGTCGACGCTCACGCCGGACCCCGTCTACACGGCCTTCTACTACTCGCATCCGCCCGCGTCGCAGCGGATCGACCGCCTGATGCAGCACGCATGAGCCGGCCGACCTCCCGCAAGCCGGCCCCGCGCGCGTCGGGCGCGCCGCGTGTCGAAGGCCGCGTGATCGCGGCGCACGGCCGCCACTACATCGTCGCGCCCGACGACGGCGGCCCGATGCTGCAGTGCTTCCCGCGCGGCAAGAAAAGCGAGATCGCGGTCGGCGACCGCGTCGTATACGAGCAGGCGTCGGCCGACCAGGGCGTGATCGTCGAGATCGGCGAGCGGCGCAACCTGCTGTACCGCTCCGACCAGTTCAAGTCGAAGCTGTTCGCGGCCAACCTCGACCAGCTGCTGATCGTGCTCGCGACCGAGCCCTATTTCAGCGAGGACCTGCTCGGTCGCGCACTGATCGCAGCCGAAGCGAACGAACTGAAGCCGCTCGTCGTGCTGAACAAGATCGACGTCGAGGCCGCGCTGCCGGTCGCCCGCGAGCGCCTCGCGCCCTACCGCGCGCTCGGCTACGACGTGCTCGAGCTGTCGGTGAAGGGCGCGCCCGACGATGCGCGTGCGCAGCTGATGCCGCATCTGGCCGGCCATTCGACCATCCTGCTCGGCCAGTCCGGAATGGGCAAGTCGACGCTCGTGAACCTGCTCGTGCCCGATGCCGAGGCCGCGACCCGCGAAATCTCGGCCGCGCTCAACAGCGGCCGCCACACGACGACGTTCACGCGCCTCTACCCGCTCGACGGCGGCGGCGCGCTGATCGATTCGCCGGGTTTCCAGGAATTCGGCCTCTACCACCTGACGGAAGGCCGCCTCGAGCGCGCGTTCCCGGAATTCCGCCCGCTGCTCGCGGACTGCCGTTTCTATAATTGCCATCATCTGCACGAGCCGGGCTGCGCGATTCTCGAGGCCGTCGCCGACGGCCGAATTGCACCGTCGCGGCATGCGCTTTACGCACAGCTCGTGCACGAGGCAAGCCAGATCGTCCGCTGACCGCGGCGGGCAGAAGACGGCCGGTGCCCCGCCCGGCCTTCACCGACAGGAGCCGCGATGCGTTTCAAGGCCCCCGATCTCGCCACCGCGCAGCATTGGGCGAACGTGCTGCAGGTGGCCGGCATCGGCTGCGAGTTGCACAACTGCTACGCGACCGGTGCGCTCGGCGGCCTGCCCGCCGACGCGTGCACGCCCGAGCTGTGGCTCGACGACGAGCGCGACGATGCGCTCGCGCGGCGGCTTCTCGATGCCGCGTCGCACGGCCCGTCGGCCGGCGCCGCGCCGTGGCGCTGCCGTCAGTGCGGCGAGGCGCTCGAGGCCCAGTTCACCGCCTGCTGGCAATGTGGCGCCATACGCGATCCGCTCGACGACTGAGCGAATGGGTCACACACAGCAAAAAGGCCGGCATGAAGCCGGCCTTTTCGTTTCGTCGCGCACTGCGCTGCCGCGTCACGATACCCAGACGGCCAGCGTCAGCATCAACAGCAGGATCATCCACAGGATCACGGCGCGCCACACCAGGCCGACTGCGGACTGCAGCGTGCGCGGCGTGCAATCGTCACCGACCGTCAACGGACCGCTGTCGCCAACCGCCAGCGCGTCGAGGCTCGATGGTTCCGCGAGCGGCCCCGCGAGGCGCGCGCCGAGCGCGCCGCTACCGGCCGCGAGCAGCACGCCGTCGTTCGGGTCGGGCCACTGGCGCGTGTGATTGCGCCACGCGTAGATCGCGTCCTCGAAGTTGCCGACGATCGCGAAACCGAGCGCGGTCAGCCGCGACGGAATCCAGTCGATCACGAAGAACGCGCGCTGCGCGAACGTCGAGAACGCGGCCGTGCGATCGTCGCCCGGCGTCGACCAGCTGCGCGCGAGATATTCGGAGATGCGGTACAGCACGGCGCCGGCCGGACCGATCGGCAGCACGTACCAGAAGAACACGCCGAACACGTGACGATGCGACGCAACGACCGCATGAATCAGCGTATGACGGACGATTTCGCCGACCGGCATGTCGACCGTGTCGAGGCCCGTCCACTCGTGCAGGATTTCACGCGCGCGCGGCACGTCGTCGTTGTTGAGCGCGAGATGGATATCGGTGAAGTAGTGGCTGAACTGGCGAAAACCGAGCGTGAAATACACGACGGCGACGTTCCAGATGAACGCCAGCACGAAGCTCACCTTGTACAGCAGGAAGTAGATCAGCGCGACGATCAACACCCACGGCAGCACGACCGCGAGCCATGCGAGCACGCCATGCTTTTGCTTGCCGGCGTCGAGGCCATGCGCGACGGTTTCCGCGTGAAACTGGAACAGCGCGAACACCGGATTGCTCGGCGACAACGCGCGGACCTGTTCGATGATGAGAGCGAGGAGAACCGAAAAGAAAGTCATGCGTGCGCCGTCTTCGGAGTTATGTCATTTTTTGCATAACGATAGCACAGCGTAAGCGACGCATGGCTGACGATGCGATCGCCCGGCGGCCGGCCGCGCGCGCCGCACAGCGCGGGAAGTCAGCCGGCTGCCAAAAAGCGGTAGAGATTGCGCAACATGCCGGCAGTTGCGCCCCAGATGAAGTAATGCCCGGCTGATTCGCCACTGGGATAGGGCATCGCAAAAAAACGACGCTCGCCGCCTTCCCAGCGGAACACGCGCACCTGGTGGTTCGCGGGGCTCATCAGGAACGCGAGCGGCACCTCGAAAATCTCGGCGACTTCGAACGTGTCGGCCTGCACGGTGAACGGCGGATGCACGAGCGCCACGACGGGCGTCACGCAGAAACCGGTCCCCGTCAGGTAGTCGGGCAGCGCACCGAGAATCTCCACCGGCTCGGCGGCCAGTCCGATTTCTTCCTTCGCCTCGCGCAACGCGGTTGCCGTCGCATCGCGATCGAACGGCTCGCGACGGCCGCCGGGGAAGCTGATCTGCCCGGCATGGTCGTTCAGGTGATCGGCGCGCTGGGTCAGCAGCACGGTGAGGCCGCTCTCGCGAACGACGAGCGGGATGAGGACGGCGGCGCTGCGCGGGTCGACGCCCTCCTGCAGCCGCGCCTCGCCGGGCTCGACGCTCCATTCGAGCGTGCGCGCAAAACGCGCGCGCAGCCCGGGCGGCGTCATCAGGCGGGACTCGATGGACGGCAGGCCCGCGCCGGTGCCTTCAACCGGCAGCACTTCGGGATCAATGATGGGGCGGCGATTCAATGGGGCTCTCGTGTTCGTGACATAACGAGCATATTGTCGCGCCAGAATGAAAAAAGCACCCGGGTGGGTGCTTTTTCCTTACAGCTCTTACTCTTGGGAAGCTGCTGCGGCGCGATCCTTCGACACCAGCTTTTCCTTGATACGAGCCGACTTGCCCGAACGCTCGCGCAGGTAGTACAGCTTCGCACGACGCACATCACCGCGACGCTTCACGACGATGCTCGCCAGCAGCGGCGAGTACGTCTGGAACGTACGCTCGACGCCTTCGCCCGACGAGATCTTGCGGACGATGAAGTTCGAGTTCAGGCCGCGGTTGCGAATCGCGATCACGACGCCTTCGTAAGCCTGAACGCGCTTGCGGTTACCTTCAACCACGTTCACGTTCACGATCACCGTGTCGCCCGGGGCGAAATCGGGGATCGTCTTGCCGGCGAGCGCGCGCTCGATCTCTTCCTGCTCAAGTTTTGCGATCAGATTCATTACTGACTCCTTATGCCATCTTGTCGGCGTTTGCACCCGCCCGTTTCCAGGCCTGGCCCCGATAGAGGATGGATTCACATCAGGCACCGCACACACATGCACGGCACCGCCATTTCCCGTCCGCGACGCCGCCTCAAGAGGCGTTCTTCGCTTCGCGTGCGAGGTTCGCAAGCCACGCCTCGTCGGCACGACTCAGCAACTTCTCGCGGCGCGCCCGGACGATCAGGTCCGGCCGCTTCCGCAACGTATTCTTCAATGCTTCCTGCCGCCGCCACTTCTCGATCTCGGCATGATGCCCGCCGAGCAGCACGTCCGGCACGCGCATTCCCTCGTATTCCTCGGGGCGCGTGTAATGCGGGCAATCGAGCAGCCCGTCGGCGAAGCTGTCCTGCACGGCCGACTGCGCATCGTTCAGCACGCCGGGCAACAGGCGCACGACGGCATCCATCATCGCCATCGCCGGCAGTTCGCCGCCGGACAGAACGAAATCGCCGAGGCTGATTTCCTCGTCGACACAACGGTCGAGCAGACGCTGATCGATCGCCTCGTAGCGACCGCACAGCACGATGACACCAGGCTCCTGCGCCATCCGCACCGCACGTTCATGCGTGAACGGCGCACCTTGTGGCGACATCATCACCACCCGCGTGCTCGCGACGCCCTGCTCCGCCTGCGCGGCTTTCGCAGCACCGATCGCGGCCTCGAGCGGCCTGGCCAGCATCACCATGCCCGGACCGCCGCCGTACGGACGATCGTCGACCGTGCGGTAGTTGTCCGTCGTGAAATCACGCGGATTCCAGGTGCGCAGCCCGAAGCGCTCCTGCTTCACGGCCCGGCTGGTGATTCCCCAGTCGGTCAGCGCGCGGAACATTTCGGGAAAGAGCGTGACGACGTCGAACTGCACCGCGCTCTCCGTAACCTGGTTCATTAGTAATCGGCTTCCCAGTCGACGACGATGCGACGTGCCGCCTGATCCACCGTCTTGACGTAGACGCCGACGAACGGAATCAGCCGCTCGTCGGTGGTCGGCCGACCATCCTTGCCGACTGCCGGATACTCGACGCGCATGATCGAATGCACGCCGTTGTCGATCATCCCGCTCACCGTCCCGAGCGCCACCGATTGCTCGTTGACGACCTCGAGGCCGATCAGGTCGACCCAATAGAATTCGTCCGCGGCCAATGCCGGGAAATCTTCCCGGCGCACGAACACGCGAAAGCCGCGCAAAGCCAGTGCGGCATCGCGGTCGCTGACACCCGCGGTATGCGCGACGACCGTGTCGCCGTGCGTCTTCGACTGCAGGATGCGGGCGGACAACCGCTCCCCACCCCGTTCCAGCCACCAGCGGCGCGCCGTGAGCAGCGCATCGCCGCCGCGACCGGCGTCGGCATGCGTCGCCACCTTGACCCAGCCTTTCAGGCCGTAGGCGTCGACCACTGCCCCGACCTCGACAGCATCGTCGGGCCAGGCTTGCACCGCTTCGAGACTGCCCTGCTCGGCAGCCGTACCGGCGCTCGCGACAGTGTCGCGCTCGACCGGCTTGCGGACGAATGCGCCAAACGACGCTCGCCCGCGCCTTGCGTTACCGGAATCGTGACCGGACATCAATGCTCCTTGCAGCCGGCACGACCGGCACACCGCGCCATGTTAGGCAGCCGGTTGCGCCTTTTGCGCTTCCTTCACGAGACGCTGGACGGTCGGCGACAGTTGCGCGCCAACGCCTTGCCAGTACGTCAGGCGGTCCTGAGCGATACGCAGCGATTCGCCCTTCGTGGCGACCGGGTTGTAGAAGCCGACGCGCTCGATGAAGCGGCCGTCACGACGGTTGCGCGAATCGGTAGCAACGATGTTGTAGAACGGGCGCTTCTTCGAGCCGCCGCGAGCCAGACGGATGATAACCATATGAAATCCTTCGGGAAAACCGGGTTCGAAACTACTGAAACGTGCGATTATAGCCGGAAACCAAAGCCACAACAAACACTTACGCGCAAAAATTCCGCAGACGCCCTGTTCGCCGGGCATACAATCGTCGCGTCCACGACGCTTCCCGCCGCCATGCCGCTATTTCGCGTCACCCCGACGCGCCGCGCGCAGCACCGCCTCGCAGGCTTGCTGACCGGCCTCGTCACCTGTTTCGCATCCGCCGCGGCTTGCGCCGCGCCACCGGTGGACGAACTCGTCGTGCCGCCCGGCTTCCATGTCGACGTGCTGACCAATGCCGTGCCGACCGCCCGCGAAATGGCGTGGTCGCCGCGCGGCATCCTGTATGTCGGCTCGCGGGAAGGCCGCGTGCATGCCTTCGTGATGCAAGAGGGCCGGATCACTGCCCGCCATGTGATCGCGTCGGGGCTCGACACGCCCGTCGGCGTCGCGTATCGCGATGGCGCACTCTATATCTCCGCCGTGTCGCGCATCCTGCGCCTCGACCACATCGACGACCGGCTCGCCGGGCCGCCCGCGCCGGCGGTCGTGACGGACGCGCTGCCGACCGATCATCATCACGGCTGGAAATTCATCGCGTTCGGCCCCGACGGCAAGCTCTACGTGCCGGTCGGCGCACCGTGCAACGTCTGCCTCGCCGATCGCAGCCGATACGCGATCATCGCACGCATGCACGCCGACGGCAGCAACCGCGAAGTATTTGCCCGCGGCGTGCGCAATACCGTCGGCTTCGCGTGGCACCCCGATTCGGGCGAGCTATGGTTCACCGACAACGGGCGCGACATGATGGGCGACGACGTGCCCGACGACAAGCTGAACCGTGCGCCGCGCGCGGGCCTCGATTTCGGCTTCCCGTACTGCCATGGCGGCGACACGCCCGACCCCGAATTCGGGAGTCCCGACGTGTGCCGGCGCTACGCGCCGCCCGCGCTGAAACTCGGCGCGCACGTCGCGGCGCTCGGCATGCGCTTCTATACGGGGCCGATGTTTCCGGCGTCGTATCGCAACAACATCTTCATTGCCGAGCACGGTTCGTGGAATCGCAGCACGAAGGTCGGCTACCGCGTGATGCGCGCTGTCGTGTCGGCCGACGGCAGTCATACGCGCCAGACGCCGTTCATCACGGGCTGGCTGCGCGCGGACGGCAGCGTGTGGGGACGCCCGGCCGACGTACTGCCGCTACCGGACGGCTCGCTGCTCGTCAGCGACGACTACGCGGGCGCCATCTACCGTGTCACCTATGCGGCACCTTGACGCAGCCGAGGGGTGACCGGGCCCGACCGGGCATCGTAGAATGCGTGCCGGGCCCGAGCGCCCTGCGCCGGCCTGCCGGCCGCCCATGCCACCGATAATCCGCCGCCACCCATGTCCAGCAGCACCGCATCGCCCCGCCGCTTCCGCTCCAAGACGCTCACCGCCGCCCTCGCGTTCCTGTTCGGTTCGCTCGGCGCGCACCGCTTCTACCTGTACGGCTTGCGCGACGTGTACGGCTGGGCGCACCTGCTCGCGACGATCGTCGGGATCCCGGGTTTCCTGCTGCTCGCCGCGACCCAGCGCAGTGCCGGCCTCGGCTGGTGGCTCGCCGTGCCGGGTGCGATCTCGCTGCTGGCCGCGTTCCTCGCCGCGCTCGTCTACGGCCTGCGCCCCGACGAGAAATGGGACGCGCAATTCAATGCCGACACGGGCAAGCACAGCCGGTCAGGCTGGACGGTGATCTTCATCGTGATCTTCTCGCTGCTGATTGGCGCGTTCCTGCTGATGACCGCGCTCGCGCTGTCGTTCCAGACGTATTTCGAGTCGCAAGTCGAAGCGGCGAAGCAAATCTCGCAGTAAGCTGCCGACGCGGGTCGGTCAGAACAGGCTCAACTGCACGTCGTCGCGCGAGTTCGCGCCAGTTGCGCCCGCCAACGCGCGCTGCGCGGCCGCCCCGGCCGCCGGCGCACCGCGAAACTGCGACAGATCCAGAACGCCGTTCCTGCGCTCGTTCAACCCAAGCCGCTTCACGGCCTGACGGAAACGCTGCCGCAACAGGTCGGCCCAGATCCCCTCGCCCTTCATCCGTTTCGAGAAATCCGAGTCGTAGTCCTTCCCGCCGCGCATGTCGCGCACGCGATTCATCACGCGCTCCGCTCGATCGGGGAAATGCGCGGAGAGCCAGTTCTTGAACAGTGGCGCGACCTCCCACGGCAGCCGCAGGATGATGTAGCTCGCGTGCGTCGCGCCGGCTTCCGCACAGGCTTCCAGCACACGCTCCATGTCCGGCTCGGTGACGAACGGGATCATCGGTGCAATGCTCACACCCACGGGCACGCCCGCGTCGCGCAGTGCGCGGATCGTACGCAGCCGGCGCGCCGGAGTCGCCGCACGCGGCTCGAGCGTGCGCGCGAGATCGGCGTCGAGCGTCGTGATCGTGACTGCGGCCATCACCTGCCCGCGCTCGGCCATCGGGGCCAACAGATCCAGATCGCGCTCGATCAGCGACGATTTCGTGATCGCGGCGAACGGCAGCCCGTAATCGTGCATCACCTGGATCACGCTACGCGTGATGCGCAGATCGCGCTCGACGGGCTGGTATGCATCGGTGTTGACGCCGAGCGCGATCGGCTCCGGCACGTAGCGCTTGCGCGAAATCTCGCGCTCGAGCAGTTCGGCCGCGTTGACCTTCGCGTAGATGCGACTCTCGAAATCGAGCCCCGGCGACAGGCCGAGATAGCTATGGGTCGGCCGTGCGAAGCAGTAGATGCAGCCATGCTCGCAGCCGCGATACGGATTGAGCGACACGCTGAACGGAATGTCCGGCGACTGGTTGTGCGTCAGGATGCTCTTTGCGCGCTCCTCGAACACCTGGGTGCGCAGCGGAGCAGGCAGATCGGCGTCGCCCGATTCGTGCGTCCAGCCGTCGTCGACCGCTTCGCGCAGCGCCGTTTCGTACCGCCCCTGGAGATTGTCGACCGCACCGCGCCCCTTGCGGGGCGCCGGCGGCGCTATCGGAAATTCGTTGTCGGACCGACCGTCCATGTGCTCACCCATTCGCCTGCACCCAATACTGTATATTTATACAGTATTGGGTGCAGCATGCCAAGGGTGAGATAGCGGAGCCGGCAGCGGGCCCCCGCCGCGCTCATTCGCCGACCGAAATCGTCAGCGTCTCCTTGATTTCCTCCATCACGACATAGCTCTTCGACTGCACCGCGCCGGGAAGTTGCAGCAGGATGTCGCCGAGCAGCTTGCGATAGTCGGCCATTTCGCCGATCCGCGCCTTGATCAGGTAGTCGAAGTCGCCGGACACGAGATGACATTCGAGCACCTCGTCGATCTTCATCACTTCGCGGCGGAACTGCTCGAACATGTTGCCGCCCTTGTGGCCGAGTGTGATCTCGACGAACACCAGCAGCGCGGCATCCAGCTGGTGAGGATCGACGCGTGCGTGGTAGCCGGTGATCACGCCGTCGCGCTCCATGCGCCGCACGCGCTCGATGCACGGCGTGACGGTCAGTCCGACCTGTTCCGCGAGGTCCTTCATCGCCATCCGGCCGTCGTCCTGGAGCAGTTTCAGGATGCGCCGGTCGAGCTTGTCGAGCGAGCGTACTGGCTGGCGTTGCGTTCTCATTTGTTTATGCTGAAAACCTGAAAAATACGATAACAAAACCTACACATTCGACAATACCATAGCGCAAAAAACTAGATCAGCTAGAGGTTACACGGAGACGCAGGTGCGCCCGGCCTCGACCTGATCCCTTCCATCTGGAGCAGCTATGCGAGTCGTCATTCTGGGCAGCGGTGTGGTGGGCGTGGCAAGCGCGTATTACCTCGCGCGCGCCGGTCATGAAGTCACGGTGATCGACCGGGAAGCCGGCCCGGCGCTCGAGACGAGCTTCGCAAACGCAGGTCAGATCTCGCCCGGCTATGCGGCGCCGTGGGCCGCGCCCGGCGTGCCGCTGAAGGCCGTCAAGTGGATGTTCGAGAAGCACGCGCCGCTCGCGATCCGCCTCGACGGCACGCGCTTCCAGCTCCAGTGGATGTGGCAGATGCTGCGCAACTGCACGGCCGAGCGCTATGCGGTCAACAAGGGCCGCATGGTCCGCCTCGCCGAATACAGCCGCGATTGCCTGCAGGCGCTGCGCGCCGACACGGGCATCGAGTACGAAGGGCGCACGGGCGGCACGCTGCAACTGTTCCGCACGCAACAGCAACTCGACGGCGCGGCGAAGGACATCGCGGTGCTGCAGGAAGCGAACGTGCCGTTCGAACTGCTGTCGCCGGCCGAACTGAAAAATGCCGAACCGGCGCTCGCCGCCGTGTCGCACAAGCTGACCGGCGGCCTGCGCCTGCCCGGCGACGAAACGGGCGACTGCCAGCTGTTCACGACGCGCCTCGCGGCGCTCGCGGAATCGCTCGGCGTGAAGTTCCGCTACAACACGCCGATCGACGCGCTCGCGATCGCGGGCGGCAAGATCGCCGGCGTGCAGTGCGGCAGCGAGACGGTGCGCGCGGATGCGTACGTCGTCGCGCTCGGCTCGTACTCGACCCGCTTCGTCTCGAACCTGATGAAGATTCCGGTCTATCCGCTGAAGGGCTATTCGATCACCGCGCCGATCGTCGATGAGGCGGCCGCACCCGTGTCGACGGTGCTCGACGAAACCTACAAGATCGCGATCACGCGTTTCGACCAGCGCATCCGTGTCGGCGGCATGGCGGAGATCGTCGGTTTCGACAAGAACCTGCGCGCAGCGCGCCGCGACACGCTGGAAATGTGCGTGAACGACCTGTTCCCGGGCGGCGGCGACACGTCGAAGGCAACCTTCTGGACGGGCCTGCGCCCGATGACGCCGGACGGCACGCCGATCGTCGGCCGCACGCCGGTCTCGAACCTGTTCCTGAACACCGGCCACGGCACGCTCGGCTGGACGATGTCGTGCGGATCGGGCCAGTTGCTCGCCGACCTGATCTCGGGCAAGAAGCCGGCGATCCAGGCCGACGACCTGTCGGTGCATCGCTACCTGAAGGACGTGGCCGGCCAGACGCGCCCGGCATACGCATAAGTCGGGACGGCCCGCGGCGACGCAGGCCGGTCGGTATCAGTGGAGAAGGCGCCCGTCAGGGCGCCTTTTTCGTTTCAGCGCATGCGATACCTGCTCGGAAAGGGGCTTGCGTCAACGCGCACGCGCGTTACCCCTTCGCTCCGGCGATCGATGCTTCGGTCCCATCTGCTCGCACAAAAACTGTTCCGTACGGCATGGTGCGATGGCGATGCGCTGCATCGAAGACAGATGCGTCCCCGCCCCTTCTGCCATTGCACAAAAAAAGGGGCGCTCATCGCGCCCCTTGTCGTACGACTTGCTGCCGAAGCATCAAGTCACGCAGCGTCAGCCCAGCTCGTTCACGAGCTCCGGCACGAGCGCGAACAGATCGCCGACGAGGCCGTAGTCGGCCACGCTGAAGATCGGCGCTTCCGGATCCTTGTTGATCGCGACGATCACCTTCGAATCCTTCATGCCGGCCAGATGCTGGATCGCACCCGAGAT